>JAWSVN010000098.1:0-13443 GCA_033851875.1 Acidimicrobiales bacterium
CTCGAGATCCTCGACACCGTGCTCGGCGGACCCGACGACGACGAGGGCTTCGTCGAGTTCCGGGCCCACTACCTCGCCGGCCGCTCCCCCGGCTCGCAACACGAACGCAGCCGCTTCCGGCGTCACGGCGGCGTGTGGCACTACCTCGACGGCGCCCACCCCTGAGCCAGACGGCGCCGCCCCGGTTCGGATTCGACCGCCCGCGACGGCCACGCAAAGATGCCCCATGACCGACTACACCGAGATCCTCACGGAGCGGTGCGGCGAGGGGCAGCACGTCGAGATCATCACCCTCAACCGCCCCGACGCCCGCAACGCCCTCACCCACACCACCTACGCCGAGCTGGCCGACGCCGTGGACAACACCACGGCCCGCTGCCTGATCATCACCGGCGCCGACCCTGCGTTCTGCTCGGGCGACGACGTGAAGCAGATCATGGTCGCAGCGGGCACCGAGACCGCTGACCGGCTCGAGCGAACCCCGCGCCTCACCCCTGCGGCCGGGTCGCTGCTCCACTCCGACGTGCCGATCATCGCGGCGGTCAACGGCGCGGCGGTCGGCTGGGGCATGGAGCTGGCCCTGATGGCCGACCTGCGCATCGCGTCGGACCGCGCCAAGTTCGGCGAGTTGTTCGTGAAGCGGGGACTGTGCTGCGACGTGCCCGGCATCGGTCGCCTCACCTCGCTCGTCGGTCGCGAGACCGCCGCCGAACTGCTCTACACCGGTCGGGTGATCGACGCCGCCGAAGCCAAGCAGATCGGACTCGTCGGTCGCGTCGTCGACCACGACGAGCTGCTGTCGAGCGCGGTCGCCCTCGCCGATCAGATCGCGGCGAACCCGCCCCTGGCCGTACAGCGCCTCAAGGCCGGATTGCGCAAGGCCCTCGACCCCGACTGGGACGACCTCGGGGCGTGGGTGAGTGCCAGCCTCGGTGAACTGTTCCGCACCGAGGATCACAAGGAGGGCGTCGCCGCCTTCCTCGAACGGCGCGAGCCCAGCTTCACCGGACGCTGACTCGTTCGGGGTTGGCTGCCGCCGTGGCCCACCACTCCTCGAGCCGGGGCTGGGCGAGCTCTCGGCCACGAGTGGCGGTGCCGTCGACCGCGTCGAAGTCCATCAACCCCACGCCCCGTAGATCGAGGTCGAGGTAGCAGTCGATCACCCCGTCGGCCACGTAGCGGTCACGGTCCCGGGTCGAGCTGATCAGCGTGGAACGCAGCAACGTCGACACGATCCCCGGATACCCGGCCCCCTTGCCTCGGAGCCGGGCGAACAGGGCACCAGGACCGCTGACCGACGTGCCGTAGTCGACCTTGGCCGACGGCCCCTTCGGTGGCGCGACGTCGGACGCGATCACGGTGTCGACCGACGGGTCGTCGAGCAACAGCCCGACGGGAAGGTTGTCGAGCACGCCGCCGTCGATGAGGAGCTCACCGTCGTCGGGCACCGGCGGCAACACCCCGGGGATGGCGATCGAGGCACGGATCGACCGTCCGAGGTCGCCGTCGCGATGCTCACGCGACACCGACCGGGTCAGGCTCGTCGACACACACGCGAACGGGATCCAACAGTCCCGCACGTCCCAGCCGCCGAACCGGTCCTCGATCCGCTGCGAGATGCGCTTGCCGGCGAGGAGCGACACCACCGGCAGGGTGTAGTCGAGGAGACCCTTCATCTGTTCGGCCACCACCGGCCGTCGGTCCTCGGCGGAGAGGCCCTGGGCGTGGGCGCCGGCGATCACCGATCCCATCGACGTGCCGACGATCGTGTCGATCGGCACCCCGAGGTCTTCGAGGGCTTCGAGCACACCGAGGTGAGCGTGGCCGCGTCCACCGCCGCCGCTCAACACCACGCCGACCCCGCGCCCGGCGGCCAGGCGCGCGACGCGCCCCATCTCGGCCTCGGTCCGGCCACGCAGGTGCAGCAGACGGTCGACGCCCAACCGGTCGGCGAGCGGCCCGCTGCCGGTTGGCCGATCGACGTCGGCCGGGTGCACGACCGCCGCCCACACCGTGACGGCGGGCGCGAGCGTCCGCGCGCGCCGGACCTCGTCGATCACCGACGAGGACGCAGTCGGCGGCACCAGGGCGACCACCAGATCGGCGCTGCGCAACGCCCGCTGCGCCCATGGCGAACCCAGACCTCCGCCGAGGTCGACGAAGAGCTGGTCGTGTTCCTGTTCGAGCTCGTGGAGGAGCTCGTTGAGACGGACCTCGCCCACCCCGCCCGGCTCGCTCTGGGCGATACCCGGCCGGCCGATCGCTTCGTCGACCAGGGCCGGCGCAAGGGCGAGCGTCGACGAGAGCGGCGACAGCGCGGCGGCGAACTCGGCATGGGCTCCGCCGTCACCGGTTGCACCGGTGAGGTCGGCGACCGCGATCACCCGACCCCGATGGCGGAGGGGCCGCACCCCGGCGGCCTGGTCGAGGACCCGCCGCACCAGGGCGGAGGCGACCGAGGGGTGGCTGACAGAGATCCTCTGGAAGTCGTCGGCGTCGAGCTTGGCGAGGAAACAGTCGCGCACCGCCCGGACCGTCGCCGATCGCGGCCGATCCTCGATCAGCCCGAACTCGCCGACGATGTCGCCCCGCACGACGTGGCGGAGCAGCCGGTCATCGTCGGTGCGAGCCTCCATCCGGCCCGTCAGGAGCAGGAAGGCGCTGTCGGACGGATCCCCGACCCGGAACAGATCGTCGCCGGCGTCGACCCGACGCCAGGTGGCCCGATCAGCGACCGCTCGAACAGCGTCCGGGTCGCTGACCTCGAACTGTTCCTGCAGGAGGGACACGACCCGGGCTCGGTCGGTGCGGTCCCGGGCCTGGGCGAAGAGTGCCCGCTCGACCTCGGCGCCCGCCTCGTCGAGGATGTCGTGGAGCACGGCGCTCTCCACCTCGGCGACGGCGGCCGGGCCGACCGCCCGGAGGGTTGCGGTCCGGGCGCCGCCAACGAGCGCGGCGACCTCCCCGATCACCGATCCCGGTCCACGCTCGGCCACCACCACGTCTCCCACGAGGGCTTCGAGGCACCCGTCGAGGACGACGAAGGCACGATCGCTCCGCTGACCTGCTTCGCAGAGTGTGTCGCCTGCGTCCAGCCGCCTTGCTGTGCCCCGTTCACGGATCGCACCCGCGATCACGTGATCGGGCGTGTCGCCCTCGCTCGTCAACCGTTCCCTCCCCAGGTTCGTGGCGCCACAGGATGGCAGATCGACCAGGGACAATGCCACTACCCACGAGACCTCGGTGACGGGGCCGACGATCTGCAAGGCTGCGTCGGTGACCTCTTCGCCATCCGAGTCCCCTTCGCCGTCGCCGGCCCCCGCCAGCGACCCTGCGCCGATCGAGCTCGAACTCGTGGCCCGGGCGACGATTACCCTCGCCCAACCGCTCGAGGCCGGCCCGGCCCTACTCGGGGTCCGCCGGGTGATCGGGATCACCGGCGGCCGCTTCGAGGGCCCGTCGTTCGGCGCTGACATCCTGCCAGGCGGCGCCGACTGGCAGACCGTCGCACCCGACGGCACGGCGGTGATCGACACGCGTTACAGCGCCCGCACCGACGCCGGCCACGTCCTCGAGATCGCGACCCAGGGCTTCCGTCACGGCGCTCCGGAGGTGCTGGCCCGCATCGCCGCCGGCGAGCCGGTCGGCGCAGACGAGTACTACTTCCGCCTCACGGCAAGCTTGTCGACCGCCGACCCGGCCCTCGAGTGGGTGAACCGAACGGTGTTCGTCGCCTCGGCCACTCGCGCCCAGGCCGACGTGGTCTACGACCTGTTCGCCGTCCGCTGAGTGAGTCGGCAACCGCCCGACGTGACGTGCGTCGCCGCGGTTGCTCATGGAATGGCTCGCAAGTCCGAAACCGGTGGAGACGTTTCCCGGGCTGACCCGAAAGGCCACTCCCATGAAGACCCCCTCCCGCTCGTTGAGCGTGCTGTTCGCTCTGGGCCTCGCCGTCGCTGCGTGCGGCGGCGCCAGCACCGTCGAGAACGCCGGTGACTCCGAGGCGGCCGAGGCCGCCCGCGCCGCCGAAGAGGCGTTGTCCGCCGTCGAGGCTCTCGAGGACGAGATCTCCGAACTGTCCGCCGAGCTCGGCGGCACCGGCGGTCACCCCGAGACCCTCGCGATGATCGACGACACCACGATCGTGTCGAACGTCGGCGACGGCCACGACTACGCCGATAGCGGTGCCCACTGGAGCTACGAGGGGGTCACCGGCGCCCACGCCTGGGGCCGCCTCAACCAGCAGTTCGCCGTGTGCGAGGCCGGCATGGAACAGTCGCCGATCGACATCCCGATGATGGGCACGATGCCCGTCGGGCTCGACGACCTCCAGGTCGACTGGTCGCCGACCACGCTCACGATGATCAACAACGGCCACACGATCCAGGCCAACGTGCCGCCGGGCAACACGACGATCATCGACAACGTGCCGTTCCAGATGCTGCAGTTCCACTTCCACAAGCCGTCGGAGCACACGGTGCAGGGCGAGGTGTTCCCGATGGAGCTCCACTTCGTGCACGCCGATGCCGCCGGCAACCTCGGCGTGGTCGGTGTGCTCCTGGCCGAGGGCCTCGAGGCCCACCCGGCCTACGACATCCTGTGGCGCAACCAGCCCGTCGCCGGCGACCAGCTCATCATCGAGAACTTCGACATGACCACGCTGCTGCCCGACAACCTCAACCGCTGGCGCTACAACGGCTCGCTCACGACGCCGCCGTGCTCCGAGGGTGTGAACTGGAACGTGCTGTCGATGCCGACGTTCATGTCCCGCTCCCAGATCGCCAGCTTCCTCTACGACGGCAACGCCCGTCCGACGCTGCCGATCAACGAGCGCGACGTGCTCCGCGACCAGAGCTGATCCCCCGACCCCGACGGGCGCCGGCTCCGGCCGGCGCCCTTCGCGCGCCAGC
This sequence comes from Acidimicrobiales bacterium, assembly GCA_033851875.1. Classification (GTDB taxonomy): domain Bacteria; phylum Actinomycetota; class Acidimicrobiia; order Acidimicrobiales; family SZUA-35; genus JAWSVN01. Next base: position 4,911 of record JAWSVN010000098.1, read on the forward strand.
GCCCGAGTGATCCCGCGTCAGCGCCCGAGTGATCCTGGCACCGCGCCGATGGACGTGGTGAACTCGACGCCGGCCTATGGACACGTTCGCGCTCAACCTCGCCTACACCCTGCTGCTCGCCGCCACGCTGATGCCGACGGGCCTGCTGTTGCGCGTCGGACTCCTGGTGCAGAACGTCGCCTTCGTCGTCGCGGCGATCCTCCTCGAGAACCCGACGATGGCGGCCTGGAACACCGTCTTCACCGCCATCAACCTGTGGCAGAGCTTCCGCCTGTTCCAGGAGCGGCGGGTGACGTTGGACGACGAGGAGAGCGGCATCCGCGACCGCCTGTTCGCGTCGCTGTCGGCACGAGACTTCCTGGCCCTGTGGAGCGCCGGCCACGACACGACCGCCGAGGCCGGACGGGTCCTCATGACCGAGGGCGCACGCCAGACCGACCTGCACCTCGTCCTCGACGGCGAGGTCGAGATCGTGGTCGGTGACGTCGTCGTCGGCACCCGCGGGACCGACCGTTTCGTCGGCGAGTTCGCCTTCCTCAACCCGGCGCCGGCCACCGCCACCGTGCGGACCACCGGCCCGGTCCGCTTGCGATCGTGGAGCCACGCCGACCTCCGCCACCTCGACGAGCTCGACCCCGGAGCGGCCCAGGCGCTGCGCAACGTGTTGTCGCGCGAGGTGTCGCGCAAGGCCCAGGAACAGCGCGCCGAGGGCTGAAGCCGATCCCGGCGTCAACGGGCATCGGCGGGCCCGGATCAGCCTGCGGGCAGCTCGCCGACCGTGCCCCGGTGCACGATCAGTGCCGCCACGTCGCGCTCGTCGATCATGCCGACGGCGACCACGTGCTCGACGAGTCGTTGTCGCCGGTCGAGCGCTTCGTGACCCTTCTGTCCCCGCAGGCCCGGCACCCCTTGGTCGGCGAGTCGGCGGCACAGATAGTCGAGCTTTCGGTCGAGCTTGCGCAGCGACCAGCCGAGATCGTGGGCCACCTCGGCGTTGGCCGGCAGCGACACCGACGCGCCACCGGCCTCGTCGCGCAGGCGCCCCTCGGCCAAGGCGGCCAGGAGGAGTCGCTGCTCGGCGTTGAGTCGGACCACCCCGAACGGCGAGGTCTCGGTGGCGCCCGGTGATCGGTCGACGGCCGCCGGTTCGGGGACGGGGGCACCGTCGAGTTCGAAGGCCAGCTCGTAGCGGGCGATCCCGGCCTGGAACCGGACCACGCCTCGGGGCCCGACGAGCGGATCGGCCGCACCCGGAGCCAGGTGGACGCGGCGATCCCCCTCGCTGTGGATGACGAGCTCGATGCTCGTGCCGTCGTTGCGCAACCACCAGCCGCCGTCGAACCAGATGAACGAACCGGCGTTGCGGTGGAGATAGGGGTTGTCGGCGTCGACCACCAGTTCGGCCCGGCGTCCGAAGGTGAGGCTGTCGTGGGGCGCGACGACATGACGCTCGTCGATGAACTCCACCCACAACTCGCCCGACATGACACCACCAGTGTGCGGGAGCGGCACCACCTGGGGCAAGGGAAGCGAGGACCCGGGGGCGCACCCCATTGAGCACGATGCCGGAACCTCCTACCGTCGTCACCACGAGGCGTCGATGAGCGACGCCGCCGAGCGATGGCGCAGGAGGCACCGTGGCGCAGGGCGACGACCCGACGGCGACCCGATTGATCGGCGCATCCGCCGCTGGCGATCATCGGGCGACGGGGTCAGGCGGCGACCCGTTGAGCGACGAGCTGCTCGGGCGCGACATATGGAGCGACGACGACGTCGCCCGATCGGGCATGCGCGTCAGCGACGCCTACGTCACCTCGATCGGCGGCGGTCTCGGCTCGTTCGCCCTCGCCGACACCCTGCGGGTCGCCGGCCTCGGCGCCGACCAGATCGCGGTGGTCGGCGACGGCGAGAAACCCGAGCGGACCTACCGTTACCTGGCGACGAACTCCCAGATCCCCGACCACGAGCGTCTTCGGTCCGACGCCGGCTCGACGATGGACAACATCTGGGGGTGGCCGAGCTACGCGTGGCGCGAGGCCGCCGCCACCAAGTCGTTCACACCGTTGTGGAACGTGCTGAGCGAGCCGTTCCTCACCGACTACTACACGCCCGAGGCCGGCCAGGTCTACGAGTCGGTCGCGGCCGAGGCCGAGCGCATCGGATGGACGAGGATGCTGCGCACCGGTCGCGCCCGGCTGGTGCGGCGGCGGGCCGGCGGTGGCTACTTCACCGTGTTCACCCCGCTCGACCGCACGACCGCGGCCGACGGCGCCCCGGCTCGCACGGTGATCCGTTCCCGCTACACCCATGTGGCAGTCGGGTATCCGGGGGTCAAGTTCCTGCCCGACCTCCAGGCCTACCGGGAGACCCACGGCGACGCCTCACGCGTCGTCAACGCCTACGAACCCCACGACCACGTCTACGAGGAGTGCCGCCGTCGTCCGAGCATCGTGCTCGTGCGCGGGAGCGGGATCGTGGCGTCACGGATCCTGCAACGCCTCCTCGACGACCGCGAACACCACGGCGCGCCGACGACCGTCGTCCACCTGTTCCGCAACTACGTGGCCGAGCCCCAGGGTGACTCAGCCCGGTTCCGGCGTCCGGGCCGCGACGGCTGGGCCTACCAGGGGTTCAACTTCCCGAAGGCGGCGTGGGGCGGGCAGCTCAAGGAGCAGCTCGAGCGACTCGACGGCCAGGGCCGGGCCGAGCTGATCGGCCGGATGGGAGGCACCAACACGCCGCCCCGCCGTTCGTGGCGCGAGCAGTTGCAGCGAGGGCGCGACGGCGGCTGGTACCGGGAGTACGTCGGCACCGTGAAGGCGGTGGATCCGGGCGCCGACCAGTCGATCGTCACCACGGTCGGCACTACCGACGGGGCGACGATCACGCTCCCGGCCAACTTCATCATCGACGCCACCGGTCTCGACGCCGACATCGGCGAGAACCGACTCCTGGCCGACCTCCTCGAGCGCGGTGGGGCGCAACGGTCGCCGTACGGCCGCCTCGACGTCAGCAAGGGCTTCGAGGTCCTCGGCACCCGCAGCGACCCCGGTCGGCTCTACGCGTCCGGGTCGATCACCCTCGGCGGCTACTACGCGGGCGTCGACTCGTTCCTCGGCCTGCAGTACGCCGCCCTCGCCATCGCCGACGACCTCGCCGCCCACGGGGCGGCGCCCCGGATCGGGATGCGGCGCTCCCTCGCCGAATGGTGGCGCTGGGCGACCGACAAGCCGCCGAAGGAGGTGGCCCGATGACCCCGACCCTGTTCGGTCGACTCCAGACGAGACTGTTCCTGATCGTGGCGATCGGCCTGCCGTGGACGCTGTTGGTGTCGCCGATCGTGACCGCGCTCGGCGGCCGCTCCTTCGCCGACACCCTGCGGCTGACCGTCGCCGCCGTGCTGGTGATGGGCGTGCTCGGCCTCGTGATCTGGGAGCCGCTCTACCACTGGCTCCAGCAGTATCGGTGGGAGAAGGACTGGCCGACGGGCCTCGGCCTCGTCACGATCGTCAACGAGGCGGTGTTCACGCGGGCGGCGTTGGCCGACGAGTTCGACGTGCCCGACGACGCCTTCGTCTTCCACATCGTCACGACGTGGCTCGTGATGTGGTTCGTGGCCAACGGGCCACTCCGGATCGTCGCCCTTCGCTGGAGGTATCGCGGTGGGCGACTCGTCTGACCGGGCCGGGTTCGACCCCACGGCCGTCATCGCTGGAGGGAGGGTCGCTCGTTCGACGGCGGTCCGACGGCGGCAACGAGCGGCGTTTGCGGTGTCGGGTGGGGTCTGCCTGGCCTGGTCGGCGGGGGTGACGGTGGCGGGCCTGTGGGGTCGGGTGACCGACCACGGGGTGGCGGCGGCGACGATGGTCATCGGAAGCTTCGTCGCCGGCGCCACGCCCCAGGGCGGCGGTGCCGTGGCGTTCCCCGTGTTCACCAAGGGCCTCGAGATCTCCTCGGCGACGGCACGCACGTTCTCCCTGTGCATCCAGTCGGTGGGGATGACCACGGCCGCCGTCTCGATCGTGCTGCGGCGCAGCGCGGTCGAGTGGCGGGCCGTGGCGGTCGGCGTCGTCGCCGGCGTGGTCGGCTTCGGCTTGGCGCTGTCGACCCTGGCCGACTGGGACGAACCCTTCGCCCCGCTGCGCATCCCGGGTCCCTACGTGAAGGTGACGTTCTCCCTGATCGTGCTGGCGATGACGGCCGCCACGATCGTCGGGTTGCGCAGCCCGATCCGCTCGGTGACCGACCAGCTCCCCCGCGCCGCAACTCGGACCTGGGTGCTGCTCACCGGGTTCGGGCTGGCCGGCGGGGCGGCTGCCGCGGTGCTGGGATCGGGGGCCGACGTGATGATCTACCTCTTCCTGGTCGTCATCCTCGGGGTCCGCTCCACGGTCGGGGTGCCCACGAGCGTGGTGACGATGGCGCTGCTCAGCATCGTCGGGGCCGTGGTGTTCGCCGGGTTCGACCGGCAGTTCGCCACCACCTTCGCGGCCGACGGGACCGTGGTCGCGGTCGGCGGCGATCTCCTGGCCACCCCGGCAGCGCCCCGCCAGGCCGACGTGTTCGGCATGTGGTTGGCGGCGGTACCGATCGTGGCGTGGGGCGCCCCGATGGGGGCCCTGGTCGCCAGCCGACTTCGCTCGACCGATCTGGCGAGGGTCGTCGTCGCCCTGGGGGTCACCGAGGTGCTCACCACCGTGCTCTTCGTGCCGGAGCTCCGTTCCGACGCCGCTCTCGGCGGGTTCGGGCTCGCCGGCGCGGTGGTCGGCGTCGCCGGGGTCGTCGGGCTGTCGAACCGTCTCCACCACGGCCGCGACGCCGGCGGCTCCCTCACCATCACCCGCGACTCGGTCGAGGTGTCGACCGACTACCTGGAGGAGATCCATGGACGCGATCGCTGACTACGAGCTACTCGACTCCCTCGGCACCGGCAACCACGGCGAGTTCTGGTTGGCCCGCCCGCCCGCCCGACTCGGGCTGCCCGACGGCGTGATGGTGGCGGTCAAGGTGCTGGCCATCCAGGCCACCGAGAACGACTTCGACCGCATGGCCAACGAGCTGCGCATCCATGCCTCGGTCTCGTCGCCCCATCTCGCTCCGGTCCTCGACGCCGGCCAACAGGACGGGCGGCTGTTCTACACGACCGCCTACTACCCCGACGGCTCGCTCGACAGCCCGGCCCGCCCTCTCGATCGGGCGGCGGTCCTGGCCGCGGTCGCCGGCGCCGCACGGGCGTGTCACGCCCTCCACGAGGCGGGGATCGCCCACCGCGACGTGAAGCCCGGGAACATCCTGCTCGACGAGGGCCGGGGTCTCCTCGGCGATCTCGGGCTCGCACAACTGCTCAGCCCTGGCCAAACGGTCACCGGCATCGGCCCGGTCGGCACCGTGCAGTTCCTGGCGCCGGAGACGGTGCGGGGCGAACCGGCATCGCGAGCGTCGGATGTGTGGAGCTTCGGCGCCACCCTGCACGGTGTGGTGAGCGGACGCTCGATCTTCCCCGGCCTCGAACAACTCGACCTGCTCGGCGCGTTGCGGACGATCCTGTCGGAGCCCCCGACGATCGACGACGCGATCGACCCGTCGGTGCGCACCGTCGTCGCCAGGGCGGTGGCCGTCGACCCCGGCGACCGACACCCGACCGCGGCCGACTTCGCCGACGACGTGGAGAGGATCGCTGCATCGTGAACATCCCACTCGACCACGGAACGGCCCCCGGGCACGACCGGGTGATCCCGGTCGACGGCGACGGCCTCGTCGCCCGTTGGACCGCCGGCACCGTCGTCGTCGGCGGCGACGAGACCACCCGTGCGGCCGCCCTGGCGGTGCTCGCCCCGGCCGGCCGACCGCCCACGGCCGTCGAACTCGTCGACCGGCTCCGCCACGTTCCCACCCCGCACCTCGCTGCGGTGGTGACGGTTCCCGGCGGCCGGCGCGCCATCTGTCGCGGCGCCGGCGCCGCCGTCGCGCTCGACGGTGACCCCACCACCGTGGCGGCCCCCGCACCCGCGTCCGGGGCGGCCCTCGACAGCGAGGCGAGCGCCCCCGACGGCTCGTTCTGGCTGGGGTTCGGACCGGTGCCCTTCGACCACGAGACGATCCGGGTCGGCCCGATCGGGCTCGAGGCCGGTGTCGTCGCGGGCCGCGGCGCCCTGATCGATCCCGGCGCTGCCGAACCTGCACCGGTACCGCCCGTCGCCGTCCCGGCCCCGGCGCCGGCCGCCTTCGAGCTCGCCGACCTGCGCCCCCAGGAGCCGCTCGGGCCCCTCCCGATCGCGGCCGAACCCGGCCGGGTGACCGTGAAGGGGATCGAGTGCAGCCGCGGCCACTTCAACAACCCGACCGCCGCCTACTGCTCGCAGTGCGGCATCTCCCTGGTCCACCTCACCCATCGCCTGGTCGACGGCGTCCGTCCGGCGCTCGGCTTCCTCGTCTTCGACGACGGCACCACCTTCACCCTCGACCGGTCGTACCTGATCGGTCGGGAACCCGAACCCGACGACACCTCGCTCACCGCTCTCGTGGCCACCGACCCCGACCAGACCGTCTCGCGCTCCCATGCCGAACTCGTGCTCGACGACTGGGACGTCAGCCTCTGTGACCTCGGCTCGACCAACGGCACCTTCGTGTGGCGAGTGGATCAACAACGCTGGGAGCCGGTCCTCCCCAACCGGCCGGTGGCGATCACCGCGGGCACACGGGTGGCCGTCGGGCGCCGCACCTTCGTCTACGAGGCGCTGGGCCGCAGCGCCTGAACGCCGACGCGCCTAGATTCGTTGCCGCTGCGAGCGGCGCGCGGCGACCAGGGACGAGAGAGGGTCGAGTGTGGAACTGGGAATCGACGGGCTGACGTGGACGCGCACCCTGGGCAGCGGCGGCTTCGCCACGGTCCACGAGGCGCGAGACGACGCCCACGGGCGCGACGTGGCGGTGAAGGTGCTGCACGCTCACGCCGACGACGACACCCGGCGCCGGTTCGATCGGGAACGGCGGGCGATGGGTTCGTTGTCGTCCAACCCCAACATCGTCTCGGTGTTCACCTCCGGCTACACCGCCGACGACCGCCCCTTCCTGATGATGGAGTTGGTCGAAGGCGGCACGCTCAAGGAACGGATCGAGCAGGGCCCCACCCCGTGGGATGAGGCGACGACGCTCGCCCACCGCCTCTTCGACGCGGTCGAGGCCGGCCACCAGGCCGGCGTGGTCCATCGGGACATCAAGCCGGCCAACGTGCTGCTCACCCCCGATGGCCGACCCCTGCTCACCGACTTCGGGATCGCCATCGTCGCGTCCGAGGCAACCCAACAACACACGCTGTCGGCGACGCCCGCCTACGCCGCACCCGAGATCCTGCAGGGCCGACCGAGCGACGAGCGCTCCGACGTCTACTCCCTGGCGGCGACGCTCTACTCGGTCCTCACGGGGCGCCAGCCCTACGGCGCGTCGACCGACGGGGTGCTCACCGTGCTCACCCAGATCGCGGATGCCCCGGTCCCCACCGTCGATGAACCCGCCGTGCCGCCGGCCGCACGTGACGCGCTGCGGTCGGCGATGTCGAAGCGGCCCGACGACCGTCCGGCGTCGGTGGCCGAGTTCCGGTCGCGGTGGAACGGCGAGACAGCGGTCTCCCACGTCGCCGACGACACGCCGATGCCCGATCTGGCCGCTGCAGCGACCGAGGAAGACACCGGTGGACCCTCCCCCCTCATCGGGGTGCTGCTGATCACGGCTGCGGCAGCGATCGCGCTCGGCGCGTGGGTGCTCGGCAGTCGCGGCGGCGACAGCGAGCGCGTGCCGGACGTGGCCGGCGAGACCGTGCTCGACGCTCGGATGGCGCTGATCGAGGCCGGCTTCGACGTGCCGGCGAGGCCGGCGTGCGAGGGCGCGACGGTCGACGGCACGTCACCGTCGGCGGGCGCCGACGCCGACGCCGGCGACCTCGTGACGCTGCGGTTCGATCCGTGTGTCGCCCCCGATTTCGTCGGGATGCGACTCGACGAGGCCATCGAGATCGCGACCACGACCGACGGCATCTCGATCTCGTGGCCCAACTACTGCGACGACGTCGTCCTCGCCCAGGTCCCCGCCGCCGACACGGTGATCGAGTTCGACGAGTCGATCTTCCTCGAACTCACGCCCTGTGCCGACGGCTGAGGCCGGTGCGCCGACGGCTGATGCAGGTGCGTCGACGAAGGCGGGCCCTCGGGGGCGCTCCCCACTGACAGCGGCGACGTTCGGCGGTTCAATCCTCCGAGGAGGAATCGCATGACCGACGATCCGCACCGAACCCAACACGTGGGCGCCGCCTCGGGGGCCGCCCCGGCCACGCCCCCGCCCGGGCTGCCACCGTCGAATGCACCGCTGGGTGGTGGGGGAGCGCACGGCTCGGGCGGCTCGGGCGGCTCGGGTCGGGTCGCCTTCACGGTGGCGGCCGCCGCCATCCTGGTGGCGGCCCTCGGCTTCCTGGCCTGGACCCTCAGCGGCGACGACGGGGCGAACACCGGCGACCCGGCGGCCACCGGCACCGACACCG
>JAWSVN010000099.1:0-13280 GCA_033851875.1 Acidimicrobiales bacterium
GCAGTCATGTGAGCTCCCAGGTGGCGTTGAGGCCGGGGTCGTCGGTGGGCGAGCCGTCGACGGTGGCGGCGACCCGGCCCTCCTTGTGGAGTGAACGGAGGTGCGACCAGACCGAGTTGGCGGCGGCCCGCCAGAGCCGCTTGTCGGTCTCGGCGTACATGGTCGGCACGAGGGCCTTGATCGTGGTCGGGCCGACCTCGAGGCCGGTGACGATCTGGGCCTCGCGGCCGCGACGGTGGTCGAGGAACGACTGGACGTAGGTGTGGGGGTCGTCGATCGAGGGGCCGTGTGTCGGCCAGTAGCGATCGTCGTCGCGGCCGAGCAGCTTCTCGAGCGAGGCCAGGTAGTCGAACAGGTCGCCGTCGGGCGGCGAGATCACCGAGGTCGCCCATCCCATCACGTGGTCGCCGGTGAACAACACCTTCTCGGCGGTGAGGCCGAAGCAGACGTGGTTGGAGGTGTGGCCCGGCGTGTGGACCACCTCGACCTCCCAGGCCCCATCGCCCGAGCCCCCGGCGATCGTGTCGCCGTCGGCCACCGCCACGTCGGGCACGAAGTCGACATCGGGGCCCTCCCGCTTGAGTTCCTCGGGGATGTCGGCCCACGCCTTCTCGATCTCCTGCTTCTCCTCGTCGGTGAAGTACTCGTCGAAGCTGATCGCCTCGAGCGGGTCGCGCTCGGGCACCGGACCGTGGGGGCCGAACCCGTAGGTGGTGGCGCCGGTGCGGGCCACCAGCTTGGCCACGCCGGCCGTGTGGTCGGTGTGGGTGTGGGTGACCAGCACGTGGGTGACGGTCTCGTCCTCGTCGAGGGCCCCGAGGACGGCGTCGAGGTGTTCATCCAGGCTCGGACCAGGGTCGACCACGGCGACCTCACCGCGGCCCAGCAGGTAGACGCCGGTGCCGGTGAAGGTGAACGGGTTGGGGTTCTTGGCCACCACCCGCCGGATCAGCGGCGACAGCTGCGTCACCTCGCCGTAGACGGGTTCGAAGTCGGTGTTGAACGCAGGGCCGGCCATCGGCGCAGTCTGTCAGCCAGGCGGCACGTGCATGAAGTCTGGGTACTCGAACAGCCACGCCGGCGGCCGCACCGGCCGGCCGTCGGTGTCGGTGACCGCCACGTGGATGTCCTCGGTGACGAGCACCTCGTCGCCGCGCCGCAAGGCTTGTGACCACCGCATCGTCGCCCGCTTGCGTTCGGTGATCCACGTGTCGATCTCGAGGGCGTCGCCCATCACCGCCGCGCTGCGGTACTTGACGTTGATCTCGACGACCACCAGCTGGAACCCGGCGTCGGCCACCCTGGTGATGCCCATGTCCGAGGCGTCGAGGGCCTCGGTGCGGGCCACCTCGAAGTAGGTGACGTAGGCGGCGTGGTTGACATGCGCGTAGGGGTCGAGCTCGTTGAAGCGGACCGTCAGGCTCGTGGTGTGGGGCACCCGGCGACCCTAGCGGCGGGCCTTCAGGCGAGGGCCGCCACAACGACCGCGCCGGCCAACACCAGCGCGCCCGCCAGATAGTCGCGTCGGGGATGGTGCTCGCCGTGGACCAGCAGCCCGACCGCGAAGGCGAGCAGGAGTTCGACCTGTCCGAGGGTCCGGACCTTCGCGGCACCCTCGAGGGTGAAGGCCCACGCCCAGCCCAACGAGCCGGCCATCGACAGCAGGCCGACCGACAGCGCCGGCCGCCACGCGGCCGCACAACGGCGGAGTTCGTCGGGGTTCCGCACCGCGAACCACGCCCCGTTGAGGCCCGTCTGGATCGCGAGAAGCACGGTGAGCGTCAGCAGGGCCCGCTCGACCGGCGCCCCTCCGTCGAGGGACCGAGCGGCGGCGCCGATCCCGATGGCGGCGAAGCCGAATCCGGCGCCGGCGGCGAGCCCCAACGCCGCCGGCCGCCAGGCCGAACGTGCCGCGGCGCCGTCGACCGCCGCACCCGCCGCTGGCTCGCGGGGGTCGGGCAGCGACAGCAGGATCACACCGCCCGCCACCAGCACGGCTCCCAACCACCCCCACGGCCGAAGCGCCTGGCCCACGCCGACGGCCCCGAGGGCGGCGACGATCAGCACCTCGGTCTTGGAGAACACGGTCCCGACGGCGAAGTCACGCTCACGGAAGCTCTGCAGGAGGGCGATGGTGGCGACGATCTGCGCGACGGCCGCCCCGAGCAGCGGACCCCAGAACCCGACGGGCACGCCGGGGATCGGCCGCCCGAAGACACCGAACGCCACCGTCGAGGAGACGATCGCGAACGGCAACCCGTACAGGTAACGGGCGAACCCGGCGGCCGAGGGTGACAGATGGGCTCGCAGGTCGTGCTGACGCGAGGTCCGCAGGATCTGGCAGACGGCGGCCCCGAGCGTGACGGGTATCCAAAGACTCACCGGCACCTCGCGCAGGATTGTCTCACTTGTTGAGATGTCGTGCCCACCCTTCGAACTCTACCAACACACGGCGGCGTCAGGCTCGTGTGATGTCGGCGACAGACCGGTGCGGGGGCTGGTCGTACCGTCCGGGCATCGACCTCCCGAGAAACGAGCGGCGCCATGCACAGCGAACGACGAGTTCCTTCCCCTGAGACCTCCCGACACCGTCGGCCGACACGGGCCGTACGCTTCGTCGGCGGCGCCGTCGTCGCCGTCGCCACCCTTCTCGCCACCCTGTTGTCGGCGGTGCCGGCGACGGCCCAGGCGCCGGCATTCTCCTTCGCCGACGTCGTCGCCCAACCCGGCCTCACCGACGCCCACGCCCGCGTCTTCCGCCTCTACGAAGCGTTCTTCGACCGCGAGCCCGAGCCGGGAGGCGCCCAGTTCTGGGTCAACGCCTTCGACCAGTGCTGGACCCTCCAGCACATCACCGCCCACTTCGCGGTCTCCGATGAGTTCGTCACCACCTACGGCCCGGACGTGACCGACGAGGAGTTCATCGACATCATCTACGCCAACGTCCTCGACCGCACCCCCGACGCCGGCGGTCGAGCCTTCTGGGCCGGCCAGCTCACCAGCGGATCCAAGACCCGGGCCGAGGTGATGCTCGATTTCTCGTGGTCCCCCGAGTTCAGCGAGTCGCTCCCCTACCCCTTCGACGGCGTCGCCAACGTCCCCTGTGATGCAACCGCCATCGATCGCCCGACCCCCGGCAGCGACGGCGGCATCCTGGCCGCCGACCTCGCCGGCATGACGCTTCCGTTCGGCGCCTGCTTCGGTGACACCGCCTCGTGGACGCCGGGCGACGACGCCCGAACGCTCGGCGACTTCACCGGCGACGGCCTCGTCGACGCCGTCGCCCTCGTCACCTGTTCCAACGGGATCCAGGAATCGACTCGCAGCCTCGCCCTGTGGAGGGGATCGCCGGCCGACGCGCTGACACCGGCCGAGCCCGAGATGGTCGGCCTCGACCTCGAGGATTCGGCGTTCTTCGTGAGCATCCAGTCGGTGGCGACGGTCACCGGTCTCGGCGGCGAGCGGGCCCGGTTGGCGATGACGACGTCGTTCATGCTCGACGGCGACTCGCCCAACTTCCCGACCGCCACCTACTTCCCGGTGATGGAGTACGACGCCGACGGCTTCTTCGGCGCCGGGTTCTATACCACGTCGACCTGGGGGGACACGCCGGCCCACGTCAGCCTCCTCGTCGTCGACGCACTGATGGCCGACGACCACGGCCAGGTCGCCGACCGCATCTCGGCGAGCCTGTTCGACGAGCTCGTTCCCGAGACGCTCCAGCTCCAGCGCCCCGAGTTCGCCGGGGAGGTCCTGTGCGTCCGGTCGGGCTCGGCGGAGTGGGGCTGCTACATCGACGCCGTCGACCCCGCCGACCCCGAGATCGGCATCAACCTGCTCCTCGTGTTGGAGTTCGACGCCGGGACCCGCCGATGGACCGTCGACCGCGGCGGCTACATCACCTGAGCGCAGCCCGGGCGCGGCACGGCGTCGTGGCACGGGAGCGTGCCAGTTCGAGCCGGCGGCGGCGCTCTTGTAGCGTCGCCGCCATGGCTGCCCCCGACGCTGTCTCACCCAACGACGCCCGTCCGCTCGACGGGATCACCGTCATCGAGCTCGCCCAGTGGGTGGCCGGGCCGGCAGCGGCCGGGCTCCTCGCCGACTGGGGTGCGGACGTCATCAAGGTCGAGGCACCCAGCGGCGACCCCCAGCGCAACATGTTCGCCGCCGTCGGTATCGACAAGCCCCTTCCCAATCCCGCCTTCGCCCAGGACAACCGGGGCAAGCGGTCGGCCGCCCTCGACCTGCGGACCGACGGCGACCGGGCGGTCCTCGAATCGCTGCTGGCCGAAGCCGACCTGTTCGTCACCAACCTGCGCATCGATGCCCTCGAACGCCTCGACCTCGACCCCACCTCGCTGTCGGCTCGCCATCCGCAGCTGATCATCGGGTCGCTCACCGGCTACGGCGCGATCGGGCCGGCCCGTGAGGTGCCCGGCTACGACATCGGCGCGTTCGTCTCCCGCACCGGCCTGGCCCGCACCAACGCCCCCAAAGGCGGGCCGCCCCTCAACATCCGCTCCGGTGTGGGCGACCACGTGACCGGCATGACCCTCGCCGCCGGCCTGCTCGCCGCGCTCCACCAGCGCAACGTCACCGGCACGGGGTCGGTCGTCGAGACGTCGCTGTTCCAGGCCGGCACCTACGCCGGCTCGTGGGATCTCAGCACCCAGGCCACCTTCGGCAAGCTGGCCTCGATGCGCCCGCGGGAGCGCCATGAGGCCCCGATGGTCAACTCCTATCGGGCGGCCGACGACCGTTGGTTCTACCTGATCGGTCTCGAGGCGGCCCGCCACTTCCCGATGCTGTGCGCGGCCATCGACCGACCCGATCTGGCCGAGGACGAACGATTCGCCCGGGCCTCGGGCCTGCGCGAACACGCCGAGGCCCTCATCGCCGAACTCGACGCCACCTTCGCCACCCGCCCCCTCGACGAGTGGGCCGCGGCGTTCGACGCCAACGACGTGTGGTGGGCGCCGTGCCAGTCGATGGCCGAGGTGGTCGCCGACCCTCAGGCCGAGGCCCTCGGCCTGATCGTCGACACCGACACCTCCGACGGCATCACCACCCCCGACGGCCGCCACGTTCGCACCGTCGCCGCCCCGGTCCGCTTCGATGGCCAGGCCTTCACGCCGCGGCGCCCGGTCCCCTCGCTCGGCGAGCACACCGACGAGGTCCGCGCCAACGGCTTCGGTGACCAGTCGGCCAGCGGCAGCTAGCGAGGGAGAGCGCCAGCGAGCGAGGCCGCTAGCGGGTCTGGCCGAGGTCGAGGCGGCCCGAGCCGGGGCGGGTGCGACCGATCACGCCGGCGTGGTGGCCGGTCGAGCGCAGGGCCTCGACCACCGCGTGCGACGCCTCGGGATCGATGCCGAACACGAGGCCGCCCGAGGTCTGAGCGTCGGCGAGGAGCAGGACGAGGGTGTCGTCGACGCCGGCCGAGTCGAGCTGATCGGCCACCGCGTCGAGGTTGCGGCGCGACCCGCCCGGCACGAGACCGTCGGCGGCGAGATCGCCGACCCCGGCGAACAGGGGCACGGCGCCGGCGTCGAGATGGACGTCGACCCCCGACTCGATGGCGGCTCGTCCGAGGTGGCCGAGCAGACCGAAGCCGGTGACGTCGGTGGCCCCGGTCGCGCCCGCGTCGACGGCTACCCGAGCCGCTTCGTCGTTGAGCCGTGTGGTGGAGGCGACCATCTCCCCGACCAGGGTGTCGGCGGCCTGACCGGCCTTGATGGCCGTGGCTGCGATCCCGACGCCGAGCGCCTTGGTGAGCACGACGTCTTGGCCGGGTCGGAACCCGGCGTTGGTCAGCATCTTGTCGGGATGCACCTCACCGACCACGGCGAGACCGAACTTCGGCTCGGGGTCGTCGACGGTGTGGCCACCGGCGATCACGAAGCCGGCGGCGCGGGCGATCTCCTGGGCCCCGACGAGCACGTCGCCGAGCAGTTCGGTCGGCAGTTCGTCGTGGTTCCAGCCGACAAGGTTCAACGCCAGCAGCGGGCGGCCGCCCATCGCGTACACGTCCGACACCGCGTTGGCCGCGGCGATCCGACCCCACGTCGTCGCATCGTCGACGAGGGGGGTGATGAAGTCGGCGGTCACCACCAGGGCCCGGTCGTCGTCGAGACGCCAGACGGCCGCGTCGTCACCGGTGGCGGCGTCGACGAGGAGGCGGGGATCGTCGTTCGGGGTGAGACGGCCCAGCACGTGGGCCAGCTCGCTCGGGGCGAGCTTGCACGCTCAACCGGCGCCGTGACTGAACTGCGTGAGTCGTCGAGTCATCGTGGCGTCACCCCCCTGCTCTGNNTCGTGAGCCCGTTCCGGGCTCTACTCCCGAGGCCGCTCCGGACTCTACTCCTGAGGCCGCTCCGGACCTTCGTCGATGATACGGACTGCGCCGGCCACCGAGGTAGCCCGGCCGATCAGGTCCCAACCAGGGCGACGGCCCTGGGCGGCTGCGAAGGCCCGACCCAACGCCTCGAGCACACCCGACCGGCGCCACCACTCGGGCACGTCGACCGGTTCGAGGAAGGCCATCGGCGACGGTGGGCCGTAGGTCCGATAGGCGTTCTGGGCGGCGTCCTGGAACACCTCTTGGAGCGTGCCGGGCCCGCCTCGGACGAACACGATGCCGAACGTGGCGATCGCCAGCAGACCGTCCTCACGCTCGGAGTTCGAGAAGTACTTGGCGATGTGGGTGGCGAACGGGTTCGACGGCTCGTGACCGTAGAACCACGTCGGCACCGACAGGTTGTCGACCGGCCGCTCGATCGCCGCCATCTCCTCCACCGCGACCCGGGTGAAGGCGTCGGGATCGGCCTCGAACGTCGGGTGCACGGCCAGCCGGTCGATGATGCCGGCCACCGCCGCCTCGTCGAGTTCGGCCGTCGCTGCGCCGAGGTTGGCCGCCTCCATCGCGCCGGGGCCACCGCCGGTCACCACGCAGTAGCCGGCGGTCGCCAGCGCCCGACCGAGGTCGACGGCCTGGCGGTAGCCGACCGAACCGCGCACCAGGGCATGGCCACCCATCACCCCGACGAGCCGGTGCGATGCCCGGAACTCGTCGAGCGCGACGGTGATCCCGTGGTCGTGGAGCCGGTGGGCCAACGACTCCGCCGGCGGGATCGACGGACCGCCCGACACCCGGGCGCGGCGGTAGATCACCTGATCCCGGCAGCCGGCGAACCCGTGCTCGTCCAGATCGCCGTAGAGATCCTCCGCCCGGTAGAGGCGGTCGGGCGTCGGGTCGTAGGGAAGCTCGCCGAGCGACAGGCCGAGGTCGTCGATCAGCTGATCGACCTCGGCCACCCACGCGGGAGGCGGATGGTCGGCGAAGGGCGGCGAGGACGGAGGGGTGTGCACCCCCCTCAGGATGGCACCTCCGGGTCGCCTTCCCGGGGTTCCGAGGACTGCTGCGGCGCCGCGGCGGCCGGCGCCGGCGGCGTTGCAGCCGGCGGGGGCGGCGTTGCAGCGGGCGGAGGCGGCGTCGGACCGGACGCCGACCAGGCCGGCGTCGCAGGCTGGGCGGCGAGTCGGGCCGCTCGTCGGCCCGCACGACGAGGCTTCCACCACCGCCAGCCGACCACGGCCAGGATCGGCACCCAGACGAAGGGCAGGAACACGCCGAGGAGGAACGCTGCCACCTGCGCCAGCGCCACCAGGGCAGCCCAGCCACCGGCGAGGCCTTCGAGGAACGACGGCGGGGTGAGGTCCTCGTCGATGTCGAGGTCGGCCGACGACTGGGCGTCGGTGCTCCCGAGCCGGAGGTCGTTGCCCTCGGCGTCGACCACCCGGGCCCGGATGTCGACGGTGCCGGACCGAAAGGCGACGGCCTCGGTCTCGACGTAGAACCGCACGGTCTCATCCGGGGCGACCGCCACGACCGGATCGACGGCCACGAAGTCGTCGGTGTCGACGTCGAATCCACTCACACTCAGTTCGAACTCACCGAGGTGGGTGTCGCCGGTGTTGGTCAGCTCGATACACAAGGTGAGGTCGTCGCCCTCGGTCAGTTCGATCTCGGTGAGGCCGGGGCAGCCGGCGCCGCCGTCGTGTGCGACGTATGCGGTGGTGTCGGCCTTGATCGCCGGCCCCGGCACCGGCTGGGTGAGGTGCAGCGTGATGGTGGCGAGGCTCACCTGGTTCTGCAGGGTGCGGAGCTGGCCCCGCAGCAGCTCGAGGTCGGTCTCGCGGGCGAGCAGCTCGGTCTCGATCTGGGCGATCGCCTCGAGGGTGGTGGCGTCGGCCAGGAAGGCACGGAGCCGCTCCACGCTCGCCTCCGAGGTGATGATGCGGCTCTCGAGATCGACGACCCGTTCGGTCACGTCGGTGGCCGAGACCTCCTGGGCCAAGACCACGCCGACCCCGGCGAGGGCGTCGAGCGCCTCGGCGAAGTCGGCGGGCTGGACCCGGAACGTCAGGGTCGACGTCGGGGACCCCGACACCGAGGTGGTCTGGTCGAACAGCAGGCCACCGAAACCCTCGATGATCGTGTTGGCCTCCTGGCCGGCGACGAGGATGTCGTCGACCTCGACCGTCACCGACGCCGTGCGGATGATCTGGCGACCGAGGTCGGGGGCGACCTGGGCGTCGGGGCTGTCGATCGCTGCGGGGGCCCCACCCGAACCCGTCGAGGGGGCGTCGGTCGTGGCTTCCACCCGATCCCCGTCCGCTTCGACGCCGGAGAGGTCCTCGCTCTCCTCGGCCACGTCGCCGGCGTCGTCGGTCGCGGGTTGGGCCTCCTCGGCGGCCCCGCTGCTCGAGTCCTCGAACGATGAGGTCTCGGCGTCGTCTCCTTGGGCGCCACAGGCACCGGCGAGGGCGGCGAGGGCCAACAACAGGGCCGGCCAGCGTCGGCGGTTCTGGAACGGGGCGTGGGCACGAGCTCGCATCGGAGTCCCTCCGGGTTCGCAGCGGCATCGGTACGGCGACCGCTGCGTCAGGTGACAGATCGGCAGGTCTGACGCCGAGTTGCGCCCTCGTGGTTCCCCGGCGGGGGTTTCGTCACGGGTCTGTCACGCTTGGCGACTTCGCGCGATTTCCTGCGGCTTCGTGCGATTTCGTCAGCCCCGCGGCTCGCCCTGCATCGACGACGAGCGGATCACCAGGTAGGTGGGGGTGCAGATGTGCTCGATGTGCCCGCCCCCGTGGCGATCGTCGAGCGACTGGACGAGCATCCGACCGGCGGTGGCGCCGATCTGGTCGACGTCCTGGCGGACCGTCGTCAGGCCGAACAGCTCGGCCATGTCGTTGTCGTCGAAGCCGACGACGGCGACGTCCTCGGGCACCCGCCGACCGCAGCGACGCACCGCGTCGATCGCCCCGTAGGCCATGTCGTCGCTCAGGGCGAAGACCGCGGTGGGCGGGTCGGCGAGGTCGAGCATCTTGGCCATGGCTTCGCGGCCGCCGGCGACGTTGAATCCACCCGAGACCTCGAGGCTCGGGTCGGGGGTGATCCCGGCCGCCTGCATCACGGCCTTCGCCCCGTCGAGCCGCTGCATCGGCACCCGGAAGTCGAGGGCGTGGCTCTCGCCGACGATGAACCCGATCCGCCGGTGGCCTTGCTCGACGAGGTGCTTCATGGCCTCGCCGGCCGCCACCCGCTCGTCGAGCACGATCGAGGAGAAGAACGGTGTCTTGGCCCCGATCGTCACGATGCGGGCGCCCTGGCCGGCCAGGCGGTCGGCCTCGGCGTCGTAGAGTCGCAGGTCGGCCATCACCAGGCCGTCGCAGCGGGGGCGCCAGCTCCCGCGGCCGGCCAGGAAGCGGCAACGCTCCTCTTCGTTGCTGATCGCGTGGAGCAGTAGCTCGATCCCGGCCTCGCGAACGACGGCCTCGAGGCCGGCGACGAGCTTGGAGAAGTACCACGAGTCGAAGACCGGCACGGCCACTGCCACGCTGCGGGCCATCGCGCCTCGGGCCCGCCACGGTTCGGTCGGCTCTGGCCGACCCCGGCTGAACGCGAGGCGGCTGGCCGTGGGGTTGACGACGTAGTCGAGTTCGCCGGCGACCCGCTGGACCTTGGCCTTGGTCGACGGGGCGACGTTGGGCAGATCCCGCAGGGCTCGCGACACCGTGGCCACCGATACGCCCGCAGCCTTCGCCACGTCCTCGATGGTGGCCCGCCTCGTCATGCGGTTCATCAAACAGCCTCCGCTGCCGGAGGGCAACAATCGGCCCTGATCAGCGACGAGAACGATCGGCGGTCGTCAGGGCAGCGGCACCCCGGTCGCGGCCGGAATCAAGGCATAGACATCGTCCCGGTCCAGCCCGACCGTGAGGGCCGACGCCATCTCGTCGAGGCGGTCGAGCTTCTGGGTCCCGACCAGGGCCACGGCGGCGGCCGGGTGGGCGAGCACGAAGGCCAGGGCGACCACCGATCGGGTCACCCCCTCGCGTGCCGCGAGTCGATCGAGTTCGGCGAGCAGCTCGGGCCGCAACCCGTCGCCGGTCGCGAGCGAGCCGCCGCCGAGCGGGCTCCAGGCCAGCGGCACGGTGCGCTCCCGCAGGCAACGGTCGAAGGTGCCGTCGGACATCGGATCGAGATGCACGAGGGAGAACTGGGGCTGGTCCGACACGATGCGGAAGTCGCAGAACGACTGCAAGGTGTCGGTCTGGGCCGGCGTGTAGTTCGAGACGCCGACCTCGCGGATCTTGCCGGCTTCACGCAGCTTGGTGAGCGTCGCCGCCAGGGCCTCAGGGTGGGTGAAGACGTCGGGACGGTGGATCTGGTAGAGGTCGATCACGTCGACGCCGAGCCGGCGCAGGCTGTCGTCGCAGGCCTTGGTCAGGTATTCGTCGCTCGAGTTGTAGGGCGTCGGAGGCATGATGCCGCCCTTGGTGGCGAGGACCATCCGCTCCCGCAGCTCCGGCGCCTGGGCCAGCACCGTACCGAGCACCTCCTCGTTGGCTCCGAACCCGGTGCCGCCCCAGTCGAGCCCGTAGACATCGGCGGTGTCGATCAGGTTCATGCCGAGATCGAGGGCCCGTTCGAGCAGGGCTCGGGCCTCGTCGACGCCGTCGTGGGTGAAACGCCAGCAGCCGAACCCGATCGGCCCGACCTCGAAGGCGCCGAGGGTCCTGGAGGAGGTGGTGACGAGGGAGGGAGCGGCCATACCCCGACGCTACCGGGCCGCGAACAGGCCGGAATGCCGAGCTTCGTGGTCGAGCAGCCAGGCCTTGGTCTCGACACCGCCGGCAAATCCGGTCAGGCTGCCATCCGCGCCGACGACGCGATGACATGGCACCACGATCGGGATCGGATTGCGACCGTTGGCGGCACCGATGGCCCGGACGGCGGTGGGACGACCGATGGTCGTGGCCTGGTCGCGATAGCTGCGGGTCTCGCCGAACGGAATCGCTCGGAGCGCCTGCCAGGCCTCGAGCTGGAACTCGGTGCCCTCGGGATCGAGCGGCAGGTCGAAGGTGGTGCGATCGCCGGCGAAGTACTCGGCGAGCTGGGTCGCCGTCCGGGCCAGAATCGGGTGCTCGTCGGGACCGTCCACATCGACGACGTCGTCGATCCCCTTCTCCCGGTGGGCGCCGGACTCGTCGTGCCAGCCGATCCGCCGGAGGGCGTCGTCGGTGGCGACGAGCACGACCGGACCGATCGGAGCGTCGACCACGGTGCGGTAGTGGCGGGGATTCGGAGTGGTTGGGGCAGCCGTCACGGCGTGACCTCCTCGAGGTAGTGGGCCCACAGATGGTGCATGGCGTAGCTCCGCCACGGTCGCCACGACTCGGCGGTGGTGGCCGCTCCCCCAGGGGCGTCCGGTAGACCGAGGGCGGCGAGGGCGCGTTGCAGGGCGAGGTCGCCGGTGGCGAACACGTCGGGGTCGGCGAGGGACCGCAGCCGGATCACGCCGACGGTCCACGGACCGATGCCCGGCAGGGCGAGCAGGGCGGCTTCGGCCTGGTCGCGGTCCATGTGGGGTTCGAGCTCCACGGTTCCGTCGGCGACCGCGCCGGCCAGGCCGACGAGGGCCCGGGCTCGGCTCTTGGTGAGCCCGAGTTCGTCGGGATCGAGCGCCGCCCACTCCTCCGGTGTCGGCAGGACGGTGGTGACGCCGCCGACGGGCTGGGCCAGCCGGGTGCCGTGGGCGGCGGCGAGACGGGCCGCCATGCCGCGGGCGGAGGCCAGCGACACCTGCTGGTGGAGCACCGCTCGGATCGCCCCGTCGAACGGCGACAACTCGCCGGGGGAACGGAGACCGGGTCGCTGCGCCACGAGCGCGGCCATCGCCGGTTCGGTGGCGAGGGCGCCGGCGATCAGGTCGGGGTCGGCGTCGAGGTCGAGGAGTCGGCGCGACCGCTGCAGCGCCTGCGGCAAGTCGCCGAGGGCGTCGAGGTGGAAACGGGCGCAGACCTCGCCGTCGCCGGGTTCGAGCTCGATGACACCCGGGCCGCCGGGGAGGCGGACGCTGCGCCGGTAGACGCCGTCGACCACCTCCTCGACCCCCGCGATGGCGTGAACGGCGAACCAGTCGAGGAGGCGCCGGCCGTCGAAGGGTTGTCGGGTCGGGAGCCGGAGTTCGACCGCGCTGTCGTGGCGGTCTCCTCCGCCTCGAGGTCCTCGGCTGCGTAGCTCGGTCGGGGTGCGGTCGAAGACCTGGCGGACGGTGTCGTTGAACTGGCGGATCGAGTCGAAGCCGGCGGCGAAGGCGATCTCGGAGAAGGCGAGGTCGGTCGACTCGATGAGGGATCGGGCGGTGCGAGCCCGTCGGGCCCGAGCGAGGGCGAGGGGGCCGGCCCCGATCTCGGCGTCGAGAAGCCGATGGAGGTGGCGGACGCTCACGCCGAGGTCGGCGGCGAGCCCGGCGACGCCGAGTCGGTCGACCGCCCCGTCGTCGATCGCTCGAACCGCTCGGGCGACGAGGTCGTCGCGGCGGTTCCACTCGGGCGAGCCGGGGGTGGCGTCGGGCGAGCAGCGCTTGCACGCCCGGAAGCCGGCGGCCTGGGCGGCGGCGGGGGTGCGCCAGAAGGTCATGTTGGTGCGCTTGGGCCGCACCGGTGTCGGACAGCTCGGTCGGCAGTAGATGCCGGTGGAGGTCACCCCGACGTAGACCCAGCCGTCGAAGCGGGCGTCACGACTCTCGACCGCACGTGCCCAGGCCTCGGTGTCGACGTCATCCTGGGCGAGCGAGCTCATGAGGGCATCCTGCCCGCGCCACGAGCCGATGACGAGCGGAAATCGGACGCCTCTCTCGGTTGTCCGAATCCCGCCACTCCCCCGACCCCGCCCCACCACCGCGCCCACCTTCGCGACATTGGGTCGACCA
>JAWSVN010000099.1:13294-21360 GCA_033851875.1 Acidimicrobiales bacterium
CGATCCCACAAACGCTGGCGGCGTGGGGGTCGGCGGCAGGGGCGATCAGGCGCTGGGGTGGTCAGTCGCTCGGTCGTTCAATCACGCAGCACGTCGACGTCGTGGGGGTGGCTCTCGCGCAGGCCCGCACCGGTGATGCGGGTGAGGCGGGTGTTGCGACGCAGATCGTCGATGCTGCCCGCCCCGGCGTAGCCCATGCCCGACCGGAGCCCGCCGACGAGCTGGGAAACCAACTCGTTGAGGCGACCGGCGTAGCGGACCCGGGCCTCGACACCCTCGGGCACGTGCTTGCCCTTCTTCTGGGCCGTGCCGTAGCGGTCCGAGGCCCGCCCACGCATCGCGCCGGCCGACCCCATGCCGCGGTAGGTCTTCCACATGGCGCCGTCGACCAGTTCGAGGTCGCCGGGCGCCTCGTCGCAACCGGCGAGGGCGTTGCCGAGCATGACGGCATCGGCGCCGGCGACGAAGGCCTTGACGATGTCGCCCGAGGTGACCACGCCGCCATCGGCGATGATCGGCAGGGGCATCGGCTCGCCGGTGATCCGGTTGGTGACGGTGTGCTGCTGGGCGGCCTGGGCGCACTCGAAGATGGCGCTCATCTGCGGCATGCCGGCCCCGGCCACCACCCGCGTGGTGCAGATCGAGCCGGCGCCGACGCCGACCTTGACGATGTCGGACCCGGCTTCGACCAGGGCGTCGACCCCCTCGCGGGTGACCACGTTGCCGCCGACGACGAGCACGTTGGGGAAGTTGGCCTTGATCGAGCGAACCGCCTCGACCACGCCGCGGGTGTGACCGTGGGCGGTGTCGATCACGAGCATGTCGACCCCGGCCTCGACCAGGGCGCCCGAGCGTTCGACCGTGTCGGTCACGCCGATGGCGGCGCCGACGCAGAGACGCTCGTGCTCGTCGAGGGTGGCGTTGGGCTTCTCGACCCGCTTGTCGATGTCCTTCACCGTGATGAGGCCCCGCAGGATCCCGGCGTTGTCGACCAGGGGCAACTTCTCGATCCGGTGGCGGTGCAGGATCTTGACGGCCTCGTCGAGGGTGGTCCCCTCCGGGGCGGTCACCAGATCCGATGCCGTCATGAACTGGGTGACGGGACAGGCGTCATCGTCGGGTCCACAGAACCGAACGTCTCGGTTGGTGAGGATGCCGACGAGCTTGCCGTCGTCCTCGCAGATCGGCACGCCACTGATCTTGTGGGTGGCCATCAGTTCCTCGGCATCCGCGAGGGTGGCCTTGGGCGACAGGAAGATCGGGTCGCTGATCATGCCCGACTGGGCTCGCTTCACCAGATCGACCTGATGGGCCTGCTCCTCGACCGGCAGGTTGCGGTGGAGGATGCCGATGCCGCCCTCACGAGCCAGGGCCACGGCGAGGGGCGACTCGGTGACCGTGTCCATCGCCGCCGACATCAGCGGGGTCCGCAGGGTGATGTGGCCGAGACGGGTGGTGGTGTCGGCCTCGTTGGGCAGCACGGTGCTCCAGCCCGGCACCACGAGGAGATCGTCGAAGGTCAGCGACTCGTGGCCGGCGAAGAGCGACTCGTGGAGGGCGCCGATGGCGGCTGCGTCAGAGGACTCAGAGGGCACTGTTGACTCCGATGTGGCTGAGGGCGAGGGCGATCGCCTCGACGATGAGCTCGTGTTCGATCTGATGGACCCGGGTCTCGAACGATTCGAGGGTGTCGCCTTCGACGAAGGGCACGGGGCGTTCGGCGATGACCGGGCCGTCGTCCACACCCTCGTCGGGGACCCAGTGAACCATGACCCCTGCGGTGTCGACGTCGCCGGCAACCCAATCGTCATAGGCCCGTTCGATGGCGTGCAACCCGGGGTAGGCGCCGGGCAGGGCCGGGTGGAGGTTGAGGACGTCGAAGTTCTCGAGGAACGCCATCGTCGTGATGCGCATCCACCCCGCCATCACCACCAGGTCGGGGTCGAAGTCGGCGACGACGGCGGTGAGGCGCCGGTCGTAGTCGCTGCGGGACTCGCCCCTCTCGGGGGCGAGCACGACGGTCGGGATGCCGGCCACGTCGGCCTTGTCGATGCCGCCGGCCGGCTTGTTGGCGACGACCCCGACCACCTCGGCGTCGAGGCCGCCGGCCGCGCAGGCGGTCATGATCGCCGCCAGGTTGGAGCCGGTGCCCGAGACGAGGACGACGAGGCGGCCGCTCACGACAGGTCGACCCCCGAGCCCTCGACGATGCGACCGATCCGGTAGGTCGGCTCGGGCACGAGCTGGTCGAAGGCGTCGGCGTGTTCGGGAGCGACGACCGCCACCATGCCGATCCCCATGTTGAAGATCCGGTGGGCCTCGATCAGGTCGATGCCGGCCTGACGCTGGAGCCAGTCGAACAGGGGCGGTGTCTGCCAGGTGGAGGTGTCGACCTCGGCGCCGAGTCCGGCCGGCAGACAGCGCGGGATGTTGTCGGGGAAGCCGCCACCGGTCAGGTGGGCGAGGGCCTTCACGATCGGGCCGTCGAGCACCTGGGCCAGGGGCGCCAGGTAGCTGCGGTGGGGCGCGAGCAGGGCGATGCCGAGGGGGATGTCGGTGCCGGGCACGGCGTTGTTGAAGCCGTGGGCAGCGCCGAGCTTGCGGGCGAGCGAGTAGCCGTTGGTGTGGAGCCCGCTCGACGCCAGCCCGATCAGGACGTCGCCGGGGTTGATGTCGGGTCGGGGCAACAGAGCCGAGCGATCGACGACGCCGACCATCGTGCCGGCCACGTCGACGCCGCCGGGCACGATCAGGTCGGGCACCTCGGCGGTCTCGCCGCCGAGCAGGACACAGGCGTTCTCTCGGCAGGCGGCGGCCATCGAGCGCACCACCCGGCCGACGATGTCGGGGTCGAGGCTGCCAGCCGAGATCGTGTCGAGCATGAACAGCGGCTTGGCCCCCTGCACGAGCACGTCGTTGACGCCGTGGTTGACGATGTCGGCGCCGATGTCGTCCCACATGTTCAACTCGGCGGCGAGCACGGTCTTGGTGCCGCAGGTGTCGGTCGAGCTCACGAGCAGGGGCTGCTCGAGGCCGAGCCCGGCGAGATCGAACACGCCACCGAAGCTGCCGACGCCGGCGACCACGCGGTCGGTGTGGGTCTCCTTGACTGCGTCGGCGATCTGGTCGATCGCGGCGTCGCCGGCCTCGAAGCTGACGCCGGCGGCGGCATAGGCGTCGCCGGCACCAGCGGCCGCCTTGAGGGCGGCGATGCCGACGCCCGGGGCGTGGCGCCAGCCGATGTCGGGGCGGGCGAAGAGGTCGGTGCCGGAGGTGAGCTGGTGGATCACCTCGTACGAACCCTGGAGCGCCTCGGCCAGGTCGTCGCCGGTGGCGACGACGTTGAGGACGCGCCCGCCCGACGACACGACGGCACCGTCGGCGTTGCGAGCGGTGCCGGCGTGGATGAGCGACGTGTGGGCCGGGAGCTCGACGTCGGGAATCGGGATGTCCTTCTTGACCGACGACGGGTAGCCCTCGGCGCAGGCGACGACGGTGACGGCGGTGCGATCCGACAGGGTGTACTCGACCTCGCCGAGGCGGCCGGCGGTGCACGCTTCGACGACCTCGAGAAGGTCGGTCTCGAGCAGGGCGAGCAGCACCTGGGCCTCGGGGTCGCCGAAGCGGGCGTTGTACTCGACGAGGCGAGGCCCGTCGGGCGTCATCATCAGGCCGGCGTAGAGCAGGCCGACATAGGGCGTGCCGTCGGCGGCCATGCCGTCGACCGCGGCCTGGAGGAAGGCGGCTTCGAGCTCGGCGACCTGTTCGGCGGTCACCCCGGGCACCGGGGCGAAGGCCCCCATGCCGCCGGTGTTGGGGCCGGTGTCGCCGACGCCCACCCGCTTGTGGTCCTGGGCCGGCGGAAGGGTGCGGGCGATCGTGCCGTCGCAGAAGGCGATCAGCGAGAGCTCCTCGCCCTCCATGCGCTCCTCGAGCACGATCGAGGCGCCGGCCTCGCCCATCGAACCGCCGGCGAGCATCTCGAAGATGGCCCGCTCGGTCTCGACCCGGTCCTTGGGGACGACCACGCCCTTGCCGGCGGCGAGGCCGTCGGCCTTCACCACGACCGGCACCTGCACCTCGTCGAGCCAGTTGGTGGCGGCCTCGACGTCGTGGAACTGGGCGAAACGAGGGCCCGGGATCCCGTGGCGGGCGGCGAATTCGCGGGTGAACGCCTTCGAGCCCTCGAGCTGAGCGGCTGCGGCCGTCGGACCGAAGCAGGCGACGCCGGCGGCGGTCAGGTCGTCGACGAGACCGGCGACGAGGGGGGCCTCGGGGCCGACGACGACGAGGTCGACGGCGTGCTCGGCACAGAACGCCGCCACCGCACCGTGGTCGCCGACGTCGAGGGCGACGTTGTGGGGCTCGGTGCCGGCGTTGCCGGGGGCTACGAACACCTTCGGGGTCCGAGCCGAACGGAGCAGGCTCTCGGTGATGGCGTGTTCACGACCCCCGCTGCCGATCACGAGCAGGGTGGGACTGGAGGAGGTCATCCTAAAACTCCGTCGAATCGTTGCTTGGAGGTCATCAGGTTGAGCTGCACCGGGACCGGGTAGTCGCCGGTGAAGCAGGCGTTGCAGTAGCCGTCGTCGCGCCCGAGCGCCTTCATCATCGACTCCACCGACAGGAAGCCGAGGGAGTCGGCGCCGATGTGGTCGGCGATCTCCTGCACGCTCAGCTGGTGGGCGATCAGCTCCT
This sequence comes from Acidimicrobiales bacterium, assembly GCA_033851875.1. Classification (GTDB taxonomy): domain Bacteria; phylum Actinomycetota; class Acidimicrobiia; order Acidimicrobiales; family SZUA-35; genus JAWSVN01. The sequence continues at coordinate 17,993 of JAWSVN010000099.1, forward strand.
CGTAGCTGCCCATGTCGACCCCGAAGAAGCAGGGGTGGGCGATCGGCGGACACGTGATCCGCACGTGGACCTCGGTGGCGCCGGCGTCGCGCACCATGCGCACGAGCGGGCCCGACGTGGTGCCCCGCACGATCGAGTCGTCGATGACGATCACGCGCTTCCCGCGCACGTTGTCGTCGAGCATGTTGAACTTCAACTTCACGCCCTGGCGACGCAGCTCGTCGGTCGGCTCGATGAAGGTGCGGCCGATGTAGCGGTTCTTGACGAAACCCTCGTTGTATTCGATGCCGCTGGCCGACGAGTAGCCGATGGCGGCCGGGGTCGAGGAGTCGGGCACCGGGATGACGACGTCGGCGTCGACGGCGTGCTCGCGGGCCAGTTCCTCGCCGAGACGATGGCGGGCGTGGTGAACGCTCAGTCCGTCCCAGCGGGCGTCCGGGCGGGAGAAGTAGATGTGCTCGAACGTGCAGCGAGCCTGCTTCTCCGCGGGGGCCATCGCCCGGTGGGAGCGCGCGACCTGGCCCTGGAGCACGATGATCTCCCCCGGCTCGACCTCGCGGATCTGGTCGCACCCGAGGGTCTCGAGGGCCCCGGTCTCCGACGCGACGACGTGTCCGCCCGACGGCAGCCGGCCGAACGACAGGGGCCGGAACCCCCACGGATCACGGGCGGCGATCACCTTGGTGCCCGAGATGATCACGAGGCTGAACGCCCCTTCCCAGCTCGGCATGATCGTGGCGAGGCGCTCCTCCCACGTGCTGCCCTCGGTCTGGGCCAGGGTGAGGGCGATCACCTCGGAGTCGGAGGACGACTGCAGCCCGAAGCCGCGCTCGAGCAGGCCGACCCGGAGCGTGTCGGTGTTGACCAGGTTGCCGTTGTGGGCGACGCCGAGCGGACCGTGCATCGTCTCGACGACGTAGGGCTGCACGTTGCGATCCGAGTTGGAACCGGTGGTCGAGTAGCGGGTGTGACCGATCGACAGGTGCCCGACGAGGGGGTCGAGCTGGTTGGCCCCGAACGCCTGGCTGACCAGACCCTGGTCCTTCGACACCCGCACGACGCGACCGTCGGCCACGGCGATGCCGGCGGCCTCCTGGCCTCGGTGCTGCAGGGCGTAGAGGCCGAAGAAGGCGAGTTTGGCTGCGTCGTCGTTGGCCGATGAGATCCCGACGACACCGCATTCCTCTTTGGGGAGGTCGGCATCCGGATCGAACGACGGGGTGTCGTGGGGGCGTGCGGTCACGGTGCGATCTCCGAGAGGTGATGGCGGATTCGGTCGACGATCGGGGTGGCGCCGGCGACGAAGGTCTCGCCGGTGATCCGTTCGTAGAGCTCGACGTAGCGGGCCGAGGTCTGCTCCCAGATCGACGGGTCGAGATCCGGCGGCGGGCCGTCGCCGGAGTAGCCGGCGGCCCGCAGCGCGAGGCGGACCGGCTCCTTGTCGTAGCCGTCGGGCACCTCGCCGGCGGCGAGCCGCTCGTCGAGGGTGGAGGCGTCCCAATAGCGCGACGAGTCGGGGGTGTGCATCTCGTCGATGATCAGCAACTGTCCGTCGTCGTCGACCCCGAACTCGTACTTGGTGTCGGCCAACACGAAGCCGGCCCGTTCGGCCACTTCGACACCGCGAGCGAACAGGGCGAGCGCCACCCGCTGCACCTCGGCCCACAGCTCGGCGTCGAGCAGGCCCTCGGTGACGACCTCGTCGACGGTGATCGGCACGTCGTGCTCGCCGGCCGCACCCTTGGTGGTGGGGGTGATCAGCGGCTCGGGCAGCGGGCCGTGGGCGGTGAGGCCGTCGGGCAACTCATAGCCGTAGAGGGTGCGTTCGCCGGCCAGGTAGCGGGGCAGCACCGACGTGGAGGTCGACCCCGTGAGGCGGCCCCGCACCACGACCTCGACCGGGAGGGTGGTGACGTCGCGGGCGATCAGGCAGTTGGGGTCCGGCACCGACACGACGTGGTTGGGCACAATGTCGGCGGTGTGGGCGAACCACCACGCAGCGAGTTGGTTGAGCACCTGCCCCTTGTGGGGGACGTGGCCCATGATCCGGTCGAAGGCCGACAGGCGGTCGGTCGTGACCAGGAGGCGGCGGCCCTGCGTGAGCGGCCAGGCCTCTCGGACCTTGCCGGACACCTGCTCACCGGCGGCCAGCGGGCCGAGGTCGAGCGAGAGGGCGCGCAGGGTTTCGGTCACCGGTCTGCCTCCACCGCCTCATTGTGGCCTACGGCCGGGCGCGAACCTCCTCCAACCGGGCCGTTCAACGAAAAAGTTGAAGCCCGTCGCCGGTGAGGCGCGTGGCATGCCCCATCTTGCGGCCGGGGCGGGCCTCGGCCTTGCCGTAGACATGCACCCGCCAGTCGCCGACGGCGAGCAGATCGGGGGTCCGATCGAGGTCGTCGCCGATCAGGTTCTCCATGCGGCACGCAAGGCTGGCGGGGTCGCCGAGCGGCAGGCCGAGCACGGCCCGGACGTGTTGTTCGAACTGGTCGGTGACCGACGCCAGCTCGCTCCAGTGGCCCGAGTTGTGGACCCGCGGGGCGAACTCGTTGACGAGCAACCCGTCGGCGGTGACGAACAGTTCGAGGCCCAGCACCCCGACGTAGTCGAGCGATCCGAGGAGCCGCTTCGCCGCCGACTGGGCGGCGATCACCACGTCGGCGTCGACGCCGGCCGGCACCTCCGAGACGGCGAGGATGCCGTCACGGTGCTCGTTGCGGGCGGGCGGGAAGCAGCGCACCGTGCCGTCGAGGGCGCGAGCGGCGATCACCGAGATCTCGCAGTCGAAGTCGACGAACCCCTCGACGACGAGGGGCACGCCGCCGAGCTGCTCGAAGGCGTCGCCTGGCACCTCACCCGCGGCCAGGCGGAGCTGGCCCTTGCCGTCGTAGCCGAGGCGGCGGGTCTTGGCCACCATGCGGTCGTGGCCCTCGGCGGCGAGCTCGCCGACCGCGGCCTCGAGCTGGGCCTGGTCGTCGGCGGCCCGGAAAGGGGCCGGCTGGAGCCCGATCGAGGCGACGTGTTGCTTCTCGGTGAGACGGTCGGCCGACACGTCGAGCGCCCGCGGGTGGGGCCGCACCCGGTCGGCGCCGATCGTCTCGACGGCCGCCACCGGGATGTTCTCGAACTCGTAGGTGACGACGTCGCAGCGCTCCGCCAACTCGGCGAGCGCAGTCGGGTCGTCGTAGGGGGCGCAGAGGTGCTCGGCGACGGCGCCGGCCGGGGCGTCGGCGGCCGGGTCGAGCACGATCACCCGGTGACCGAGGCGGGCGGCGGCGAAGGCGAGCATGCGTCCGAGCTGTCCGCCGCCGAGGATGCCGAGGGTCAGCGGGAAGGTCGGCGCTGCAGACGAGGGAGAGGCGGCCGAGGGA
>JAWSVN010000100.1:0-5496 GCA_033851875.1 Acidimicrobiales bacterium
CCGTCGCCGGGGATCACGTGACGCTCGAGCTCGCCGAGATCGGCGAACTGGTCCCACATGACGGCGGCTCCCGAGACGTCCGGGGTGCCGTCGCGCTCCGTGACGCGAGCGAGGGCGGTGTCGCGCTCGGCGCGGACGACGAGGTAGTGGACGTCGACGCCTCGCTCCCGAAGGCGGCCGGCAGCTCGGTCGAGGAACCACGGGCCGACGATCCCGTCCCAGAACACGGTGGAGCCAGCGGCGGCGTAGCCGGCGGCGGCATCGGCGACGAGGTCGATCACCGTCGTGTTCTGATGGCGCGACTCGGGAAGGTGGGGAGGGACGAAGCCGCCCCGGATCCAGCGGAAGAACCAGTCCGACTCCAGGTGGACTGAGCGTTCGCCCTCGTCGGCCAAGCCGTCGGCCAGCCGCCGAGCGAGGGTCGTCTTCCCCGACCCCGGTGGGCCTGTCACGATCACCACCGGCCCCGCCGTCGTCATGGCGTTCGACGCTAGCGGAGCGTCAGGTCGGGCTTCCGCCGGTCGCCGGCCCACCACACGAACCCCAACGCGAGGGTGGCCCCGAGCACGACGTCGGTGACGAAGTGGTGCCCGGTGACGATCACGACGATCGCCGTGATGACCGGGTGGGCGAGGCCGACCGCACGTCCGAGCATCGTGGGTCGCAGCTGGGTCACCGCCCAGCCGACGAGGATGGCCCAGGCGACGTGCATCGACGGAAGGGCCGCGAACTGGTTCGCCGACTCGCTCCCCGCAACGGCGTAGGGATCGGGACCGAACGCAGCGCCGGCATCGATGAAGCCGTTCAGCATCCGAGGGGGCGCCACCGGGATCACCAGGTGGACGACGAGGGCGACTCCGGTCGCGCCGACGAGGGCATTGCGGATCGTCGGGAAGACGGCGTCCCTGGCTCGCCAGTAGGCGACGAGGAGCGCGGCGAGCGTGACGGGGAAGTGCAGCAAGTAGTAGCTGTTGGCGGCGACGAAGGTCGCCGACCCGCCGACGAGCGACTGGAGCCCACGTTCGACGTCGAGCCCGACGGCCGCCTGGAGGTCGAGGATGCGCGAGGCGTTGCGCATCGCCACCTGCTGCGTGTCGCCGACGAGGCTGCGGACGGCTGCGTAGCAACCCCACAACGCAGCGAGCACCGCGACCTGGGATGCCGCGTCGGTCCACGGCCGTGGCGCGACGCTCCCGCTCCGGGACCGAGTCAGTCGCTGCGGGTTTGGATGGACGGCGGCGGCCACGGCAGGACTCCCTTCGGTCTCCGGCGGGTTCGTTCCCTCTCGAACCTAGGGAACCCTCTCCCCGCGGTCATCCCGCCAAAGCAGGATCACGACTCCTCCCAACGGGGGACATGTGAGCGGTCGAGCACCCCCAGGGGATGACCGGCGAGGCTCACGAGGTCGACGCGGTGCCAACCGCTCGGATCTCGTCGAGCAGCCATCGTGTCGCCGGGTCGGCGATCTCGGTTCGGGTGACGACCGAGACGTCGATCGGTCGGCTCGGACCGGGCAGGTCGAGGACTCGTAGGCCGAGCAGGTCGGCGTGCTGCAGGGCGAGCCGGCGCGGGCACGTGGCGATCCGGTCGCTGGTGGCGACGATCGACAGCGCCGTCAGCCACGACGGGACGACGGCGCTGACGACCAGTCGGCGCGGGATGACCTCGCCGGGGGCTCCCTCGCCGGGCTGGTCGGTCACCACGTGGCCGGCGTCGAAGTAGGTCTCGGCGTCGAGCGAGTCGCCGATCGTCGGGTGGTCCTGGCGGACGACAGCGCAGTAGCCGTCCCGGTGCAACCGCTCCTGCCGCAACCCGTCGGGAGCCCCGCCCTTGGCGAACCGTCCGATCGCCAACTGGAGCTCACCCCGCCGCACCCCGTCCAACGCCTCGGCGTGCGCAGAGGGGTGGGCGGCGATCGACACCCCCGGCGCCGAGTCGCGCCAGCGAGCGAGGAGCGGTCCGCCGATCGTCGCGCTGACGAACTCGGGTGCGGCGATCGCGAAACGCCGGGTGCTTCGGAGCGGCTCGAATTCGGCGTCGCCGCCGTAGAGCCGTTGGGCGCAGCGGGCGACCTCGCGCATCGGCTCGCCGAGTTCGATCGCCCGGGTGGTCGGCTCGAGACCGTGGGGGCGGCGAACGAACAGCGGGTCGCCGTGGAGGGCGCGCAGGCGGCGCAACGCGTGGCTGATCGCCGACTGACTGAGCCCCAGTCGCTCGGCGGCGGTGGTGGCGTTGTGGGTGTCGAGCAGGGCGAGGAACACCGACACCAGACGCCCATCGAGCCGCCGTATTGCCTCGCTGCTCATATCAGCCATGAAGCGAATGTAGTGGCTTTTCTATCTGGGCGACGGTGAGATCGAAGGCAACGAACTGCTCCGACCTCCGACTGCAAGGAACGCCATGACCACCACCTGCCCCCTTCCCTCACCGACCAACAACCCGACGACGGTCCTCGACGACCTGCGCGCCACCGGCGTCGCGATCTACGAGCGGGCGATGGATCTCGCCGAGATCGAACACCTCCACGACCGTCTCGACGCCATCGCCTCCGCCGAACGGTCGGCCGGGACCGCGCTGCTCGAGGACGGCTCCTCCACCGACGGCCGCTACCTGCCAGGCCCCAACCAGCGGATCGACGGCCTGCTGTCGAAGGACCCGGCGTTCGCCCGCCTGGCCACACGACCTCGGCTCCTCGAGATCGCCCGCCGCGCGATCGCCGCCACCTATGGCTACCCGCCCGACGCGATCGAGGCGTTCGGCTTCGACCGGGTGATGCTGTCCTCGATGGCCGCCAACATCGCCAACCCGGGCGGCAAGGCGATGGGCCTCCACAGCGATCAGGGCTTCGTGCCGCCGGCCACGCCGTTCCCCGTGCTCGTGAACTTCCTCGTCCCGCTCGTCGACTTCACCCCGACGAACGGGGCGACGCTGGTGGCGGCCGGTTCGCATCGGGCCGACCCGATCGCGCTGCTGACCGATCCCCCGTCGACCGCGCCCGTCACCGCAGCCGCAGGCTCGGTCATCGTGCTCGACGGCCGAACCGTGCACGGGACCGGGGCCAACACCGGCGACACGCCGAGGCCGGCGATCCTGCTCACCTACTGCGCGCCGTGGGTGCGAACCTTCGGCAACCACGGTCTCGACGTCGACGATGGGCTCCTCGCCGACGCCTCGCCCGAACTGCTCGACCTGCTCGGCTTCACGCCGTGGTTCGTCTTCGGCCGAGCGGAGGCCCGTCGCCTCGATCGCGTCGGAGCCGACGCGGTCGACTCCCGGACACCACCCGGGTGAGATCGAACGACGCACGACGAGACCTCACCCCTCCCCCGGCGACGGTGGGACCAGCGCCGGCACGAGCCGGCCGATGATCCACGAGGTTCCGCCATGCGCGCTCCACTTCCATCCGCTCGTCCCCTCGCCCTGCCCTCCCTGGCGCTGGCCGCCCTGCTGGTGGCCGGGGCGTGCGGTTCCGGCGACTCCCTCGCCGCCGGCGACGACCCGGTGTCGGTGTCGGCGGCCAACCCCGGCGACCGCGCCACCCTCGACCCAGCGGTCGACACCACGATCGCCCTCCCGGACGGCTGGTACGAGATGGCCGGCTACGGCACCGTGCTCGCCGTCGACGGCGACGAGGTGACGCCCCACTACGTCACCGCGTCGACCTGTGTGGTCGGCGAACCCTTCGACAACGAACTCCCGGTCGATCACGCCGACGACGACGGCGTCATCACGATCGACCTCGTCGGCCCGACCACCGACTATCGCCTCCTGCCGCTCACCGAGGCGCCGACGTGCGAGTCGACATCCGACGCCACCCTCACCGCGCTCGACGAGCTGTTCTCCACCCACTACCCGTTCTTCGCGGAACGCGGCGTCGACTGGCCGGCGGTTGTCGCCTCACTCGAGGAAGACGCCGACGACCCGGTCGACTTCGAGGCCGCCCTCGGCGCCGCGCTGGTCGGCATCGGCGACGGCCACACGATGGTCGAGGGGTTCGAGGTCGATCCCGACCTCTCGGCGTTCGGCGAGCCCACCATCGAGTCGATCGACGACCTCGGCGAGCTCGTCGGCGCCGAGTTCGATCGGACGATCGACCGCATCGACGGCGCCACGGCCGACGCCACCGGGTCGGTGGCGTGGGGCGAACTCGAGCCGGGTGTCGGCTACCTGATCATGGTGGCGTTCGAGGGCATCAGCGGCGAGGACGACCCGGTCGCCGACCGCGAGGCCCTGCGCGCCGCCCTCGACGAGGCCATCGCCGACCTCGACCACTACGACCGATTGGTCGTCGATCTCCGCTTCAACGGTGGCGGCTATGAAGACCTCGCCGTGCTCGCCGCCGGCTACTTCGTCGACGAGACGACCCCCGCCTACCGCAAGTGGGCCCACGCCGAGCCCGACCCCGTGGTGCAGGTGGTCGAGGTCGAGCCCCAGGCGATCGTCTGCCTCGGCGAGATCGTGGTACTGACCTCTCCGCTCACGGCCAGCGCCGCGGAGGCGTTCCTGCTGGCGATCACCGAGGTCACCGACGCCACCGTCGTCGGCGGCTCTTCGTTCGGGGAGTTCTCCGACGCCATCGACTGGACGCTGCCCGACGGCACCGAGCTGACCCTCTCGATGGAGACCTACACGACCCTCGACGGCGAGAACTACGAAGCGGTCGGCGTGCCGGTCGACGTGCCGGCGTCACTCACCTCGAGCGTCGACACCGCCCTCGAGACCCTGGCCGCTTCGTGACAGGGGCGCCGGAACTCGTCGCGGGTGATCGACGGGTGACGGCGCAACACGGCCGTCATGCGAAGGCCCTCGGTCGGGCCGGCGAGGTAGACGTCTTCCTCGGCCATCCACAGCGGCGACGCCGGGAGGTCGATGAAGGTGCGCTCGTCGTCGAGGAGCAGCTGCGACGCCGCCGCCACCACGTCACGGTCGCCGGACCGAGCTGCCGGGTCGAACCAGAGTTCCGCCACCCCGCCCCTCACCCAGCGACTCCGATCCCAGCGACTTCTCACGCAGTTGCCGGCCGGCCGTCTCGGCGCCGACGACCGCCAGGAGGCCGAGGGTGGCGAACATCGCGCCGGGGTCGTCGACGACGTCGTGGGGCGACAACGCCCGGATCCACGGGAGTCCCGCGGCGGCGAGGGCGGTGCCGACGACCGACACCAGGGTCCAGATCCTGGCCGCCACGGCGGCGGGGCGGGCTTCGATCGCCCACAGCACGATGGCGCCCTGGGCGAGGAGGTAGAAGGCCGACGGGTTGACGGCGCCGCTGGCAACGAACGCCAGGTTCATCCCCATGCCGAGGGCGAGGCCGACGGCGCGGGCCCGATCGAGGAGCAGGCTGGCGGCGACGAGCAGCTGGGCGCCGAGCACGACGAGCGAGACCACGATGAGGTGGGGCTCGACAACGAGGTCGAGGACAGGCTGCCACCAGCCGATGGCGTCGCCGGCGTGCAGGTCGAGGAACTCCTCGAGGGTCTCGCCCTCCCACCAGTCCCC
>JAWSVN010000100.1:5568-8161 GCA_033851875.1 Acidimicrobiales bacterium
GCTCGAGTGTCCGACTCGACCCTGAGCGCAGACGCACAGCGAATGCAATGTTCGCACAGAGGTTACGGCGAGCGCTCTGCCGGACCTGTGCGCCGGGCCACGGCGAGCTCGCAGGTGGCGGCGCTTTGGTGGGTGACATCAACCCACCACCTCCCACCAAGGAGCCCTCATGAACACCACCAAGAAGACCCTCGCCGCCGTCGCCCTCGGCACCATGGGTGCGCTCGGCCTCGTCGGGATCGCCTCGGCCCAGACGACCGAGACCGAGACCGAAACGGTCGTCACCGAGACGACCGACGCCACAAGCACCGATGCCACGAGCACCGATGCCACCGACTCGACCGAGACCGACACCACCGCCGCGACCGACCGAGGCGACTGCGACAAGTCGGACGACACGACCACGGCATCGTGACCGTCACTCGCTCGTGAGTTCGGTGCCCGGGTCGACGACGACCCGGGCACTGCCGCGTCCACTTGCCCGCTGGGCCTCGGTCTGGCAGCCTCTCGTTCGTGATCACCGACTCGCTCGACGTCTCGCCCGAGGCGTTCGCTGCCGGCACCGGCTGGGACATCAAGCCCGAGGGTGCGTGCAAGGGCGAGGTCTGTGTGCCGCTGCCCGACGGCTACTCCGCGGCCCACGCCGCCGACCGGCTCGGCATGGCGATGGTGACCGACGAGGCGTCGGGCCTCACCGCCTTCGGCCCCGAGTCGCTGGGCGGTCGGGCCCTCACCACCGCGCAGGCACCCGAGGTGATCCTGCCCGATCTCGACGGCAACGAATTCCACCTCTCCTCCCTGCGGGGCAAGAAGGTGGTCGTCGTCGCCTGGGCTCCCTACTGAGGCTGCCGCTACGACCTGCCAGGTTGGCAGGCCTTGCACGAAGAGCTGTCACCGCTCGGACTGACCGTCGTCACGGTCTCGCTCGAGCTGAGTGACCCCGAAGCGTCGCGCCCGTTCATCGAGGCGGCGTCGCCGACGCATCCGTCGTTGCTCGACCCCAGGCATCAGCTCGACGCCCTGTTCGGCGTGGTCAACATCCCGAACGTGGTCTGGATCGACGAGGACGGCGTGATCGTGCGTCCGGCCGAGCCCGGCTGGCCACCCGGCGACGACTACCCCGACTGGCTCCGCAGCTACCTCGACGACCGCGACGCGACGATCGCTGCCAAGGCGGCCGAGGTCGAAGCGACCGACCCGGAACTCGCCGCTCGGATGCGGGGCGGCCAGGACCGCAATGCCTACCCCGACGCGATCCGCGATTGGGCTCGCAACGGCGCGGCGAGCGAGTTCGCCATGACGCCCGACCAGGTGGTCGCGGCCTCGACCGGACGCAGCCCCGACGAGAGCGCCGGCGCCGCCCACTTCGAACTCGCCAACCACCTCTGGACCGCCGGCGACCGCGACGCGGCGATCCCTCACTTCAACCAGGCCCATCGGCTCCAGCCCGACAACTGGACCTACAAGCGTCAGGCCTGGTCGCTGGTCGGCAACGAGAACGCCGGCGGCGGCGAGCTCGGCCGGTTCAACCAGGGGCCGTTGCCGGGCGCCGAGGACGACTGGCCCTTCGACGGCAACTTCGCCGCCGAGTCGGCCGCCACCCCCGCCGGCGACTACTACCCCAAGACGCTGTAGGTCAGCCCCTCCAACACCGCCCTGGCAGCCCGGCCTCGCCAGCGCGGCCCGCTCAGGCGCGGCGCGAGAAGCGGGGGCCCGTGCGCAGCGCGGAGGCGGAGTGGGCCTTGTGCTCCTCCTCGTCGAGCGCGATCTGACGAAGGAGGTCGCCGACGGTGGCGTGGTGGCCGTAGTCGTCGGCATAGGCCGACTCCCAGCGCTCGTCGTCGAGCTCGGGGTGGTCGGCGACGAAGCGGGCGTACTGACGCATCGCGTGGTCCTCGAAATCGCGGTTGAGGCGATACGACCACGCCGGGCTGAACACGTAGAGCAGCCAGGCCAGCTGGTAGTAGACGAGCGACAGCAGCTGGGGGAACGCCCGATCCCGGAACCAGTGGGGCTCGTAGCCGGACCGGCCGAGGAACTCCTCCATGATCAGCAGGTGCCAGAACTCGTTGTCCTGTTCAGCTCGGGCGAGCACCACCCGGTCCTGGATCCGGCGATCGAAGGCGTGGTCGCGATGGTTCTGGGTCTGGGCGATGTGGGCGACGTGCTCCCACGCCATGTAGGGCACGCGGGCCACCAACTCGACGAAGGCGAAGAACTCGAAGCTGGCGCCCTGGGGGAACGCGCGGCGCGTGGTCCAGAACAGGAGGCGGGCGGCGAGGCTGTAGCGCTCCTCGGGCATCGCGAGGATGCGCTCCTGGTGGGCGCGGAGTTCGTCGGAGCCGAGCGGCTGGCGCTCGAACGTTGCGGGGACGGTCGGGGGCGGGGTGAGCAGATCGGTCATGCCACGATCGTCCGGCTCGCCGGGGTGGTTCGTCGTCGCTCACCCGCCCGCTTCACCCGGGTGAGCGAGCGTCCAAACACCGACGCAGGAGCCTTCCTACGCTCCCATTTCGGGACGTTCTACGCTACCGTTTCGGGCCGCCAGGACGCCTCAGCCCGCGGCGCGCTTGCGGGGGTCGGCGGGGAACAC
>JAWSVN010000271.1:0-6568 GCA_033851875.1 Acidimicrobiales bacterium
CGATCCGATCGCGGGTCTCTCGGCCGGTCGGAGGTCAACTCATGCCGCCCTTGGCGCCGCCGCTGACCACGAGTGTCTGGCCGGTGACGTAGTCCGAAAGGGGCGAGCAGAGCCAGAAGATCGACTCGGCCGCGTCGCGGATGTTGCCGCTCCGGCCGAGCGGAATCATCTGATTCGGCATCGGCTGCGACGCGTACATCTGCTCCTCTGTCGGCTTGTCGCCGACCTTGGCCCCCATCCGTTCGGCCTGCTTGGCCGGCATGCCGACGTGGACCTTGCGGCCGCCGACCTCGATGACCTCGTCCTCGGACTGCGGCAGCCCGAACCGTGTCTGGATGACGCCGAACGCCACGGCGTTCACGCACACGCGATGCTTGCCCCACTCCTGGGCCATGGTCCGCATGAGGCCGAGCATGCCCGCCTTCGCTGCGGCGTAGTTTCCCGCGCCCTGCAGGCCCCACTGCCCGGCCATCGACGACACCATCACCGTCTTTCGGTAGACCTCGTCGTCATCGGCGGCGGCCAGCTCGCGGAACACCGGCGCGGTTGCCCGGGCGAGCCGGAACGGCACGACGAGGTGAATGTCGAGCATGGCCTGGAACTGCTCATCGGTCATCGAGTGGATGCCGCCGTCCCAGGCGTACCCGGCGTTGTTGACCACGATGTCGAGGCCCCCGCCGAACGTTTCCCGGGTGTGAGCGACGAGCCGGTCACAGGAGTCTGGAGCGACGAGGTCGGCGACGAACGCGCTGGCGGTGCCGTCTCCGTACGCGTCGTTCAACGCGGCGACCGATTCTTCGGCCTTGGGGCCGTCGACTTCGGCGATGACCACCTTCGCACCGTTGGCGGCGAGCATGGTGGAGGTCGCCCCGCCGATACCGCGCGAGCCGCCGGTGACGATCGCGACGCGCCCGGCGAGGAGATCGGAGCGCAATCGGGGTTCGATGATGGTCATCTCAGCGGCCTTTCCAGACGGCGGGTCGTTTCTCGGCAAAGGCGGCGAGACCCTCTTTGAGATCTTCGGACTTCATGACTGGCGCGGCGAACTCCATCTGATTCTTCCAGCCATCGGTGTCGTCCCACTCGTACGCCTTTTGCACGATCTGCTTGCTGGCCCGCACGGCGAGCGGACCGGCGAGCAGGATCTCGTTGGCCAACTCGATCGCCCCCTCGAGGGCTTCGCCGGGCTCGGTCAGCTTGTTGACCAGGCCGAGCTCGGCCATACGTTCGGCCGACCAGGCCTTGCCGGTCAGGGCCAGCTCCATGGCCAGGTGGTACGGAATGCGCTTCGGGAGGCGGAAGAGCCCCCCTCCCACAGCGACGAGTGATCGGGCCGCCTCGGGGATGCCCATCGTCGCCGTGCGAGACGAGACGATCAGGTCACACGACAGGCACAGCTCGAGTCCTCCGGCGAGTGCATGGCCCTCGACCGCAGCGATGATCGGCTTGGTCGGCGGCTTGGCCATGATGCCGAACCCGCCACGATTGGGTGCCACGCCCATGTCGCCGTACGCCGCGGCGATGAGGTCTTGGCCCGACGAGAACGCCTCGGGCGACCCAGCGAGGATGGCGCATCGCAGCGTGTCGTCATCCTCGTATGCGTCGATCGCGGCCTCCATGGCACGAGCGGTGGCACCGTCGAATGCGTTCCGCCGATGCGGACGGTCGATGCGGATCAACAGCAGATGGTCGCCGATTCGTTCGCGTCGAATGACGTCTTCGCCGTTGGGCGCAGCGTTCGGCACTTCGGGGGTTGACGGCGCTGAACTCGATTCATCGCCGGTTGACGGCTCACTGGTTGACACTGAAGCCTCCATTCACTGGGTAGGTCTGGCCGGTGATCCAGCCCGATGCGTTGGATGCGAGGAACGTGACCATGGCGGCCACATCGCTCGGCTCGCCGAACCGGCGGATGATGTAGTTCTTCAGCACCCGCTTGGCGAGGTCCTCGTTCTCGGTCATCGCCTGGATCGCCGGGGTGCGCGTCGCAGCGATGGCCACGTTGTTGGCCGTGATGTCGAACCGTCCGAGGCTGCGGGCGAGGCCGCGAGTCAGGCCGCCGGCTCCCGCCTTGGCCGCTGAATAGACCTCGAGACCGGCTTCGCCGACGCGACCGGCGTCGCTCATCACGGTGATGATGCGCCCACCCCTGCCGGCTTCGATCATTCCCGGCAGCACGGCCCGACAGCAATACAGCACGCCGTACAAGTTCACGTCGAGGAACGGCGCCCACTCGTCGGGGTCCTTCTCCCAGAACGGCTTGCCGGTCAGCGCAGAGGGGTCGGCCCCGGCGTTGCCCGCGTTGTTGACCAGCACATCGATCGGTCCGAGCTCCTCGTAGGCGGTGTCGACCATGGCGGTGACGGATGCGAAATCGGTGACGTCACCCTGCAACCCGATGGCGGTGCCGCCATCGTCGTTGATCTGAGAGGCCACCTCGGTGGCTCGATCGGCCACGAAGTCGTTGACGACCACCTTCGCTCCCTGGGCGGCCAGATAGTGGGCCGTGGCCGCGCCGACGCCTTGACCCGCTCCAGAGACGAGGGCGATGCGACCCTCCAGGTCGAGGATGTTGGATGAGCCAGACATTGCTGATTCAGACATTGCGCTCACGGCCCTTCCAATAGGGAGCCCGCAACTCAGTCTTGAGGACCTTGCCCATCGGGCTGACCGGCAACGAGTCGATGAACTCGATCCGGCGTGGCTTCTTGTACGAAGCGAGGCGACCGTCGAGGAACGAGAGGATGTCGTCCGAGGTGACCTCGTGGCCGTGACGGACGACGACGAACGCAAGGGCTTGCTCGCCGAAGTCGTCCTGCGGGATACCGATGACCGAGGCATCTTCGACATCGGGATGTTCGACGATGGCCTTCTCGATCTCGGCCGGGTAGATGTTGACGCCGCCGGCCACGATCATGTCCTTGATGCGGTCGGTGATGAACAAGAAGCCATCGTCATCGACGTGCCCGACGTCGCCGGTTCGGTAGAAGCCGTCCTTGACGGTGTCTTCTCCGAGCGTGTCCTGACCCAGGTAGCGCTGCAGGACCACTGGCGTGTTGACCGCGATCTCGCCGGTCTCACCGGTCGGCAGGCGGTTCCACTGCTCGTCGACGATGGCGATCTCGACACCGTCGTAGGGAAGTCCGCTGCTGCCGGGCTTGGTGATCTGGTGTTCGGGCGAGGTGTACGTGATCATGCCCGCTTCGCTTGCGCCGTAGGACTCCCAAAGGACGTCGGCGCCCAACCGCTCGACGATCCACTCCTTCAACGACTGGGGCACGGGGGCGGCGCCGGTGTTGAGCGCCGTGATCGACGAGAGGTCGTATCGATCGACGACATCGGCCGGTAGCGCTTGGATCCGAAGCAGCATCGTCGGCACGGCAGTCCAGACGTTGACGCCGTGCTTCTCGATCAGGCGCAAGGCTTCTTCCGCGTCGTAGGGATCGAGCAGCACCGCGGTGCCACCCTTGCCACACGCTGCGGTGGCCGCGGCCGGCCCCGCACCGTGATGGACCGGCAGGCTGATCAACACGACAGCGTCCTCGGGGTGTGGGGGCACGGCCCCGACGGAGGCGCCGTAGGCGAAGAGGCGGTCGAAGTCGGTGACGGTCTCGAGATCGAGCGGCGGCACGCCCTTGGGCAGCCCGGTCGTGCCCGACGTGTAGAGCACCATGTTCGGCCGGAGCGGCCCGAACCGTTCGACCGGGTTGCCGTTCGAAACGAGATCCTCGAACCGGACACCGGGGGCGTCAGCTGGTTGCCCGACCGTGATCAGCAGCCCGAGATCCTGCTCGGCCCATCCCGACGCGTCGATGTCGTCGCACGCGAGCCCCTTGGCCTCACTGTCGGTGACGATGTACATCGCCTCGTCGGGCGTCAGCTTCCAGTTCACGGCGACCTGGGCCACCCCAAGCTTCTGCAACGCCCGTTGGATCACGAACCACGGGAGTCCGAGACGGAAGCGCATCCCGATCCGCTCCCCCGCGACCAACCCCATGCCGGCCAACGAGTCGGCGACCCGGTTGGCCTGGTCGTTCCAGTCGCCATAGGTCAGCGTCCCATCGCCGTCGATCACGGCGATGGCGTCGGGACGTTCGCCCGCCCAGAACTCGAGTGAACCCGCTTCGGCTTCAGGCAACATCAGGACTCCTTGTTCTTCTTGGTCACTTCGTTCGGCGTGGTGGCTGGCGATCCGTTGGGCGTGAGCGCGGCGCGAACCATGCGTTCGCACTCCGCCCGCACGGCGACGAGGTCGAACGAATCGGGATCGACCAGGCGTTGGGCGACGACTCCCCGCAACATCCCGATCAGAACGGCAGCGGCGGCTGCTGGCTGCGCGTCGGCGCTCACCGATCCGTCGACCTGACCGCGTTCGACCCACGTGGCCAGCGTGGCCCGGGTACGGGCATCGGCCTCGGCCATACCGAGCACCGAGGACTCGGCGGGAAACGAAGCCCCCCACATGACGAACAGCGCCCGCAACTCCGATGACGGAACGGCGCTGTGGCCAACGTAGGCCCGAGCGATGCGCAGGATCGTCTCGAGCGCAGTGTCGGACACCGAGATGTCCAACGAATCGGTGAAGCCGGCCTGCACTCGCTCGGCCAGCTGTTCGATCAGCTCGGACTTGGAACCGAAATGGTGGTTGGCGAGCCCTCGGCTGTATCCAGCGCGCTCGCCGATCTGGGCCAGGGAGGTCTCGGCTACTCCTTGTTCGGCGAACAACTCCGCTGCGGCGCCGAGCAATCCGTCCTTGGCCACGAGCCGTCGCTCCGCCTGGGTGCGCCGGGCGCCGCCGTTCTCAGTCTGGACAACCATGGGGGCAACCTAATAAGTTGCTGAACGCTTAGCAAGTAACTCCTCCCTCATGAAGGTGCGCCATCGTGTCAACAGCCGAGCAACCATCAGAATCGGTGCCGCCGAATGCCGAGCGCTCGAGCGCCAGACCGGCCCAGCCGGACCTCTACGATCCCGGCGACCCCACCCCACAGCTCACCGCCACCACCTGCGGTGCGTGCGGGGCGGTCTCGTTTCCGCCGATGACCGTCGGCTGCGAAGTGTGCGGCGCCTCAGAGAATCAGCTCGCCATCACCCCCATTGCGGCTGCCGGCATCGTGCATTCGGTGGCGACCGTGCACCTGCACCACGGCAAGGACATCGAGGCCCCGTTCACGATGGCGGAGGTCAAACTCGATGACGGCCCGCTGATCCGGGCGACGATGCTCGACGTGGTCGGGGTCGACGCGATCGGCGAACGCGTTGGTGCCGAGTGGTTCCAGACCCACACCGACGACGAGGGCGTCGCCATCGTCGAGCCCCGCTTTGCCATCAGTTCCCGTCCCCCATCGGCCCCGTCGCCATCGAGCGGAGGCGCATCATGACTCGCCCACTGCAAGACCTCCGGCCCGTCAGCGTGGTCGGTGTCGGCCTCCACCCCTACCAGCGACCCAGCGACACGCCCTACGTCGCCCTCGGAGTCCACGCCATTCGACAGGCGCTCGCCGATGCCGGCCTGCAATGGAGCGATGTGGAAACGGCCTACACCGGCACCGCGACCACCGCCATGGGCTTGTCCCGATTGATGTATCGCCACCTCGGCGCCACCGGGATCCCGATGGCGCAGGTCGAGAACGCGTCGGCTTCTGGGTCGAGTGCATTTCGCCAAGCGTGTATCGAAGTCGCTGCTGGCCTCGTGGATGTCGCGATCGCCGTCGGCGTCGACAAGCCGTTGCAGTTCAGCATGCCCCAACAAGCCGCCGGGCTTCGCGACCTCGGAGGCAATCGCGTCGTTCCGTTCACACACTTCGCCTTGCTGGCGAACCGCTACATGCACGAACACGGAGCGACCCCAGAACAGTTCGCCCAGGTTGCGGTCAAGAACAGCCGCAACGGAGCGCTCAACCCGAATGCCCAGCGCCAGAAGGCTCGAACCCTCGAAGAGGTACTCGCTCCCCCGCAGATCAGCGGGCCCTTGACTCGACTGCAGTGCTGCCCGATCGGCGAGGGCGCCGCCGTCGCCATCGTGGCGTCCGACGACGCCATCGAACGTCTCGGCCTCGACAAGAACCGAGCCGTGCGGGTGAAGTCGTCGGTGGCCCGCTCGGAGACGGTCTATCAGGACGAGAACTTCGACGCTGCCCTCACCGCCGAGACCGCCACCGCTGCGCTCGCCGAAGCCGGTATCACCGCTGCGGATCTCGACGTCGTGGAGCTCCACGACGCCTTCACGGTCGAAGAACTCCTCTACATCGAGGCACTCGGGCTCGCCAGGGTGGGCCAGGCCGCCGCCCAACTCGCGGAGGGCCAGTTCGACATCGGTGGACGGGTCGCCGTCAGCCCTTCGGGCGGACTGCTCTCGATGGGACACCCGATCGGCCCGACCGGCGTCGGTCAGATCTGTGAGATCACCACACAAATCCGGGGCGAGGCCGGAGAACGTCAACACGCTGGCGCACAGACCGGGCTGGCTCACATGGTCGGCGTCGGTGCCGTCTGCGTCGTCCACGTCCTCGGCAAGGACTAGGACGGGGGGTCCGCTCCGACGGATCTGACGATGCCGATTGACGAT
>JAWSVN010000272.1:0-722 GCA_033851875.1 Acidimicrobiales bacterium
TCGGGCGAGCCCGCCGCCGCCCAGCGATACTGCCCGCATGGGACCCGCCCTCGACTCCTGGCCGCTCGCGGCGTGCCTGGTCGCCCTCGCCACGCTCACGGTCGCCATCGCTCGCTGGTCCCGCCAACCGATCGCCGGGGCCGTGGTCCGGGCGGAGGCTCGGGCCGTGCTCCAACTCCTGGTCGTCGCCGTCGTGTTGGCCGCCGCGCTCCAGGCGGTGTGGTCGGCGGTGATCGTGGGGACGTTCATGTTGGCCGTCGCAGCCGTCACCGCGGCCGGCCGGGTCGAGGCCCGGCACGCGGTCGGCTGGACGGCACTCGCCATCGCCGGTGGGGCCGCTCCGGTGTTGGCCCTCGCCTTCGGCACCGGCGCGGTACCGGTGTCACCGCCGTCGGTCGTGTCGATCACCGGGATCGTCGTCGGCGGCACGATGACGGCCGTGGTGTTGGCCGGTCGGCGGGCGATGGCCGAGATCGAACGCGACCGCGGCGAGGTGGAGGCGGCGATGGCCCTCGGGTTCCGCCGCTCCCCAGCGATCCGGATGTTGATCGAACGCAACGCCGCCGAATCGCTGGTCCCGGTACTCGATCAGACCCGGACGGTCGGGCTGGTGAGCCTGCCGGGCGCGTTCATCGGCGTGCTGCTCGGGGGCGGATCGGCCGCCGACGCCGCTGCTGCGCAGCTGGTCGTGTTGTTCGGGCTGATCGCCTCGGAGACGATCG
>JAWSVN010000273.1:0-1586 GCA_033851875.1 Acidimicrobiales bacterium
GCTGCGTCGCGCTCGGCGTCGAGCGAGGCGGCCCGTTCGTCGTGGGCCTCGAGCTCGGCGAGGCGTTCGGCCAGTTCGCGGTGCTCATCCATCACCTCGGCGAGGGTCTCGCCGTACTTGCGGGTGAGCTGCTTGATCAGGTGGCGGCGGGACTGCACTTCCTCGAGCCGCTCCGGGTCGGACTCGAGGCCGTCGGCGACGGCCCGTACCTCGTCGGCCAGATCGCCGGCCTCGGCCAGCAAGCCCCGCACGCGGGCGGCCTGCTCGGCCAGCGGTCGAGCGCCGTCGAGGTCGTGGAGCAGTCCGGCCAGCCGATCGAGGATCCCGTCGTCGCCCGACAGCGTTTCGAGGGCGGCGGCGCCGACCTCCTGGTACGACACGGCGTTGGCCAGGTCGTCCTCTTCGGCGTCGAGGCGGGTGTCCTCGTCGGGGTCGTCGATCCCGGCCGCGTCGAGCTCGTCGACCTGGTAGCGCAACAGGTCGATCTCGCGGGCCCGAGCCCGCGGGTCGCCGCCGAGCTCAGCGAGTGCCGCGTCGATCTCGGCCACCGCCGCCTTGGCAAGGTCGAGACGCGACCGGTCGACATCGCCGAACCGGTCGAGGGCGGCCCGCTGGGCGCCGACGCCGAGCAGCGACTGGTGCTGATGCTGGCCGTGGAGATCGACGAGCCGCTCTCCCAGTTCGGCCAGGGCACCGGCGGTCGCCGGCCGACCGTTCACATAGGCGCGGGACCGACCACTCGCCGGGATGACGCGGCTGAGCACCAGCTCTTCGTCGCCGACCTCGAACCGGCCGTCGACCGTCGCCTCGCTGGCGCCGGGGCGGACGAGCCCGGGGTCGGCCCGGCCTCCCATCAGGAGGCTGATCGCGTCGACGAGCAGCGTCTTTCCGGCGCCGGTCTCGCCGGTGAGCGCGAGAAGGCCCGGCGGCAACTCGATCGTCACCTGCTCGATGACCCCGAGATTGGCGACCGCCAACTCCACCAGCATTGCTCGCTCCTAGCGTTCGGTGAGCCCGAACTTCTCCTTGAGGACGGTGTGGAAGTCGGGACCGTTCCGGACCACGAACCTGGCCTGCTGGCTCGCTGCTCGACAGACCACCGAGTGACCGGGCTCGACCGTCCCGATCGTGCGACCGTCGACCGTGACCGCGCCGGTGCGGTAGCCGGCGACGGTGAGGCGCACCTCGGTGGTCGGCGCCAGGACCATCGACCGGTCGAACACCATGTGGGCAGCGACCGGCGTGAGCAGGAGGGCCTCGAAATCGGGTTCGACGATCGGCCCGCCGGCCGACAGCGAATAGGCCGTCGATCCGGTCGGGGTGGCGACGATGACGCCGTCGGCCAGGTAGCGGGTGAACCGTCGACCGCCGATGTCGGCCTCGACCGCGACGGTGTGCCCCGCCTCGGCCCGCTCGATCACCACCTCGTTGAGGGCGAGCGCCCGAGTGGTCGTGCCGTTGGCCTCGATCGTGATGTCGAGCAGCATGCGATGCTCGACGTCGAGCGCTCCGGCCGCCCACTCGCCGAGGGCGACCTCGAGGTCGTCGGGGTCGACGTGGCTGAGGTAGCCGAGGTGGCCGGCGTT
>JAWSVN010000101.1:0-7512 GCA_033851875.1 Acidimicrobiales bacterium
TCGGTGGCGATGCTGCCGACGGGCGCGTGGGCGCTACGCCGTGAACAGGCGCTGCAGCTGATGAGTGCGCTGTTGGCCCGTCAGCCCAGGTCGTAGCGATAGACGTTGGTCTCGCGAGCGACGAAGCCAATCCGCTGGTAGAGCCGGTTCGCGGCCTCGCGGGTCGGCCGGGAGGTCAGGTCGACCGTGGTGGCCCCGGCGGCTCGGGCCACCTCGATGGCGTGCTCGTTCAGCAGGCGACCTACGCCCTTGCCCCGGGCGGCGTCGTCGACCACGACGTCCTCGATCCAGGCCCGGAGACCGGTCGGGATGCGGAACATCGCCAGGGTGAGGCTGCCGAGCACCACATCGCCCTCGATGGCGAGCAGCAATGTCGACGCCTCCGACGACACGATCGCCTCGAGCACCTCGGCCGATGGGGGCGGGTTCGACGACGAGAGCTGGGGAATCAGCCGACCGAAGGCCTCGACCAGCTCGGGGGTCACCTCCGTGGCCTCGATGATCTCCACGGACGAGGGGGTGCTCTGGGTGGTCACGACGCCAGTATGCACCCCCGGGGCACCGTCGAACGCGACGGGTGGCGATGGCCCGGTACGGTGAAGTCGTGGAGCACCTTCGTTGGACCATCCCCGAGAGTGATCGACCCGTCCTGCACCGTCCGGTGCTCGTGGTCGCGTTCGAGGGTTGGAACGATGCCGGCGACGCGGCGACCACGGCGGTGGAGCGAATCGGCGACCAGGTCGAGGCGACCAAGGTGGCCGGGATCGACCCGGAACCCTTCTACGACTTCAACGCCACCCGCCCCTTCGTGCGAATCGACGGCGAGGGTGGCCGCCGCATCGAGTGGCCGGCCAACGATCTCAAGTTCGCCGCGTTCGACCGTGACGGCGACGCCGCAGGCGACGCGGCCCCGGCCCGACACGACCTGATCGTGTTGCGCGGCGTGGAACCTCAGCTGCGGTGGCGGACCTTCGCCGGCGAGATCGCCGAGTTCGCCGCGGAGGCGGGGGTGGAACTGGTCGTGTCGCTCGGCGCCCTGATCGCGGATGTCGCCCATTCGCGACCGACGACGGTGTTCGGCACCAGCGCCGACCCGACGCTGTGCGCCCGCCTCGACCTCGAGCCGTCCAACTACGAGGGCCCGACCGGCATCGTCGGCGTCCTCCACGACGCCTGCCGACAGGCCGGCGTCGGTTCGGTGTCGCTGTGGGCGTCGGTTCCCAGCTACGTGCCCCACGCGTCGTCGCCCAAGGCCGCCCTTGCGCTGCTCGACCGCTTCGGCACCCTCGCCGGCCTCCCGATCCTGGGCGGCGACCTGGTGGAAGAAGCCGCCGACTACGAACGGCAGATCGATGAGCTGGTCGAAGCCGACGACGAGACCGCCGCCTACGTCCGCGACCTCGAGCGTCGCTACGACGAATCGATGGGCCCCGACTCCGGCGACAACCTCATCTCCGAGCTGGAGCAGTTCCTACGGGAGCAGAATTAGGGCTCGTCGCGCCAGACCGGCCGTCGGGGGCGGTCGAAATCGGCGTCGTAGTCCTCACCGGCCACGGCCCGGAACGCGAGGTCGCCCCACAGGTCGAAGTTGGCGATCGGCGACGGCAGGTCGTCGCGGCTGAAGAAACCGGCGTCGAGGCACTCGTGGGGATGATGGCTGAGCGTGCCGCCGACCGCTCGGCACTGGAACACGATCGAGTACATCGGCACCGCGCTGAACCCGAGCTGCAAGCCGTCGTAGATGGCGAACGGTCGCTCGACCACACAGTCGATGCCGGTCTCCTCCGCCACTTCTTTCACGGCCACCTCGGCGGCCGAGTAGCCGACGTCGGCCCACCCGGTCGGGTAGAGCCAGATCCCGCTGTCGGCTCGCTGAATCATCAGCACCCGTCCGTCGTCGTCGCCGACGATGGCCCCGACGGCGATCTTCGGCGTGACGTAGCCGGCGATCCCGGACCCGACGGTGGTGAGCCACTCGGCCGACAGGTCGTCGGCCCCTTCGTCGGGGCTGGGCAACGCCGCTCGTGCCCGGATGTCGGCGGCGACCGCCAGCACCTCTTCGAACCGCTCGCGTTCGTACTGCACCTGGGTGAATCCGAGGCCGGTGCGGGCGATGCCGGCGAGGGCCTCGGCCCACCGCAGAAGCTCGGCCGACGCCGGTTCGGCCGACTCACTGGTCATTGATCACGTCCTCCACGGCCAGCTCGAGTTCGCGGAGCAGCTCCGGGTCGGTGATCGACGCTCCCTCGCGGGTGAGGTAGAAGCTGTCGACGGCGTCGGGACCGAGGGTCTGCACCTTGGCCGAGTTGATCTCGAGCCGCAGCTCGGCGAACGCCCGGGTCAAGTAGTAGAGCAGGCCGATCGTGTCCGGCGCATGGACGTCGACGACCGTGGCCACGTCCGAGATCGTGTTGTCGATGTGGACGTCTCGGCGAGGAGGCGCCGCGGCCAGCCGTCGACGGAACCGTCCGTGTTCGGCGGCTCGAGCGGTGACCCGAGCGGCGAGGGCGAGCCGCCCGTTGAGCGCAGCCTCCACCTGCCGACACACGCGAGCCCAGTCGACCGGACCCGACGCCGGGTCCTGCACGGTGAACCGGCTGGCGGCCATGCCGTTGCCGTCGGACCCCGCCGCTGCGGTGAGGACCTCGAGGCCGAGGGTGGCGAGGGCCCCGGCGACCGTGCCGAACAGGCCGGCTCGGTCGGGGGCGGTGACGGTCAGCGTCGTCCGCTCCCCCGTCACCTCCACCTTGCCGCTCACCATTCGTTCGAGCAGGTCGGGCGTGGGGAACTCGTCGCCGTCGCCCTCGAGCATCTCGCCGTGCTCGAGGCTGTAGGCGGTCCGCTTCACGAGTTGGGCGAGCCGTTCGGCCTTCCACGACCCCCACATCGACGGTCCGGTCGCCTTCGAGTCGGCTCGGGTGACGCCGGCGAGGAGGTGGAGGAACTCGACCGAGTCGACCGCCGCTGCCACCGAACGGATGGTGCCGGGGTCGGCGATGTCGCGTCGAGCGGCGACGTCGGGCAACAACAGGTGGTACCGACAGAGGTCGGCCAACACGGCGACCTCGGCGTTGGGATACCCCATCCGGGTGGCGATCTCCTCGATCTTCACCACCCCGACCTCGGTGTGGTCGCCGGGGTAGCCCTTGCCGATGTCGTGAAGGAGCGCCCCGACGACCAGCAGGTCGGCCCGCTCGACGGAGTCGGCCTCCTCGGCCGCGTTCACCGCTGCTTCGCACAGGTGGCGGTCGACGGTGAAGGTGTGCATCACGTTGCGCTGCGGGCGGCAGCGAACGTCGTCCCATTCCGGCAGCAGCCGGACCATCAGGTCGAACTCGTCGAGGTCCTCGATCACGTCGATCGCGGGCTTGCCGGCGAGAAGGAGGTTCGCGAACAGCGCCCGCGCCTCCTCGGGCCAGGGCTCGGGAATCGAGACCTCGGCGCCGCGGAGCGCTTCGAGGGTGCGACGCCCGATCACCGTGTCGGTCCGCGCCGCCTGCTCGGCGACCCGCAACACGAGGAGCGGGTCGGAGGCCGGGTCGACCTCGACCCGCAACTCGATCCGGCCGTCGAGCAACTCGAGCTGATCGCTGAGCAGGATCCAGGGATGACCCCGCACCGGACGGCTACGGCCGTGCTCCCACCGGCTCCAGGCCTCGTCGGAGCACCACGCCACCCGACGGGCGGCGAGGGCGAGCTGATACATGAATTCCTGGCCCGACTCGTAGCCGAGTTCGGCGGCGACCGCGTCCTGGTCGTCGAACGTGAGCTGGTCGCGGGCCCGCCCCGACGTACGGTGGAGGGCGACGCGGGCCGTCGACAGGATCGCGGCCTCGGCTGCCAGGTCGTCGAGCATGTCGGACGCGAAGCCGGGGATCGCCCGCTCGCCCCACGCCATCGCGTGGAGGTCACGCAGACCGCCCCGTCCCTCCTTGAGATCGGGTTCGATCTTGAACGCGACATCGCCCACGTCGGCGTGGCGCCTCGAGACCTTCCTCGACAGCTGCGCCATCAGGTCCTTGCCCTGCTTCTTCCAGAGCTTCGCCATCGCGCGGTCGAGGCTGTCGAGCAGTCGCTCGTCGCCGACGATCAGCCGGGTCTCCAGGAACGAGGTCGCCTGGTCGAGCTCGTCGGCGGCCAGCTTGGCCGCCTCCTTCGGCGTGAACACGCCGTAGCCGAGCTTGAGGCCGCGGTCCCACACCGGATACCAGAGCTGCTCGGCGACCGTCGAGATGTCGGAGCGCTTGTCGTGGAGAAGGATGACGTCGAGGTCGCTGTGGGGCCACAGGTGACCGCGGCCGTAGCCGCCCACCGCGACCAGGGCGAGACCGCTCTGATCGGTGACCCGTTCCTGGAACAGGTCGGTGAACCACGAGTCGGCGGCCGCCGCGTGGGCCGCGGTGTAGGCGTCGCCCTCGAGTTCCGGAGCGATGAGGAGGGGGTCGGCGACGCGCTTCACGATGTGTGCTCCACGAGCTCCGGGAGACGGCGGAAGAACACCGAGCGGGGCAAGACCTCCGCGTACCCGAGCTCACGGGCGGCGGCGAGTCGCTCGTCGTCGACATGGGAGCCGTAGCCGACGGCGCGCACACCGTCGATCACGAACACGGAGGGGTCGTCACAGCGGTCGAGATCCACGAGCACCAGTGTTGCGCCGCTCGCGGCGAGTGCGGCGTGATCTCGCACGACCGTCACATCAACCGCACCGAGCCGGCTCCGGTCCATCATGTCGGGCATGGCGACGGCGATCGTCATCCGGGGTCCTTGCGGCGTCGTTGGAGGTGGAGGTGGGCCTTGGCCGCACCCCAGGCCAGGCCAGCGGCCTGCACCCGGTCGCCCAGGTCGGCGAACCCCCCGGGGGTGAGGTCGTAGACATCGTCGGGGTGGATCGAGACCGCATGAGGGTCGCGTGTGACCCGGGCGACTCCCTCGGCGTCGAGCAGGGGCGTGCCGACGTCGGCCAGGGTGCGGATGCTGGTGAGCGGGGTGGTGCGTTGAGCGTCGATGTCGATCTCGGCCAGAGCCCGAATCTCTCGTCCGATGCGGGTCGCGGCCTCGGCGATGTCGAGCCCCCAGCGGTCGGGCGCGCCGGCGGTGCCGAGGTGTCGGCGAGCGACCGCGTCGAACCACCCGGGGACCGCGTCGATCACGGCGTCGGCCAACTCGTTGGTGATGTCGACGAACCGGGGGTCAGCCGAAGTCACTACTCACCGCTTGGCGAATCGAGAGTTCGATGCGCCGCCGCTTCTTGTCGACCGACAGGATCTTGACCCTCACGTCCTCGCCGGGGGTCACGACCTCCTCGGGCGTGAACACCCGGTACTCCGACAGTTCGCTCAGGTGGACGAGCCCCTCGCCGGCGCCGACGTCGACGAAGGCGCCGAAGTCGACCAGGCGGCTGACGCGGCCGGTCACGACGTCGCCGGCGGTCAGGTTGGCGTAGGGGTCGTCGGTGATCTGGCGCATCGAGAGCGACACGCGCCGCTTCTTCACCTTCACGTCGAGGACCTTCACCTCGACCTCATCGCCGACCTTCACGGCGTCGGCGGCCCGGCGTACCCGGTGCCAGGCCAGCTCCGAGAGGTGGACGAGGCCGGTGACGCCACCGACGTCGACGAACGCGCCGTAGTCGACCAGCGAGGTGACGGTGCCGGTGCGGACCTCGCCGACGGTGAGCGAGGTGAGGGCGTCGTGGACGGCCTTGCGCTGCTGCTTGAGCAGCAGCGAGCGCCGCGACAGCACCAGGCGTTCCTTGGCCGGATCGATCTCGAGGACCTTGAACTCGAGGGTCTGGCCGACGAAAGGCGACAGGTCGGTCGGCTCGAGGGCCATGTGGGAGGCGGGCACGAAGCCGCGCAAGCCGACGTCGACCACCACGCCACGCTTGGCGAGCCCGGTGACCGGGGCGGTGAGGGTGCCGCCAGCCTCCTGCAGCGCGGCGAGGTCGTCCCACGCCTTCTTCTTCAGTGCCCAGGTGCGCGACAGCACGACGCGCTGGCGGGGGTCCTCACGCACGAGGATCGCCCCCTCGGCACGGTCGCCGACCGAGAAGACCTCGTTGGGGGCGGTGCCGTGGTCGTCGAAGTTGCGTCGGTTGATGACCGCTGTGCGCCCGTCGTCGAGGGTGAGTTCGAGTTCGTCGGCGGTGGCCGCAGTGATCGTGCCGCCGACGATCTTGCCGGCGTCGCTCGGACGCTCGGGCTTCGGGGGCGCGCCAGCCGGGGCCGTCGACGGCGTTCCCGAGGTCGGAGGCGTGCCCGGGGCAGGCGGTGCGCCCGGGGCAGGAGGCGCGCTCGGCGCTGGTGGCGGCCCGGACACGGGCGTCGGCGGCGCGCTGGGCGCAGGCCGCGTTGCCCCGATGACGGGAGCCGGCTCAGACGGCGCTGCCGGCTCCGAGGCCGCCGGTTCCGATGCCGCAGGCGGGTCGATCGGAGCGCTCGCCTCGGGTTGACCGGCCGGATCGGGCTCGGCGGTGACCGGCTCGGGTGCGGCCTCGGCCGTCGGCTCCTCGGTCGACGGTGCTTCGACGACCGCGGCCTCGGGAACGACGGCGACCGGAACAGGGACCTCGGGCGGAGCGACCTCGGGCGCGTCAGCGGCAGCGACACTCGGTTCGGGTTCGGGCGCCGCAGCAGGAAGTGTCGTGTTGTCGGGCTCGGTGGACGGTCCCTCGACGTCACTCATCCGGGCCAGCGTACGCCCCCAGCCGGCCGCGTGCTGGACGGAACCCGGAGTAACCCGCGGGTGGCGCTGGATCGCCGCTCCGTCAGGCCTCCAGCACGCCGAGTGACTCGAGCACGGCGGCAGGCTCGTCGACGACACCGGTGTAGAACGCACCGAATTCGGCGTAGACAGCCGAGGCCTCGTCGAATCGCATGGTGTAGACGACCTCCTTGAGGTCGTCGGGGCGCTGGGCGAACAGGGTGACGCCCCACTCGTAGTCGTCGACCCCGGTGGAGGCCGTGATCAGCTGGACCAGGCGGCCGGCGAACTTCCGGCCCGACGTGCCATGCTCGTACATGAGGTCGCGGCGGGTGTCGAAGTCGAGGGTGAACCAGTTCTCGGCGGAGTTGCGACGCTTCGACATCGGGTAGAAGCACCAGGCGTTCTTCCCCTCCGGCGGGAGCTCGGGGTAGAGCCGGGCCTGCTTCATCGGCTCGGGCACACCGGCCGCGTACTCGGACACCTCGGTGAGCGAGACGTAGCTGTCGACGAGATCGAGGCCGGCCTGGCCGAGGGCGGTCTGGAGTCGGCGGAGACGCCACACGTCGTCGCCGAGCGCCATGACGGCGAGGTCGGCCTTGTGGCCCAGCATCGAGACCGTGATCACCTGGTCGCCGGCCGCACGAGCTGCCTCGACCGCAGCGAGGGCGGCCTCGCCGTCGGTGAGCGGTGCGGTCTTGAAGAAGAGGTGGACGACCACGAGGCCGGTGCTCGGGTTGGCCCCGGTGGGGGCTTCGGCGGCCTCGTCGGCAGCAGCTGGGGTGGCGTCGGGGGTGTGCTCGACGGCGG
>JAWSVN010000102.1:0-27383 GCA_033851875.1 Acidimicrobiales bacterium
GAACGGAGACGACGTGAAGATCTGTACCACCCTCGGACTCGACGGTGACCCCCAGAAGCTGGCCAAGCAGGCCCAGGACTTCGAGGCCGCCGGCGTCGACGTGATCTGGGGTGCCGAGATCTACGGCTACGACCTCGTCTCGATCATGGGCTACCTCGCCGCCAAGACCGAGCGCGTCCAGCTGATGACCGGGATCATCAACTTCTACTCCCGTTCGCCCGCCCTGCTGGCCCAGACGGCGGCCACCCTCGACGCCCTCAGCGGCGGCCGCTTCATCCTCGGCATCGGGTCGTCGGGCCCGCAGGTGATCGAGGGCTGGCACGGTGTGCCGTTCTCCAAGCCGATCGGCCGCACCCGCGACGTCATCGAGATCTGCGAGAAGGTCTGGAGCGGCCAGAAGGTCGAGCACGACGGGCGCGACATCAGCCTGCCCCTCGACGGCGGCACCGGCCTGGGCAAGCCGCTCAAGTTCATGAACAAGCCCCCGTCGGAGCGGATCCCGATCGCCATCGCCTCGATCGGTCCGAAGAACGTCGAGGTCACCGCCCAGCTGGCCGACCTGTGGCAGACCATCCACTTCGTGCCCGACCGCTTCGAGCAGGTCTGGGGTGAATCGCTCGAGGCCGGCCGGGCCAAGCGCGACCCCGAGCGCGGCCCGCTCGAGATCCTGGCCGGCGGGTTCGTGGCGATCGGCGACGGCCCCCACATCCAGGAGGCCCGCATGGCCGCCCGCGGCCTGATCGGCTTCTACGTCGGCGGCATGGGCGCCAAGGGCAAGAACTTCTACAACGACCTGTTCAAGCGCTACGGCTGGGTCGAGGAGGCCGAGAAGATCCAGGACCTGTTCCTCGGCGGCCAGCGGAACGAGGCCTACGAGGCCGTGCCCGACGAGTACATCGAGCTCTCCGCCCTGATCGGCGACGAGGAGCACATCAAGGCCCGGTTGGCCAAGTTCAAGGAGGTGGGCGTCACCCACCTCAACGTCAACCCGGTCGGCCCCGACCCCCTCGGCACGATCGAGAAGCTCAAGGACTGGGTCAGCTGACGCCGGCCCGCCGCCGTCGGCTCAGTCGGCGGCGGCGGTGGCGACCTCGATGCGGTCCTGGCGCCACTCCTTGGCGGCGGCCAGGGCCGTCTCCGAGGCCATCATGATCTCGTCGGGGCTGAAGGCGTGGGCCGGATAGCAGGCCACGCCGGCCCACAGGGTGAGTCCACCTTGCGCCGACAGCAGGTGGCGACGGATGCGCTCGACGGTCCAGATCGCCCCGTTCTCGGGGGTGTCCTCGAGGAGCAGGGCGAAGAAGCCGTTGCGGAGCCGGCACGCGGTGTCGGCCTCACGCAGGGTCACCCGAATGCTCTCGGCGACGGTCTCGGCGTCGGCCGCGGTCGGGTTGTCGGACTGCAGGCCGTCGACCACGTCGAGGAGCACGACGGCGACCGGACGCAGATGACGGCGGGCGGCGGCGACCCGGGAATCGAGCGCTACCTGGAAGAAGCTCTCGCTGAACAGGCCGGTGCTCGGGTCGGTCAGGCTGTCGACGGGGGCGCTGTTGTACTCCACGCCCTCCTCGGCCTCGGCCAGCTCATCGAGCTCGGCGCGTAGCGCCTGCTCGGTGTCCTCGGCTTCGGAGCGCACCGCTCGCAGCTCGTCCTCGACGAGTCGCTGGACGGCGGACTGTTCCGACAGCTGCTGCCCCAGCCGGAGCCCACTCACGCCGGCGGCCAACGCCAAGAGCCCGGCGACGGCGCCGAAGGTGGGGACGTCGATGACCCAGGCGATCACGCCGGCGACGAGGCCGAGCAGGCCGATCGCCAGTCCAGGTAGGGCAACGCGAGCATTCATCGCAGTCTCCATCGGCTGCTCGGGCGGGAACTGAAGCACTCTGGCCTCGGGCGTTCCGGCGGCGGGAGCCGGAACGCCGTGGACCAGGATAGATGCTCAGGCCACCTGGGCGGAGCGGTGGCTCTCGACGAGGGCGCGGATGTCGTCGATGATCGTGCCGAGGTCGAAGTCCTTCGGCGTGTAGACGGCGCTGGCGCCCTTGCCGATCAGGACCGGACGGTCCTCCTCGGGGATGATCCCGCCGACCACCACGGGGGCGTCGACGCCGAGCGCTCGGAGGCGCTGGATCGTCTCGGGAACGATCTCGAGGTGGCTGCCCGACAGGATCGACAGCCCGACCGCGTCGACGTCCTCGTCTCGGGCCACCGACGCGATCTGCTCCGGCGTGAGGCGGATCCCCTGATAGATGACCTCCATGCCCGCGTCGCGGGCGGCGACGGCGATCTGCTCGGCCCCGTTGGAGTGGCCGTCGAGACCGGGCTTGGCCACCAGCAGACGGGGCGGACCGCCCGCCATCGACTGCACCGACGACGCCAGGTCGCTCAGCTTGATCGAGCCGCCACCGGCGCCGACGGCGGCCCGGATCCCGGTCGGAGCCCGGAACTCGCCGAACACCTCGCGCAGGCGGCCGGCCCACTCGCCGGTCGTGCCGCCGGCCTGGGCCAGGGCGATCGTGGTGGGCATGATGTTGTCGCCGCTCTCGGCGGCGGCGGCGAGGTCGTCGAGGGCCTTGGCCACGGCGTCGTTGTCGCGGTTCGCCCGCCACTCCTCGAGATCGGCGATCGCCTCGTCCTGCACGGCCGGGTCGACCTTGAGGATGCTCTCGGCGCCGCCGAGGGGCGACGGGGCGGTCTCGGCGAACTCGTTGACCCCGACGATCGTGATCTCGCCGCGCTCGATGTTGCGCATGCGCTCGGTGTGGGAGCGCACCAGGCGACCCTTGAGCTCCTCGATCGCCTCGAACGCGCCGCCCATCTCGAGCACGTCGTCGAGCTCGGCCTGGGCGGCCTCGATCAGCTCGGCGGTCTTGGCTTCGATCACGTGACTGCCGGCGAAGATGTCGTCGTACTCCAACAGGTCGGTCTCGAACGCCAGCACCTGCTGGATGCGCAGCGACCACTGCTGATCCCAGGGGCGGGGCAGGCCGAGGGCCTCGTTCCACGCCGGGAGCTGGATCGAGCGGGCCCGAGCGTCCTTCGACAGCGACACGCCGAGCATCTCGAGCACGATGCGCTGCACGTTGTTCTCGGGCTGGGCCTCGGTGAGGCCGAGCGAGTTGACCTGCACGCCGTAGCGGAAACGACGGGCCTTGGGGTCGGTCACGCCGTAGCGCTCGGCGGTGATGCGATCCCACATCTGGGTGAAGGCCCGCATCTTGCAGGTCTCCTCCACGAACCGGATGCCGGCGTTGACGAAGAACGAGACGCTGCCGACGAGGGCGTCGAACCGGTCGGCGGGCACCTGGCCCGACTCCTTCACCGCGTCGAGCACGCCGATGGCGGTGGCCAGGGAGTAGGCGATCTCCTGGACCGGCGTCGCCCCCGCCTCCTGGAGGTGGTACGAGCACACGTTCATCGGGTTCCACTTGGGGATGTGCTCGTTGCAGTAGGCGAACATGTCGACGATCAGTCGACGGCTCTCGCCGGGCGGGAAGATGTAGGTCCCGCGGCTGAGGTACTCCTTGACGATGTCGTTCTGGGTGGTGCCCCGGAGCGCCGTGGTCGGCACGCCCTGGTCGAGGGCGTTGGCGACGTAGAGGCCGAGCATCCACGCCGCCGGGGCGTTGATCGTCATCGACGTGTTCATCTCCCCGACGGGGATCCCGTCGAGCAGGGTCTTCATGTGGCCGAGGTGGGCCACGGGGACGCCGACCTTGCCGACCTCGCCGTTGGCGAGGACGTGATCGGGGTCGTACCCGGTCTGGGTCGGAAGGTCGAACGCGATCGACAGACCGGTCTGGCCCTTGGCCAGGTTGGTCCGGTACAACTCGTTGCTCGCCTTGGCGGTCGAGTGACCGGAATACGTCCGCATCATCCACGGGCGATCAGGCATGGGGTGGCTCCTTTGCTGCAAAAGGATCGATGGCCCCACCGAACGCTGGTCTCGGTGGGAGCTCGAGCGCCAGCTGGAGGAGGCCGGCGTAGTCAGATCGTGGGACCGCTCGGGCCCCGAGCGACGCCAGGTGCGGCGTCACCCACTGAACATCGAGCACTACATGATCCTCGGAGCCGAGGAGCTCGCACAAATGCACCAACGCCACCTTCGACGCGTCGGTGCGGCGGTGGAACATCGACTCGCCGGCGAAGAACCCCCCGATCGCCACCCCGTAGAGGCCGCCGGCGAGCCCGTCGTCGTCCCAGGCCTCGACCGAATGGGCCCAGCCGGCCCGGTGCAGAGCCCGGTAGGCGGCGGTGACGCGGCGGTCGATCCAGCCGTGGGGACGGCTCGGGTCGGCACACGCGGCGATCACGTCGTCGAAGGCGGTGTCGACCCGCAGCTCGTAGCGGCGGAGCGATCGGCGCAGCGACTTCGACACCACGAGATCGCCGGGCAGGAACACCCCGCGCGGGTCGGGGGAGAACCAGCCGAGCTTGCGGCGGGGGAGGGGCATCGGGAAGTACCCGGCCCGGTAAGCGTCGAGCAGGGTCCGCTCGGCGAGGTCGGCGCCGGTCGCCACGAGGTCCTCACCAGGAGGCAGTGCTGTGAGGGGTGGGAACGACCACACGCCCTCCGAGGGCCGCTGCGCCATGGATTGAAGACTAGTTGCCGAGCGCCGGGGGCAGCCCTGCGGGAGGGTCACCCCTCGGCACCGCGCGATCGTCAACCCTGGGAGATCGTGACCGACTCGATGATCGTGTCGGAGCTCGGTTCACCGCCGGCGGTGCCGGTGGCCTCGATCGCCATCACGACGTCGAGCCCCTCGGTGACGGTGCCGAACAGGGAGTACTGCGGCGGCAGCTGCATGCCGGAGTCGCCGGTCACCACGAAGAACTGGCTGCCGTTGGTGTCGGGGCCGGAGTTGGCCATCGCGACGGACCCGATCTCGTACTCGCCTTCGGCCGGGAGCTCGTCGGGGAACTGGTAGCCCGGGTTGCCGGTGCCGAGCGGGTTGCCGACGGCGTCGCCGCCCTGGACCACGAAGCCCGGGATGATCCGGTGGAAGGTGACACCGTCGTAGTAGTGGTGCCGGGCCAGGAACACGAAGTTGTTGACGGTGGCCGGTGCCTTCGAGGCGTCGAGCTCGATCGTGAAGTCGCCGAGCGAGGTGGTGACCTCGGCCAGGTAGGTGGCCGAGTCGTCGATGCACATCGCCGGCGCCTCGGTCCACTGCACGACGCGGTCGCCCGACGCGTCGTCGGGCGGGCACTCCGGGGCGACCGGGGTGAGGTCGAGGGCCTCGGTCGTCGTGGTCTCCTCGACGGTCTCTTCCTCGTCGACGGCGGTCGTCGCCGTGGTGTCGGCGGCCGCGTCGGTCGTCGCGTCCGTGGTCTCACTGTCGCCGTCGTCGGAGAAGTACGAGACCGAGAAGAGAACGGCCACGGCCAGGGCGACGATCGCCCCGCCGAAGGCCAGCCGCTTCTTCACGTCTGCACTCTGTTCCTGCTTGCGTTCGGCCTCGAGACGGGCCTGACGGTTCGCCTTCTGGCGTTCACGCTTCTCGGTACCCACGGCGGGAAGGCTAACGACCAAATGGCAGAGTGAGCAGGCACCCCCGCCGGTAGCGTCGAAACGTGGCTCTCGTCGTACAGAAGTTCGGTGGTACCTCGGTCGCCGATCCCGACCGGATGCGGACCGTGGCCGACCACGTGGCCCGGTGCCGTCGTCGGGGCGATCAGGTCGTGCTCGTCGTCTCCGCCATGGGTAAGGAGACCGACGAACTCCTCCACCTGGCCGAGCAGGTTTCCAGGAATCGGCCGGGTCGCGAGATGGACATGCTGATCACCGCCGGCGAACGCAAGGCGTGCGCCCTGATCTGCATGGCGCTGGCCGACCTCGACGTGCCCGCCGCCTCGTTCACCGGCTCGCAGGCCGGGTTCCGGACCGACACCAACCATCGCAACGCCAAGATCCTCGACATCACCCCCGAGCGGGTGACCGAGGCCATCGCCGAGGGGATCGTGCCGGTCGTCGCCGGCTCGCAGGGCGTCTCGGACGACCGCGACGTCACCTTCCTCGGCCGAGGCGGCTCCGACACCACCGCCGTGGCGCTGGCCAAGGCGATCGGCGCCGATCTGTGCGAGCTCTACACCGACGTGTCGGGCGTGTTCAGCGCCGACCCCCGGGTGGTGCCCGCCGCCCAGAAGATGGCGTCGATCACCTTCGACGAGCTCCTCGAGATGACCGCCACCGGCTGCCCCAAGCCGGCCATGCGTTCCGTCGAGGTCGCCCACAACCACCAAGTCCCCCTCCACATCCGCTCGGCGTTCACCTGGGAGCCGGGCACCCACGTCGTCGCCGAGGAGTCCGCCATGGAACAGCCCATCATCCGAGCCGTCACCCACGACCTCTCCGAAGCCAAGGTCACCATCACCGACGTGCCCGACCGTCCCGGCGTGTCGGCCAAGATCTTCCGAGCGCTCGCGGAGGGCAACGTCAACGTCGACATGATCGTCCAGAACGTGTCCGACCAGGGCAAGACCGACATCTCCTTCACCGTGCCGATGGAGGACCTCGACAACGCCACGTCGATCCTCGGATCCGACGAACTGGCGTCGATCGGAGCCGGCGAGGTGACCACCGACGACTCGGTCGGTCGGGTGTCGATCGTCGGGGCCGGCATGAAGTCGAACCCGGGGGTGGCCGCCACGATGTTCGAGGTGCTGGCCGACAACGACATCAACATCGAGATGATCTCCACCTCGGCCATCCGGGTCAGCTGCGTCGTCGCCGCCGACCGGGCCGAGGACGCCGTGCAGCTGGTGCACACGGCCTTCGGCCTCGACGGCTGAGGCTGTCCGGTCCCAAGGGCGCTGGCCTCGACGGCTGAGCTGGTCCGCCGGCTGCACACGCTGCAACCAGTTGCACCCTGCGCCAGTTCCGGCGTCCACGACAACCGGTTGCACACAGCGTCAGTTGCGGCCGGCAACCGGTTGCAGCAGGCGCCGGTTCTGGCGTCCACGACAACCGGTTGCAGGAGGCGCCGGTCGCGCCGGGAAAATCGGGCGTGGCATCGCAGCGCGGGGCGTAGGGTTTTCGTATGCGCGTAGGAATCGTTGGTGCCACCGGACAGGTCGGGAGCGTTGCGCTCTCGATCCTCGCCGAGCGGTCGTTCCCCCTCACCCAGCTCCGCCTCTTCGCCTCGGCCCGGTCGGCCGGCAGGACCCTGACCTACGAGGGCGACGACATCACCATCGAGGACGCCGCCACCGCCGACTACTCCGGCCTCGACGTGGTGATCTTCTCCGCCGGTGGGTCCACCTCGAAGGAACTGGCCCCCAAGGTCGCCGCCCAGGGAGCCGTCGTCATCGACAACTCCTCGGCGTGGCGCATGGACCCCGAGGTGCCGCTCGTCGTGGCCGGCGTCAACGATCACGCCGTGGCCGACCGGCCCAAGGGCATCATCGCCAACCCGAACTGCACCACGATGGTGGCGATGCCGGTCCTCAAGCCACTCCATCTCGAGGCCGGACTGAAGACGCTCACCGCCTCGACCTACCAGGCGGTCTCCGGCTCCGGCCTCGCCGGCGTGGATGAACTCGCCAAACAGGTCGCCGAGGGTGGCGACGCCAGTCAGCTCGCCTACGACGGTCGAGCGGTCGACTTGGGAACTCCGTCGATCTACCTCGAGCCGATCGCCTACAACGCCGTGCCGTGGGCCGGTGACCTCGTCGACGACGGCCTGGCCGAGACCAACGAGGAGCAGAAGCTCCGGAACGAGAGCCGCAAGATCCTCGAGATCCCCGAGCTCGCCGTGTCGTCGCTGTGCGTGCGGATCCCGGTCTTCGCCGGTCACTCGCTGGCGATCAACGCCTCGTTCGACCGTGAGATCTCACCGTCCCGTGCCGCCGAACTGTTGGCCGCCACCGATGGTGTGATCCTCGACGAGGTGCCCACTCCGCTGAAGAGCGCCGGGGTCGACGACACCTACGTCGGCCGCATCCGGGTCGACCCGACCGTCGAGCATGGCCTCGCCCTGTTCCTCGCCGGCGACAACCTGCGCAAGGGCGCGGCCCTCAACACCATCCAGATCGCCGAACTCCTCCTCGCCGAGGCCTGATCCACCAGCAGGACCCGGCGGTGGCGCTCCGGATCGAGGTTGTCACGGAGGCGTTGCCGCCTGGCTTCGACGCGCTCCGCCGACAGGCCGACGCCGAGGGCATCCGCAACGTCGGGGCGTTGGTCGATCGCTGGCGCTCCGGTGAGGCCCGCTTCGACGGCCCGGGCGAGCGGCTCGTAGTCGCGCGGCTCGACGGGGTGCTCGTCGGTGTCGGCGGAGTGAACGCTTGCCCCGAGGTCGCCGGCGCGCTGCGGGTGCGGCGGTTCTACGTTGCCCCGTCGGCCCGTCGAGGCGGGGTGGCGCGAGTCCTGGCCGAGCACCTGATCGCCCGCGCGTCGGGCCACGCCGACCTGCTCACCTGCCACGCCGGGGCGTCAGCGGCGGCGGCGCCGTTCTGGGAAGCGATGGGCTTCGAGAGGGCCGGCGACCGTTTTCCGGGGACCCGGATCACCCATGTCGCGGAAACTCTCCCGCAAAGGCGTCAGAACTGACCCGAACGCGCAAGAGTTCGCGGGATGCTCCCTGTGGCGGCGCGGCGAGGGGCAGTGCGAGAGGGCAGCGAGGCGAGCGTCAGGGCGGGTCGGTGACGTAGCGCTGGGCGGCGTCCTCGAGGGAGAGGCCGACCTGGTTGGCGAGGCTGGCCACCCAGGCCAGCACGTCGCCGAGTTCGTGGAGCTGCTCGGCCTCGGTGCCCTTGCGGACGGCTTGAGCGAGCTCCCCGACCTCTTCGCACAGCCAGGCGACCGTCGACGGGATCCCGCGATCCCGGTCGGCCTCACCGTAGAGATCGTCCATCAACGCCTGGAACTCCTCGAGCTGCATGCCCGCAGGCTACCGAGGCTCCTGGTCGTGCTCCGGCTGCATCAGCCACCCGAGGGTGCGGGTGAGGGCGAGGGCGGCTGGACGCACGCCGAACGGTTCGACCAACGGCGGCACGGGGGTCCGGAGCTCACGTCGGGCCCAGCGGGGCAGGCTCGACACCGCGGCCGCGCTCACCAGGGCGTAGCTCGGTCGCAGCGCCGTCGGCACCGGCGGGACCAGGAGGAACTTCATGGCGTCGCGGGCCTGGTCGCCGGCCTTGCACTCGTCTCTGAACGCCCGGAGCGTGTCGTCGAGCTCGCGTACGCTCTCCGGCGGCCGCTCCGATCCGAGCCGGCGCGCCACCTCGGCCATCTCGGCCACATAACGGTCCTTCTCGGCGTCGCGCAGCTTGCCGTCGCCGTAGCGCTCGTGGGCGTCGAGGAAGCTGGCGATCTCGGCGACGTGCACCCACAGCAGCAGATGGGGGTCGTTGGCGGCGTAGGGACGGCCGTCGGGCGCCGTGCCGACCACCCGCTGGTGGACCCGGTGGACCATGGCGATCGACGTCTCGGCCGTCGGGGTCGAGCCGAAGGTGGTGGCGCCGATGAAGCGGCCGGTCCGGTTGAGACGACCCCACGGGTCGTGGCGGTAGTCGCTGTGTTCTGCCACCCCGGCCATCGCCAGCGGGTGCAGCGTCTGCAGCATCAGCGACCGGAGGCCGCCGATGAACATGGCGCCATCCGCGTGGATCCGCCACGCCACCGACTCGGGCCCGAAGAGCCCCGGATCGGCCTCGGTGGCCAGCTCGTCGGGCGACAGGCCCTCGTCGCCGATCACCGCCGACCGCAGCCGCTCCGACCCGGCGCCGCGCAAGGTGGCGACGCCGGTGGCGAGGCCACTGGTCAGGCCACCGGCCAGGCGAACACGAAGATCAGGCATCCCCACACCGTAGGTATCGGCAGCGACCGCCGTCGGATCGAGCGGGTATCGGTCAGGGTTCCGCGTCGAGGGCGTCGAGCACGGCCTGGCCCCGCGGCGAGATGCGGTAGCCGACCCGGAGGCTCTCGGTGAGGCCCATGCCCTTCAGCTTGCGGACGTCGAGCTTGAACGGCTTGGTCTCCCGACCGAACGACTCGGCCAGGTCCGGGGCCCGCACCTCGGGCCGCTCCGCGATCACCCGGAGCGTGGCCCGGGTCCACGGACCCCACGACGAGGCAGCGTCGAGCCGGTCGAACCGGGCGATGATGCCGGCGAGCTCCTCGGCGTCGGGGATCGACTCCCGCAGAACGTCGCGAGGGTCGGCGCCCACATTGTGGAACCGCACCCGGTAGAGGGTGGTGTCGCCGGCGGCGGGCCCGAGTCGCTCGAGCACCTCAGCCGCGTCGGCGGCGCCGGCCGATCGGGCGTCGGCATCGGTGATGTCGGTCTCGGCGATCTCCTCGATCGCTTCGATCTCGAGCATCCCGGCAGGTGAACGATACTGCCGGCCCGAGATCACCTGGGGCCGTTTCCATCGACGGAAGGTGACGGTGATCGAACCGTCGGCCAGCCCGTCCCAGGCCTCCATGGTGAATCTCACTGGTCGGGTTGGGGAGATTTGAACTCCCGACCTCCTCGTCCCGAACGAGGCGCGCTACCAACCTGCGCCACAACCCGTTGTTGTGTCCCGAGAGGGTATCCCTCAGGACGCGGCAGGCACACCCTCGAATACCGAGGCGCCCGACAAAAGCTCGTCGGCGAGCCGGCGGAGGCGCAGCGGGTCGAGGGGTTTGATCAGCCAACCGTCGGCCCCGGCCTGGTCGGCGAGGAACACGTCGGCCGAGCGATCGAGGAGCAGACCGACCGCCCGCTTCTCGAGGCGACCGAATCCCTCTTCCTGACGGATCGCCAGACACGTGGCCACGCCGCCCATGTTGCCGATCTGCAGGTCGAGCAGCACCAGGGCGGGGTTCTTGGCCTCGATCACCGGCAGCACATCCGCGCCCTTGCGGACCCGGAACACGGTGGTGTCGTCGCCGGCCAGGGCGTTGTCGACCTCGGCGAAGAGGTCGTCGGCGTCGGTGGCGAGCAGGATCACGGTCACGGGCGAAAGCCTAGCCCGAGGTCGGCGCGCCCCGTTCAAGCGCTAGCATCGTGCGACGCCGCGGCCGGGACCGTCGCTCACCGTGGCGGCAACGGACCGGCGAGGAGGACCCTTCACCGTGCTCGAGATCCACGTCGAGGAAGGCGAGAGCTACACCCTGTGTCGGCCGTCGGGAGAGCTCGACGCCTATTCGGTCAGCTCGTTCCGAGAGGCATTGGCCGAACTGGCCGGCGCTCAGCGGCTGTTGATCGATCTGTCGGACGTGCCGTTCATGGACTCGGCCGGCCTCGGGGCACTGATCGGCGGCATCCGCCGAGCCCGCGAGGCCGACGGCGCTGTGTCGGTGTTCTGCGACCGCCCGACGATCACCCGGCTCCTCCACACCACCGGGTTCGACCGCATCGTGCCGGTGGCCGAGAGCCTCGAAGAGGCCGAGGACGCCCTCGACGACGCCCAGGGCTGACGGGTCGGTCAACCCAGGCGATTCCACGCCTCGTCGAGCTGTGTCGACAGGGCGGCGAGCGTGTCGGCATCGGTGACGGGCTCGGCCCGTTCCTCCACCTGGATCAACGGCCGCGAGCCGTCGCCGGCCAACGCCCCGAGTTCGCCGAGCTGGGCGTCGCGCCGGGTCGCGAGGTCGGCCAGGTTCACATCGAGCGGGTCCGGCGTCCTGGCCGGCTCGGGTCGCCAGCCGAAGTCGGGGAGCACCCGGTTGGCCACCACCAGGTCGACCCTGCGACCGCGGCCGGCGAGTTCAGCCACCAGCCAGCCCGTCTCGTCGACGGTCTGCGCTGCCGGTGCGGTGACGGCGACGTAGCGGGTGGTCGGCCCGGCCAGCAGGGCATCGATCTCGGCCGCCCGATCGCGAAACCCCTGATCCATCCCCTCGAAGGCGGCGAAGAACTCGGTGACGTCGGTCAGCATGGTCGTGCCGACGAGCTGGCCGATCGCTCGAGCGAGGGCTTGCGTCGCCGCGCTGACCACCCGCATGACCCCCTTGCGGGGAGCGAGCAGCGATCGATAGAGGCGGTGGTCGACGAAGCGGGCCAACCTCCCGGGGGCGTCGAGGAGGTCGAGGGCATGTCGCGACGGCGGGGTGTCGACGACGACCAGATCGAAGCGGTCGTCGACGTGGAGGGCTCGGAGCCGCTCGGCGGCCATGTACTCGTGGGTGCCGCTCAGCGAGGTGGTGAGGTCGTCATAGAGGCGGTTGTCGAGCACTCGCCGGGCCTGGGCGTCGTCGGTAGCGTGTTCGCGGATCAAGCCGTCGAACGTCGCCCGCACGTCGAGCATCGAGGCCCACAACTCACCGGTGCCGGTCTCGGTGCCGGTGTCGTCGAGGGGGAGGCGTCGAGGCTCGTTGCCGAGGGCGCCAGAGCCGCCGAGGCGCCGTTCGTCGGCACGGTCGGCGCTGTCGGGGTCGCTCGCCTCGCTGGCGAGCCCCAGGGCGTCGGCCAACCGGCGAGCCGGGTCGACGGTGATCAAGACGACCCGTCGTCCGCTCCGGGCGGCGCTGACGGCGAGCGCGGCGGCCATCGTCGTCTTGCCGACCCCGCCCGGGCCGACGCACACCACGATGTCGGTCGTCATCGTTCGGTGCCCTGCCCGCCGTCGAGGCGGTCGGTGGGCGGGCGGGTGAGGGCGTCGGCGAGGCGGCCGAGGTCGTCGGGACCGAGTCGGGTGGTGGGGAGCAGGGGCAGTTCGATCCGCGGCAGCGGGAGCTCTCGGGCCAGTTCTTCGATGGCCGCCCGCTCACGTCGATGGACGGCGAGGCGGTGATCGGCGGCCCGGCGCCGAGCGATGGTTCGGGGGTCGGCATCCCGGGCGCCGTCGTCGGCCGCTCGAGCGGCGGCCAGGCCGGGGATCTCGGGCACCACCCCGTTGACGATCACGGGCGCGAGCTTGATGTCGACCAGGTCCTCGAGGCTGAACGCCGTCTCGATCGTCTCTCGCACCGGGGTCTCCTCGGGCAGGGTGACCAGGGCGACCTGGCAGCGGTCCGGGTCGCCGAACATCTCGAGCACCCGCTCCGCCTGGTCCCGGATCGGGCCCTCTCCGGTCTCGAGCAGTCCGGCCGGCGCCTGGAGGAAGCTGAGCGCGTGGCCGGCGGCCGGGGCGTCGACGATCAGCAGGTCGGCCTGGGCGTTGCGCTCGAGCTGGGCGATCTTGCCGAGGGTGACGAGGTCGCGGATGCCCGGCGCGGCGCTCGACACCACGTCGATGGCGCCGCCGGTCATCACCCGCCCGGCGAGGAGGTCGAGGCCGTGGGTCTGCAGGTGTTCGACCAGGGCTTCGTCGGGTGTCAGCCGTCGGCCGCGCACCGACCCGCGACGCCCGTCGGTCGTCGGCGCCGGTGCCCGCCAGAGCGGCGTGGGGGTGTAGTCGATGGTGTCGACACCGAAGGGTCGACCGAGCACGCTGTGGCCCTCGAGCTCGACGCACAACACGCTGGCCCCGGCCCGAGCAGCCGCGACGGCCACCGTTGCCCCTACCGTTGTCTTGCCCACGCCACCCTTGCCCGCCACGATCAGGACTCTGGATGCGTTGTAGAACTCACCGATCGCCACTGCTCCGGAGGCTAGCTGCCCTGATGCTCGGCCTTGGCGCCCTGCTGATGCTGGCGGCGCCGACCGCGGCCCAGGACGCTGTTGCCCAGGACGGCGACGGCGTCGCCGAGAGCGATGGCTCGGGCCAGATCCGCATCATCGAGTTCGCCGGCCTGCTCGACCCGGTCGTCCACGACTTCCTGATCCGGGAGCTGGAGTCGGCGGAGGCGGATGGCGTGGTGGCCGTCGTGCTGCAGGTCGACTCGGCCGGCGCCGTGATCGACGATGCCGCCCTGCTCGAGCTGGCGACCGTGATCGACGAACTCGAGCCGACGGTGGCGATGTGGGTCGGGCCTTCGGGGTCGCAAGCTCGCGGCGGCAGCGCCGAACTGCTCGGCGC
Organism: Acidimicrobiales bacterium; assembly: GCA_033851875.1. Classification (GTDB taxonomy): domain Bacteria; phylum Actinomycetota; class Acidimicrobiia; order Acidimicrobiales; family SZUA-35; genus JAWSVN01. The sequence continues at coordinate 13,891 of JAWSVN010000102.1, forward strand.
CGCCGATCTGGTCGGCGTGGCCCAGGGATCGCGGCTCGGCGAGACCGGCCCGGCCCGTCTGCCCGACTCGCGCTTCGGTCCGGCGTTCGGCGACGCCACCGAACGGCTGGCCGACACCACGATCGGGGCTGCCGAGGCCATCGAGCTCGGGATCGCCACCGGCGACCCCGCCGACATCGAACTGGCGCTCGAGACCAACTCGGTGTTGCGTCAGTTCGTCGAACTGATCCCCGGCTACGACGCCCCGGTGACCGGCGAGGAGGACATCTCACTCGTCACCGTCGCCCAGTTCCGCCAGCTCCCCCTGTCGGGACAGCTGTTCCACACCGCCGCCAGCCCCGAGTTGGCCTACCTGTTCTTCGTCGGCGGCCTGGCCCTGCTCGTCTTCGAGCTCTTCACCGCCGGCGTCGGCGTGGCCGGGGCGATCGGGGTGGCACTCCTCACCGCCGGCAGCTACGGGCTGGCCGTGCTTCCGACGCGCACGTGGGCCGTCGTGCTCCTGATGCTCAGCCTGGTGGCGATGGCGATCGACATCCAGACCAACGTGCCCCGGCTCTACTCGGCGCTCGGCGTGCTGTTGTTCATCGCCGGGTCATGGTTCCTCTACGACGGGGTGTCGATGTCGTGGGTGACCCTCGGCTTCGGCATCATCGGCGCCGTTCTCTACGCCTATACGGGCATGCCGTCGATGGTGCGGACCCGGTTCTCGACCCCGACGATCGGCCGCAAATGGATGATCGGGACGATGGGTGAGGCCCTCACCGAGGTGTCTCCCGAGGGGACCGTGCGCGTCGAGGCCGCCGAGTGGCGGGCGATCACCAACCGGGCCACGCCGATCGCCGCCGGTGATCGGGTGCGGGTCGTCGGCATCGATCGCCTCCTCCTCGAGGTGGAGCCCGAGGATGGCGGCGCCCGCGACTACCGGGAACGCAGCGAGGCCTGACGGGTCGCAAGGACCCCGGTTCAAGGCCGAGGTCGGGCCTTGTGAAAACTGTCACCTCAGGTCTTGTGTCATCGGTCACCCGCGCCTAGGTTCGGGGGGGCGAACGGACCAGCAGGAGGAGTACCCGTGAGCCTCCAGAACATCGACCTCGCATGGCACACCAGGGCGGCGTGCCGAGGTCCCAATCAGATCATCTTCTTCCCACCGGCTCGCCTCGAGCGTCGATCGGAGAAGCGGAGCCGCGAGGCCCGAGCCAAGGAGATCTGCGAGTCGTGCTCGGTGCAGCGCGACTGCCTCGAATACGCCCTGAGCATCCGCGAGCCCCACGGCATCTGGGGCGGGATGACCGAGAACGAGCGGCGAGCGGCGCAGGCCACCACCAACTGATCGGCGTGCGCCCGTCAGATCGGGCGGGGGAGCCGTGGACCGGCGATCCGTAGGTCGTCGCGGCGTCGGGTCTGCCCGGTGCCGTCGAAGTGCGCGAGGAGGGCGAGGGCGTACTTGCGTGACGTGCCCCACACCTCGCGGATCTGCGACACGGTGAGCCCTTCGGGCGTCGCCGCCATCGCCCCGGCGAGGGCGACCGCAGCGTCGCCGACCGCTCGCTGGGAGAAGTAGACGCGGTCCTGCTCCATCACCAGGCCGCGGCGCACGAGTTCGCGGACCTCGGCCGGGTCGACTCCGTCGGGCCCGGGCGGTGCGAACGGTTCGGCGTCGAGTAGCGCCAGCCACGGGTGGTCGGCGAAGGGGTCCTTGGGGATCCCGATCGTGACGCGACCGTTGTCGACGTGGAGGTCGTCGAAGCCGCTCAGCAGGGCCCGTTCCCGCTCGTCGAGCATGGCGATGTCGAGACCGAGGGATCCGGCGCTGGCCACCCGCTCCCGGATCGACGATCGGGACGAGGCCAGGGCGTCGGGTGCCACCAGCCACCGTCCGACGGTCGCGAGCAACGTCTCGCCGGTCAGCAGACGCAAGGTGTCGACGTCGACCCAACCGCGCTCGGCGACCACGCGGTCGGCCGATCGCTGGGGTCGAGCGTCGGCCGGAGCGAGCACGGGGTCGACGTCGAGGAACTCGCCACCGCCGACGGTCTCGTCGCGGCCGTGGTCGCGCAACACGAAACGGTCGCCGGGCAGGGCCGGTACCGGCCGGTCGAGCCGCAGCCGGACCTGGCCGGTGGCGCCGGGGGCGAGCGTGTCGGGACCGAGGACCCGGAGCCGCACCATGCGCTCGGCCGAGCCGATGTAGGCGGCGTACGCGCCCCGCCGTGACACGTCGTGGCCGAGCGTCTCGAGGACGGTGAGCGAGGCGTCGATCACGCACGTCTCCCACCAGGTCGCCGGCAGGGCCAGGGCGTCGCCTCGCTCGATGTCGGCGTGGTTGATGCCGCCGAGGTTGACCGCGACCCGGCTGCCCGGGGCGGCGACGGCGAGCTCTCGATGATGGCTTTGGAGTGCTCGCACCCGCGCCTTGCCGCCGCTCGGATGGAGCGTCACCTCGTCGCCGACGGTGAGGTCGGCCCCGGTCAGGGTGCCGGTGACGACCGTGCCGGCGCCGGCGGCCGAGAAGGCCCGGTCGACCCACAGCCGAGCCGGAGTGCGCGCTCGGTCGTCGTCGGCCTGAGCCACCAGCTCGGCCAGGGCGGCCCGCAACGCGCCGAGTCCGTCGCCGGTGTGGGCCGAGACCCCGATGATCGGGGCGCCGTCGAGGAAGGTGCCCTCGACGTGTTCGCTCACGTCGAGCTCGGCCAGTTCGAGCAGGTCGTCGTCGACCGTGTCGACCTTGGTCAGAGCGATCACGCCCCGGCGGAGCCCGAGCAGGTCGAGGATCCGGAGATGTTCCTCGGACTGGGGCTTCCAGCCCTCGGCTGCGTCGACGACGAACAGGCAGCCGTCGACGGCGCCCACGCCGGCCAGCATGTTGCGGAGGAACCGGATGTGGCCGGGCACGTCGACCAGCGAGATCGTCGTGCCGTCGCCCAGGTCGAGGGCGGCGAACCCGAGGTCGATCGTGAGCCCGCGTGCCTTCTCCTCGGCCCAGCGGTCGGGGTCGGTGCCGGTGAGAGCCTCGACCAGGGTCGACTTGCCGTGGTCGACGTGGCCGGCGGTGGCGATCACGGTCACGGTGAGCCACCCCCGAGTGCGGCCCGTCGGAGTGCGCGGATCACGGCCTCGTCGTCGCCCGGGTCGACCGTGCGCAGGTCGAGCACGGTGGCGCCGCCGTCGACCCGGGCGATCACCGGGCGCTCGGCGTCACGCAGACGATCGAGAGCCGTCGGGTCGGCGACCCGGACTCCGACGCTCGGAATCGTCACCCCCGGCATCGTGCCGCCACCCGGTACGGCCTCGGTGTCGATGACGGTGACCTCGGGCCCATCGGGGGGCAGCGCCGCCACGATGCGCTCGGCCCGGTCGCGCAGGGCGTCGACCGGGGTGGTCGCCATCCGCCAGAACGGGATGGCGTCGCCATCGCGCTCGAGGTAGCGGAGCGTTGTGGCCTGCAGCGCGTCGAGCACCAGCCCGCCGGGCCGCAGCGCCCGGGCCAGGGCATGACGCCCACACGCCGAGACGAGGTCGGAGCGCCCCACGATGATGCCGGCCTGAGGACCGCCGAAGAGCTTGTCGCCACTGAAGATGACGAGGTCGGCCCCCTGCTGGAGGGTCTGGCGCACCGCCGGCTCCTCGGCCAGCCAGCGCGGTGGTGGGCCGTCGAGCCAAGGGCACGATGCGTCGAGGAGTCCGGATCCGAGGTCGACGATCACCGGAACGCCGAGGGTGGCCAGCGCCGTCACCCCGACCGACTCGGTGAACCCCTCGATCCGGTAGTTCGATCGGTGCACCGAGAGCACGGCTGCGAGATCGTGGTCGTCGGCGGCCCGGCGGTAGTCGGCGAGCCTGGTCCGGTTGGTGGTGCCGACCTCGACCATCTGTGCGCCGGACCGCTCCATCACATCCGGGATCCGGAAGCCGCCGCCGATCTCGACGAGTTCGCCTCGGCTGACCGCTGCGGCCTTGTCGCCGACCACGGCGGCGAGGACGAGGAGGACGCCGGCTGCGCAGTTGTTGACGACGAGGGCCGCCTCGGCGCCGACGGCGGTGGCGAGCAGGGAACCGACGGCCTGTTGCCGGCTGCCCCGTTTGCCGGTCTCGAGGTCGAGTTCGAGGTTGCTGGCCGACGCGGCGACCGAGTGCTCGAGCGGCGCCCGCCCCAGGTTGGTGTGGAGCAGCACCCCGGTGGCGTTGATCACCGGCTGGAGGAGCCGGCGTCGGCGCGTCCGAGCGAGGTCGAGGACGTCGTCGACGAGGTCGTCGCGGATCGCAGCCCTCGCCACCTCGACGCGCAGCGGGTGGGGGAGGCCGGTGGATTCGAGCGATCGAGCGAGTTCGTCGACCGACGGCGGGCGGTGCATAGCGGGCCCGATCCTAGGGACCGGACGGGTGGTCTTGCCCGCTCACCGGGGAACCGCTGGCCCCGGAGTTGCCTCCAGGGGGTAGACTGGACCCTCCATGTTCTCCCCACTGGCGATCACGATGGTGCTGCTGGCCTTCGCCGAGTACCAGGTCTTCAGGTGGCTGAGCGGCACCGTGGGTGTGGGCTCGGCACTCCTGGTGACGATCGCGGTCTCGCTGCTGGCGGCCCTGGTCGGCTGGGTCCGGGTGAAGCTCTTCCTCGCCGATTCGCTCAAAGACGTCGTCACCGGCAGCCTCGACGGGACCGACGGCAGGTCGGTGGCCGCAGATCGCACGGTTCGGATCCTGGCGTTCTTCCTGTGCGTCGTGCCCGGCCTCGTCAGCGGCGCTCTCGGGTTCGCCCTCCTCGTGCCGCCCGTCCGCCGACGGGTGGCCGCCCGGCTCGCCCCCCGTTTCGTCGCCGCCTCGTCGCTCTCGTTCGGCTCGTTCGGACCCTTCGGCGGGGCCGGCTTCGGCACCGCCCGTCCCGACGTGATCGACACCGACGTGGTCGGTAGCGACGCCCGCTCGTCGACCCGACCTCAGAACCCCCAACCCTCAGCTCGTCCAGAGCTGGGCTGACGTCTCACCGCGGAGGAGACCCGTCCCGATGACCATCGAAGAACCGACACCGCCGCCGCCGATCATCCCCGGCGTCGCCCGGGCGCTGAGCCCCCTCGTGCGGAGGATCGCCAACCCCGGCCCCGACGGTGAGCCCGGTCTGAACACCTACCTCGTCGGGATCGACGAGATCGTCATCATCGATCCGGGGCCCGGTATCGAGGAACACCTCGACGTGGTGTGCGGCTGCGGCGGCGACCGGATCCGTTGGATCGTGATGACCGACGCCACCGCCGACTACGCCGGCGGCGCCGAGCGGCTCAAGGAGCTCACGGGCGCCGAGTTGGTCGCCCCGAGCGGCTACGGCTCGGCCGACGACGTCCTGGGCGACGGCTACAAGATCGACGCCACCGAGTTCCGGATCTCTGCGATGGCGATGGGCGACGCCGACAGCGGCCGTCACTGCTTCGTCCTCGAGCAGGAGCGGACCTTGCTGCCCGGCGACCACTTCGACGACGGCGTGCCCGACGACTTCCCGGCGCGGGTCAAGAGCTTCCGGCTCAAGTCGATCGCTCCCGGCCACGGGCAGTACATCGAGGACGCCAAGGGGTTCCTCGGGCTCTGAGCCCTCGCCCCGACCATCGGTCGGGCGCACAAACCGATCTGAACGGCCACGGCCCGACGCTCCGGCGTCGGGCCGTGCTGGTCATCGTTGCGGGCCGGTCGGCGGTGTGACCCTTGCAGAGCGGTCAGGCGTCGATGTCGGACTCGCCGCGGCGCACCGTGACGGTCGAGGTGAGCAGTGCGGAGCTGGGCACGAGCTGCACGTCACCGCTCTCGGTCACGACCTCGACCGACGTCGGATGGATCGCGATCACCTCGCCGCCGATCGAGCCACCGGCAGCGCTGGCCTCGAGGGTGAGCGTGTCGCCCACCGACAGGAGGCGACGGAGCGCTCGAGTCGAGGCCACCTCGGTGGCAACCGTCCGTCCGCCGAGCCCGATCAACAGGGTGAGGCTGGCCGAGGCCCCGAAGAAGATCGCAGCGACGCCGAGGTTGATGACGGTGGTGTCGATGCCGAGCTGGCGGACCGCCAGGAGGGCGGCCATGGCGATGATCAGGCCTCGGACCGCCTGCAGGACGCGGGTCTGGACCGGCCCGGGCGCCCGCGAGAGCGCCGGGGCGATCGCCGCCGTGGCGAACTGGGCCATCACGTTGGCCCCGATCACGATGATCGCCGCCGACAACAGGCGCGGTAGGAACGCGATCAGGTCCTTGGGCAGCTGATCGAGCGCGCTCGGCGAGAGCACGCCGAGGGCGACCAGCAACCCGCCGACCACTCCGGCCCAGAAGCCGAGACCCGACAGCGGACCCGCCGCCTGCTGGAGGGGTTGGGGTCGTCCGTCGCGCCCGAGCAGCGAGTTGATGATCTTCGACAGGACCATGCCGATGACGAAGCCGCCCACGAGGGCGCAACCGACGATGATCCACTTGGTCGGCGTCATGAGCTGTCTCCCGGATCGCTGTTCGGGTCGACAGTGTGGCCTGCCGCACCGTTCTTCTCAACGCCTTCGTTGCGTCGTGGGTCGGGACCAGGGTCGGCCATCAACAGGCGACCGGTGTCGAAACCGGCGGCGAAGAGGTCGAAGACGTAGTCGCCGATCACTCGCGAATCGAGTCGTTCGGAGACCGAGGTCTCGAGTCGGCGTCCGAGGTCCGGCGGTGGTGAGAGCGCCGCCAACAGGGCGGAACTGAGGACGCCGTCGGCGGGCGGCGCCTCGAGGTCCTCACAGGCGCTGGCGCAGCGGGCGCAGGTGGCGAGGTGGTCGTCGATCGACGAGTCGTCGGCGCCGGCGAGCCACGCCGCCAGCCGCGAGCGGGATGGGTGGCGTCGGATCACTTCCACGCCTCCAGCGCCGTCCCGAGCCGCCGTCTGGCCCGGAGCAACCTGGTCTTCACGGTCGGAAGGGGGACGTCGAGGATCTCCGCGATCTCGTCGTACGACATGCGTTCGATCTCGCGAAGTACCACGATCGAACGCGACAACTCGTCGAGGAGATCGAGGGCGTCGGTGAAGGCGTCCATCGCCCCTCGGTCCTCGACCCGGTGCTCGACCGACTGCTCAGGGCGTACCGGTTCGTCGGGGAGATCGGTGGGGTCGGTGACGAGCGCACGTCGGGTCCGCAGCGTGGAGATCGCAGTGTTGTGGGCGATCCGCATCAGCCAGCCCCTCAGCGACGACTCGCCGCGGAACGACGGCAGCGCTAGCCACGCCTTGATCATCGTGTCCTGGGCCACGTCCTCGGCCAGCGCCCGGTCGCGGACGACCGACAGCGCGAGGCGGTAGACGGCATCGCCGTGCTCGACGACGAGTTCGTGGAGCTTGTCGCTGTCGCTCGATTCACGGTCGCGGGGGGCACGGTCGCCATCATCGGTCGCCAGCCCGCGACGCGCCTCGAGTGGGTCGCCTGCGCCGGGTGGGGCCGCCCACAGCCGCGGCAAGACCAACGACGCAGGGCTTCCGAGTCGAGGCCCGAACAGGGTGTGGATGAGGCGTTGGAACATGGTGGAGGGGGGTTGCGCTGGGTGCGGTCCGAGCACCGAGGCGCTCCGAGGCGGGCCGGAGCCCTCGAGCGCTGCCCCAATGCACGTTGTGACGCTCGGTCGACCGGGAGAGTCGCGGCAAATCGTAGAGAAGTTCGGCCGGCACTGCATGGGCCGATGTGCAGTGTCTGCTGGGCGATCGCAGGTCGCGGACGCGTCTCGTGACCCCGGCTCGACGGGATTTCCGAAATTTGTCGCGACTTTCGGCGTCGCGGCCACGTCCCCCACTCCGGTTACCCGCCGATGCCTCCGAGGAGGAGACACTCATGGACATCGATTTCGACGGTGCGTTCAGCGATGCGTTCGCCGACCTCGCCGCCTTCATCCCCGACCTGATCGCCTTCGTCGTGGTCCTGCTGGTCGGCTTGTTCGTCGCCCGGTGGATCCGCAAGGCCGTCGCCGCCGGCCTTCGCCGAATCCGCTTCGACGACTACATCGATCGCGCCGGCATCGGCCGCCACCTCGAGCGAGCCGGATTCGCCGACTCGGGCAAGTTCGTCGCCCAGATGCTCTACCTGCTGGTGGTCGTCTTCGTCCTCAAGCTCGCACTGAGTGTCTTCGGCGCCAACGCCGTCTCGGAGGCCCTCGACGACCTGATCGACTTCATCCCCCGCCTCGTGGTGGCGATCGCCATCGTGGTCATCACCGGTCTGGTCGCCAACACGGTCGGCGGCCTCGTCCGCCCGGCGCTGCGCGACTTCGATTGGGGTCCCCTCGTCTCGCGGCTCGCCGTGGGTGCGGTCTGGACGATCGGTGTGTTCGCCGCCATCGACCAGATCCAATTCGCCGAGGACATCGTCGACACCCTGTTCACCGCCCTGGTCGGATCGCTGTCCCTCATCCTCGTCATCAAGTTCGGCGTGGGTGGTATCTGGGCCGCCCGCGATCACTTCTGGCCGGCCGTCTACCAGAAGGTGGGTGGCGCCAACGACCCTCAGGGAGCCAACTGATCGCTCCCTGATCGACCGTGGGGTCCGGCTGGGCGAGCCGGGCCCCACTCCCTACGCCGACTGGCGTGGCTCCGGTCCGGACTTCCCTCCCCGGACCGGGGCATCTCTCGCTGGGCCCGCCCCCACTGGCGGCGGCCGGGCCCATCGTTCGGCCCGGACGGACTTCCCTCCCCGTCCGGGTCTCGAGGGTCGGGATCGGAGGGCGATCCGGTCCCGACTCTCATTCTTCGCTCACTCGCTCGTCGATTCTTCGCACCCACGCTCGACGAGTGAGTGACAACCACGCGGTGCCGGCTCGATTCCCTCCCGAGCCGGCACTGTCGCGTTCGGTCGGGTGTCGCTACAGGCCGGCTTCGTCGAGGGCCGCCTCGACGGCGTCGAACAATCGTGCCGAGCACGACTCGATCGCCACCGGTGGGGCCACCTCGTCGACGATCCGGGCTGCCAGTGCTCGGAAGGCGTCGGCCGCCGGACCGGAGCCCCCGGCCACCGGCGAACCGGCGTCGCCGCCGGCCGACACCGATGGCTCGAGCGGGATCGATGCCAGGAGTGGGACCCCGGACTCGTCCGACAGGGCCTGGCCGCCGCCCTCGCCGAACAGGGGATAGGTGGCCCCGTCCGGGGTGACGAAGGCGGCCATGTTCTCGATGATGCCGGCCACCCGCAGATGTGACTTGCGGGCGCCGTCGACGGCGCGGCCCGCCACCTTCTGTGCTGCCGTCGCGGGGGTGGTCACGACGAGGGCCTCGGCGCGCGGCAGCATCCGGGCGAGGCCCATGGCGATGTCGCCGGTGCCGGGCGGCATGTCGATCAGGAGGTAGTCGAGGTCGTCGGCCCAGGCCACGTCCTCGAGGAAGTGCTGCACGGCCCGGTTGAGCATCAGCCCCCGCCACATGAGGGCGGCATCCTCGGCGTCGACGAGGAACCCCATCGACACGACGTCGAGGCGGCCGTCGGTGACGCCGGCGACGGCGGGGTCGTCGTCGGCCGGCCGATCGCTCGCCGGGACGATCAGCGAGTGGGGCGTCATCACGGCCCGCTCGCCGACCTTGGTGGCGTCGAGCCGACCGTCGAGTCCGAGCATGCGGGGGATCGAGAAGCCGCCGATGTCGGCGTCGAGGACGCCGACCCGAAGTCCTCGGCGGGCGAGGGCGGTGGCCAGGTTGACCGTCACCGACGATTTACCCACCCCACCCTTGCCCGACGCGACGGCCAACACCCGAGCCGAGGCCGGCACGGCGGTGGGTCCGGCTCGGTCGGCGGCCGCCGCCCGAGCCTTCATCATCGTCTCCGCCTTCTCGTCGGCATCGAGCTCGGTCCAGTCGATCGTCACCCCGGTGACGCCGACCATCGATTCGATGCGCACGGTCACGTCGTCACGGATCTGGGCCCGCAACGGGCAGCCCATCGTGGTGAGTGCGATCGTGACGGTGACCTGGCCGTCATCGGTCACACGCGCCCGTTTGGCCATGCCGAGGTCGACGATGTCGCTGCCCAGTTCGGGGTCGATGACACCGCGCAACACGGCCATCACGTCGTCGGTGGTCGGCAACTCGGCCATGCCACAAGCCTAGAGGGATGGTCCGAACGGCCCGGTATCGGCCGATTGGGCGGTGCGCGCCCGATCCGGGACTATTGGGAACGGCAACGGCGTTGTACGCTGGTGCCCACCCCAAGGAGGACTGCTGTGATCACGCTGACCGAAACTGCCACCGGCAAGGTGAAGGAACTGCTCGACCAGGAAGCCGACGAACGTCTGGCCCTTCGCGTGGCCGTGCGTCCCGGTGGCTGCTCCGGCTTCAGCTACGAGATGTTCTTCGACGCCGATCGCGCCGACGACGACGTCATCCAGGCCTACGGCGCCGTGAACGTGGTGGTCGACCCGGCCAGCGCGCAGCTCCTCAACGGCGCCACGCTCGACTACAAGGACGGCCTCCAGCAGACCGGGTTCTCGATCGACAACCCGAATGCGCAGCGCACCTGCGGCTGCGGCCAGTCCTTCAGCTGAGCCAACCGTCCTCGCTCAGCTGAGCGAGGCGAGCGCGACGCGGAGTTCCTCCACGTCGAACACGTTGTCGATTCGGTCGGCGATCACGCCGGCCGAATCGACCAGGAACAGCGACGGCTCGAAATCGAGTCCGAGTTCGTCGAGCGCTGGGAGCACCCGCATCTCGGGGTTGGTGTAGTCCCAGCCGGCCGACTCGGGGTTCTCGTAGACCTCGAGATGCACGAGGTCGACACCGGGCGAGTCCGGTGCCAGCTCCATCAGGGTGTCGACCACCGGTCCGCAATACGCCGTCTGGCACAGCGAGGGGGTGGCCACGAGCACGGCCATCGGCCGTCGCGCTCCCAGGAGTTGGTCGACCGAGTGGTCGTGGAACGGGCACGGTTCCGGAAGGCGCGTGCAGAGCACCTCGATGCTGCCGGGGTCGTCGACGGTCGGGGTCGTGATCGCCGGCATGGCCTCGCCGGGGAGCAGGACACGGATCTCGTCGGGGTCGAACGCCTGCACGGCGAGCGAGGCCACCGACGCCCCGAGGTCGACGTCGAGGTCGTAGATGCCCGGCTCGGGCAGGTTGGTGCGCACCGCGAAGTAGCGGGCCAGGTCGGCGTGCTCGTGGGGCACCTCACCGTTGCCCTCCGGGTGATCGTGGGTCACGACGTGGCTCCGGGCCGTCGTCGTGTCGATCACCGTGTCGCCACTGCGGATCGTGACGCCGATCTCGGCGTCGTCGGGGAGCGAGGTGACCGCCTCGGTGTCGACCAGCCCGAACGGGAGGCGTTGGGGCCGACCGGCGGCGATCACCCGATTCGGGCTGAACAGAGCGACGAGGACCGGGGCGGCCGCCGGGTCGGGCTCGCTCCCGCCACAGGCGGCGAGGAGGAGGGGGCCGAGGCCGACGGTCGCGGCCCCGATCGCGCCCGATCGCAGGACACGTCGTCGGCTGGGATCGAAGGTCGGGGGCACGGGAGCGACCGTATCCTTGCCGGGTGTCCAACGGTCAGCAGGTGACGTTCACCCTCGACGGCGAGTCGGTCGTCCTCGACGACGTGGGGCGAGCGACCCTGCTCGAGGTGCTCCGCGATCGGTGCGGCGTCACCAGCGTGAAGGACGGGTGCAGCCCCCAGGGCCAGTGCGGCTGTTGCACGGTGCTCGTCGACGGCCAGCCGCGGGTGGCGTGCGTGACGCCGGCCCGCCGGGTCGAGGGGCGGGCGGTGCAGACCGTCGACGGCCTCGACGGCGACGCCTGCGACGTGTGGGGCGAGGCGTTGTGCGCCACCGGTGGCAGCCAGTGCGGGTTCTGCACCCCCGGCATCGTCGTCCGGCTCGAAGGACTGCGATCGAAGCTCGACGCCCCCGGCAACACCGACCGAGGCGCCGTCGACCAGGCCCTGCTCGCCCACCTGTGCCGCTGCACCGGCTGGCAGACGATCCGCGAGGCGTGGGACCTGGTCGTGGGCGGCGCGACCGGCCTCGACCAGGACCGGGACCTCGCGGCCGCGGCCGAGAGGGCGTCGATCGAGGGGCGGGCCGACCAGATCGTCGGCGCCGACGTCGCCCTGGGCCGCGCCCCGTTCGCCGCCGACACCGCGCCGGACGACGCCCTGATCGCCGTCTGGGCCACCGGCACCAGCGGCGACGTCACCGACGGCGAGTGGGTGGTCGGCGAGACCCTGACCGACGCCCGAGCCGCGGCCGGCAAGGTGCAGGGCCGCCGCACGACCGCCGACCACGCCTGGCCGCTCGAGGTGCCCGCCGGCGACTGGGACCTCACGCTGCGCACCACCTGGGTCGAACCGGCCGCCCTCGAGACCGACGCCTCGTGGTGCGAGCCCGGCGGCGACCCTGCCTCGCCCCTCGCCAACGGCGGTGCGTTCGGGGCCAAGGCCACGTCGCCCGTTCCCGCCGCCGCTCGCCGCCTCGCCGACGAGCACGGGCGTCCGGTGCTGGCGTTGGCCAGCCGCGAGGACACCGTGCGGTGGGGTCCGAAGCGGCCGCCGCTGGCGATCGGCGCGTCGCTCGACGGCGACACGCTGCGCGGCGCGGTGCACGTGGCCGCCACGCCCGGGATCGCCGAGGCGATCGGCGCGGTGGCTCCCGGGGTCGACGTGATCGAACACGACGTGCCCGGCCCGCCGACGACGGTCGACGCCCGGGGCGCCGGCTGGGTCGAGGTCGCCGTCGTCGACGCTGCGCTGCGTGCCCGCCGCGACGATGCCGACACGGTCGACGTCGCGTCGCCGGAGGGCAGCCACGCCAGCGCGTCATTCGTCGACGGTCGGATCGCCGTCACCGTTCGCTGCGGTCGACCACTCGACGACGTCGTGCTCCGCAGCTACGCGATCGGGGCCGCCCACATGGCCTGGTCGTGGGTGACGGCCGAGGCCCTCACCGTCGACGCCGACGGCGAGATCCACGACCTCACGGTGCGGTCGTTCGGCGTGCTGCGGGCGGTCGACACCCCCGAGGTCGACGTCACGATCGAGGCCGACGACGGTCCTGCGGTCAACGGGTCCGACGCCGTCTTCGCCGCGGTGGCCGCCCTCGCCTGGCAGCAGCGGGGCTGGGCCCCGCAGTGGCCCGCGGGCTGACCCGACCGCCTGGCATGATGGGCGCCATGTCGAAGCCCGTCGGTCCCTACACCCCCATCGTCCGAGCCGGTGAGTGGCTCATCGTCAGCGGCCAGGTCGGGCTGGCCGACGGCGCCATCGTCGAGGGCGGCGTCGAGGCCGAGCTCCGCCAAGCGCTCGCCAACATGGCCGCCCTGCTCGAGGGCGAGGGCGCCTCGCTGAACGACGTGGTCAAGACCACCGTGTTCCTCACGACGATGGACGACTACGCGGCGATGAACGAGATCTACACCGCCGCCTTCGGCGACCACCGGCCGGCCCGTTCGGCCGTGGCGGTGGCCGAGCTGCCGATCGGCGCCGCGATCGAGGTCGAGGCCTGGGCCCACGTCGGCTGAAGGTCAGCAGAGTCGTGAA
>JAWSVN010000103.1:0-1081 GCA_033851875.1 Acidimicrobiales bacterium
TCCTTACCCGATTTAAGTGTTTCTTCATTAATTAATTGCTGGCCCAACATGCTACAAAGAACTTAGACGCCAAACCCTCCTCACCGTAAGTAAAAGAAACACCAGGAATGCTGCTTGCGTAGAGATGCCTATAAGCATAGGGATGTCAGTATTCTCCATTCCACTGAAATTCCGGTCTGGCAGTATCCCTGGAAATCCATTCGCAGCTGCATAAATGTTAATGGGAACATCTGTAACCATTATACAAATTGCAACCACGTATCCTAAACGAACGTTCATAACTAGCATAGCAATGGCCATTGGATCTAGTATCGTTAAACTGGTCCAGTAAATATTTATAATTTCTGGTGCCCCAGCCCCTTCTGCGTAAGGAAACAGACCTCCGATGTAAAGGTCGGTAATATGATTACCCGTTGCAACTGAGAGCGCGAATATAAATATCGCGAGAATTAATCTGTCTGGCCAACGATTCTTTCGAATAAATTCATTTATTTTCAATGCCGCTCTCCGTGCTAGGACACTTAACGCCCGCAGAACCTGAACAGCAAGCGTTGTAATGGCCTGCTTTTCAAGGTCATTGCTTGCTGTTTCAGGTTGCTGCGTTTGTTATGTGTAACTTTGCTTAATTGAAAAGGCATAGTCTAGACTACTTAGCTTTCTACTTTTAAAGAACTTTGTAATGCAAAGCCACTTTAGTTTTGATGAAACAAATTCTATCGAGCTGTAATATGGGTCACACCAAAGATAAAAGCCTTCCTCGATTTCAATATCTGCATCCGAACCAAAGCTGTCCACTAAGAATGTACAATAGCTCGTATTTTCATCTACAGATACCAACATAATTGCCGCGCCACATTCCAAATTTTTGGACAACTTATTGTATGCGCGGACAATATGTCTTTCGTATGGAAATCCCGTAGAAACATAAATATATAATTTATCTTTTGTTGGATGCATTTGAAAAGTATCTAACCAGATAATTTCTGCGGGGTGACCCCTTTTCTGAATTTCGTCCTTAAATGCTTTTAGTGCTTGAGTGATGTCCATGTTTACTACACATAACGCCCGCACCAACGGCGAG
>JAWSVN010000008.1:0-49835 GCA_033851875.1 Acidimicrobiales bacterium
CGCAGCATCTGGCCGTCCATGCACCCGAAGCTGCTCGAGCTGATCGAGGCCCACCGCTCGACGATCATCTTCGTCAACGCCCGCCGCCTGTCCGAACGCCTCGCCACCCGCCTCAACGAGCTCGCCCTCGAAGGCGAGAACCGCTCTGCCGAAGCGGAAGGGCGCCCGCCCGAGCCGGGACGCGAAGTGGTCAAGGCCCACCACGGCTCGCTCAGTCGCGAGCAGCGCCTCCAGATCGAGGACGAGCTGAAGCGGGGCGAGCTCAAGGGCCTCGTGGCCACGTCGTCGCTCGAGCTCGGTATCGACATGGGCGCCGTCGACCTCGTCATCCAGGTCGAGTCGCCCGGCGCGGTCAGCCGTGGCCTGCAGCGCATCGGCCGCGCCGGCCACCAGGTCGGCGCCCCCAGCGTCGGCAAGCTGTTCCCCAAGCACCGGGCCGACCTGCTCGAGGCCGCCGTCGTCGTCGACCGCATGCACGCCGGCCTGATCGAGGAGACCCGCTACCCCCGCAACCCCCTCGACGTGCTGGCCCAGCAGGTGGTGGCCATCTCGGCGATGGACGACATCGCCGTCGACGACCTCGCCGAGATCGTGCGCGGCGCCGCCAACTTCGAGGACCTGTCCGACGACGCGTTCCACGCCACCCTCGACCTGCTCGCCGGCCGTTACCCGTCCGACGAGTTCGCCGAACTGCGGCCCCGCATCATCTGGGACCGCGTCGAGGGCGTGATCAAGGGCCGGCCCGGCGCCCAACGTCTGGCGGTTACCAGCGGCGGCACCATCCCTGACCGCGGCCTCTATGGCGTCTTCCTCCCCGACGGCGCCCGAGTCGGCGAACTCGACGAGGAGATGGTGTACGAGTCGCGCCCCGGCGAGACCTTCCTCCTCGGCGCCTCGACCTGGCGCATCGAGGACATCACCCACGAACGGGTCGTCGTCACCCCCGCCCCCGGCGTGCCCGGCAAGATGCCGTTCTGGCACGGCGACGGGCCCGGCCGTCCCCTCGAACTCGGGCGCGCCATCGGCGAGTTCACCCGCGAGATCACCGGCCTCCCGCCCGGCGACGCGCTCGACCGGCTCCGCGACCGCCACGGCCTCGACCCCCTCGCCGCCGACAACCTCCTCGGCTTCCTCGACGAACAGCGCGAGGTCGCCGGCCGCATCCCCGACGACCGCACGATCGTCATCGAACGCTTCCGCGACGAGATCGGCGACTGGCGGGTCTGCATCCTCAGCCCGTTCGGCGCCCAGGTCCACGCACCGTGGGGTATGGCCCTGCAACACCGCCTGGCCGAGCAGTGGGGCTGGGATGTCGAACTGATGTGGAGCGACGACGGCATCGTGCTCCGCCTCCCCGAGGCGATCGACGCCCTGCCGACCGACGAACTCCTGATCGACCCCGACGAACTCGACGACCTCCTCGTCTCCCAGCTCCCCAACACCGCGATGTTCGCATCGAGGTTCCGGGAGTGCGCGGCCCGGGCACTGCTCCTGCCGCGCCGGCGCCCCGATCGCCGCACCCCGCTGTGGCAGCAGCGCCAGAAGGCGGCCGACCTGCTCACCGTCGCCGCCCGCTACCCCTCGTTCCCGATCCTGCTCGAGGCCACCCGGGAGTGCGTCAACGACGTGTTCGACCTGCCGGCCCTGCGCGGCCTGCTCACCGACCTGCGGAGTCGCAAGATCAAGGCGGTCACCGTCGACACCGACACGGCCTCGCCGATGGCGTCGTCGCTGCTGTTCGGCTGGATCGCCCAGTACATGTACGAGGGCGACGCGCCCCTCGCCGAGCGTCGCGCCGCCGCCCTCGCCCTCGACCGCGACCTGCTGCGCGACCTGCTCGGCGCCGAGGAACTGCGCGAGCTGCTCGACCCAGCGGTGCTCGACGACCTCGAGGCCGAGCTGCAGCGTCTCGCCCCGGAGTGGCAGGCCCGCACGGTCGACCACGTCGAAGACCTGCTGCGCTGGCTCGGTCCGCTGAGCCGCGCCGACATCGAGTCCCGGGCCCAGGAGGGCGTCGAGACCGCGGCCGCCATCGAGCAGCTCCTCACCGAACGCCGCATCATCGAGGTCGGCGTCGCCGGCGGCCAACGCCTGGCCGCCGCCGACGACGCCGCCCGCCTGCGCGACGGCCTCGGGGTCGCCCTGCCGCCGGGCCTGCCCGCCGCCTTCACCGAACCGGTCGCCGACCCCCTCGGCGACCTGCTCACCCGCTACGCCCGTACCCACGGCCCGTTCCTCGTCGGCGAGGTCGCTGCACACTACGGCCTGGAGGTCGAACGGGCCGACGCCGGCCTGGTCGCCCTCGAGAAGGAGGGCCGCCTCGTCCGCGGCGAGTTCCGCCCCGACGGCACCGAACGCGAGTGGTGCCACCACGACGTGCTGCGCACCCTGCGCCGCCGCTCGCTCGCCGCCTTGCGGTCAGAGGTCGAACCCGTCGAGCCCGACGTGTTGGCCCGGTTCCTCCCCGAGTGGCAACACATCCGCGACGGCGGTGGCCCGGCCGGCACCGGCGGCTCACGCCTGCGGGGCGTCGACGGCCTGGCCGAGGTGATCACCACTCTCCAGGGAGCCGGCCTGCCGTCGTCGGCTCTCGAGACCGACCTGCTCCCGGCCCGCATGGCCGCCTATTCACCGACCGACCTCGACACCCTCCTCACCGCCGGCGAGGTCGTCTGGGTCGGCGCCGGCTCGCTCGGCACCAGCGACGGCCGCATCCGATTGGTGTGGCGCGACCAGGCGCCGTTCCTGATCCCCGAACCCGACGAGCCGCCCGACGACCCGATCCACGAGGCGTTGCGGACCGCGCTGGGGGAGCGGGGCGCCGTGTTCTGGAGCGACCTCGTCGCCGCCGCCCAGACCGCCGACCTCGCCTATGACGACACCACCGTGCTCGGCGCCCTGTGGGATCTGGTGTGGGCCGGTGAGGTCACCAACGACTCGCTCACCCCCCTGCGAGCGCTGCTCGGTGGGGCCACCCCGAAGAAGGCCTCCAACCGGGGCCGTCGCAGTTCTGGCCGCCGACCCAACCTCCGTTCGCTCAACCGCCTCGGCCCGCCCGCCGGCACGGGGCGCTGGTCGCTGGTCGAGCCGCTTCGGCGGCCGACCCCGACCTCGACCGAGACCCTCACCACCCGAGCCCTGCAGCTGCTGGAGCGCTACGGCGTGCTCACCCGGGAGATGGCCCTCGCCGAGGGTGCCCAGGGCGGCTTCGCCGGGGTCTATCCCGTGCTCAAGGAACTCGAGGAACGGGGCCAGGTGCGTCGCGGCTACTTCGTCGCCGGCCTCGGCGCCGCCCAGTTCGCCCTGCCCGGCGCCGTCGACCGGCTCCGTGACCAGCGGCGTGTCGGCATCGACGGCGAGGGCGATGAGCCGGTGCGGCCGATGGTGCTGGCCGCCACCGACCCGGCCCAGCCCTATGGCGCCGCCCTGCCCTGGCCCGACAACGACGGACGCCCGACCCGCGCCGTCGGCGCCTACGTCGTGCTGCTCGACGGCGAACCCCTCGCCTTCCTCGACCGCGGCGGCCGCAGCCTCACCGTCTTCCCGGCCGCCGCCGAACCGAACGAACTCGGCGACCTCGATCCCCGCTGGGTGCGCGCCCTGGCGTCGCTGGTGCACGACGGCAAGCTACGCCGCATCGAGGTCACCAAGATCAACGGCGAACCGCCGGCCGAGCACCCGACGCTGCGCGACCTGCTCACGGCCAATGGCTTCGCCCAGGGCTACAAGGGCCCCACGCTCCGTCGCTAGCGATGTTCGGTCATGCCGCTGTGACGGTCAGGGGAAGTGAGCCGAGGCCCCGCAGCGTGTTGTTGAGCTCGTAGCGGGCCGGGCCGGCGAGTTCGATCGTCTCGACCTGCTCGGCGAGCGCACGAATGACCGCCTCGCCCTCGAGCCGGGAGAGCATGGCGCCCACGCAGACGTGGATGCCGTGGCCGAATCCGACATGACCGGCCGTGCGCCGCCCGATGTCGAAGCGGTCGGCGTCGGCCCAGCGCCGAGGGTCGCGGTTGGCTGCCGCCAGGAAGAGCAAGACCTTGGCGCCGGCGGGGATGGTCGCTCCGCCGATCTGGACCTCGGAGGAGGTCGTGCGGAAGAAGGTCTGCACCGGCGACTCCAGTCGGATGCTCTCCTCGAAGGCCGCTCTGGCCCGGCTCGGCTCGGCTCGCAGCGCTGCGAACTGCTCTGGGTGCTCGGCCAGCAGACGGAGGGCGCCGCTCAGGGCATGGATCGTGGTGTCGAGGCCGGCCGCCAGCAACGCAGCGATCACCCCGCCTGCGATCTCGGGCGGCGCGCCCTCCTCGCGGGCGAACGCGTGGATGCGGCCGGCGATGCCGTCGGGGTCCGTAGCGCCCGGCGGGCACTGGGCCCGCACCCATCGCTGGGAGTCGCCACCGGCGGCGAAGGACGCCTCGTAGCGTTCGTTGCGGGGGCCGAAGGCGTTGAAGATCATCGACGCATACCGCAGCAGGTTCTCCCGACCCTCGATGCGGAGCCCGAGGGCATCGGGGAACACCGCCATCGGGTAGGCGACGGCGAGGTCGGGGACGGCGTCGAAGCGGCCCCTTGCGACCAACTCGGCGACGAGGGTCTGGGCGGTTGCGTGGAAACGGTCGGCGAGCCCACGAACCGCGGCCGGCGTGAGGACCTGGGTGACGAGACGACGGGCGGCTCCGTGCTCGGGCGGGTCGGCTTCGAGCAGGACGCTCGGTGGTCGCCACTGCTCGGACGCATCGCGGAGATCGTCCAGCCCGACGCCGGCCGACGAGATGAATGTGGCAGCGTCCCGGAGTGCGGCGGCGACCTCGTCGTGGCGGGCCATGGCCCAGACCCCGTAGCGCTCCAGCCAGACGACCGGCCCGGCGTCGCGCAGGGCAGCGTGTCGGGGGTGGGGGTCGGCGAGGAACTCGTCCGAGAACGGGTCGAGGTCAGATGTCGGCACGGCGGGAGTGCCCGCGATCGGGCTCATCGGGATCCCTCGGCGGTGATCGAGCCGGTCGGGGTGGGCCGTACCGCGAAACGCAGTGTGCTGTCGTGACCGGGACCGGTGTGGATGCGGTGCGTCCCGCGATTGATCGTCGTGACCGGGGGGACCTCGGGGAACCAGTGGCCACGGGGGTCGTGGTCGGCGACGGTGAGCCGCAGCGTCTCACCCGGACGCCAGCGGAGCATCGCCGGTGACAGCGCGATGTCGAGTGGGACGACCTCGCCGGGTGTGAGCTTCTCGACCCGGGTGTGGAGCGGCACCGGCTCCAACTCGGTCGACCCCTCCGGGTCGAGGGCGCGATGGGACGCCCGCAGCCGGCCTTCGGGTCCCCGGTAGAAGATGAAGCCGTACTTCAGCCGACCCAGCCGGTAGGCGGTGTGCATCACTCGACCGAGGGCGGCGACCGGGGGCGGCATCAGGATCCGGTAGCGGGCGCGGCGGCGGCGCGACAGCTTCTCGACGAGGACGAAGACGTCGAGGTCGTCGCTGCCGACCGCTTCGACCCAGAGTCGGACCGCCCCGGGTCCGGCGGTGACCAGTTCGTGATCCAGCCGGATCTCGAAGGTCGAGCGGCCCGCACCGTCCGCCCGGTGCTCGACCGTCGCGTCGGTTCCCGGGACGGTGTCGAGGAGGGCGCCGGTGCCGGCGTCGAGGTGCCAGGTCCCTGGGACGGCATCGGGCGAGGGCCAGGCTTCGAGGGGAACGTCGACCTCGTCGTCGCCGCCCAGGTCGATGATCGACGCGCGCACCCGCGGCGTCGTCTCCCACCCGTTGTCGACGTCTCGCAGGGCGTGATCGAAGAAGCGACGCAGGTCCTCGACGTTGCCGGGTTCGTAGTAGTCCGGCCACTCCATCGTGTTGTGGATACGCAACCAGGCGGGAGTGGTGGCGGGAAGACGGCGGAAGGCCTCGAGGGTGCCGGCGGCGTGGAGCGGGTTGGTGTAGCTGGCGACGACGTAGGCCGGAACGTCGATCTCCTCGACCCTGGCTCGCTTGTCGGCCCAATGCACGCTGTCGAGGAGCGGCTCGCGCTCGATCATGGCGGGGATGTCCTCGATCCGGTGCTCGCCGTACTGGTGATCCAGCACGTCCTCGTTGAAACCGGGGAACGGGATACCGCCTCGCGCGAGGTTGTCCCGGTACATGTCGGTGAGCCCCTCCCACGGGGCGATGGCGCTGAGGTGCGGCGGCCGAGCGGCGGCGATGAACCACTGGATGATCGCGAGTTGGGAGTTGCCCGTCATCGCCACCTTGCCGGTACTCCACGGCTGGGCCGCCACCCATTCCACGACGTCGTACCCGTCCTCGGCACCCTGGGTTCCCCACCAGCGCATGTCCCCCTCGGAGTGATAGCTCCCACGGGCGTCGACGACGACCACGGCGTACCCGTGGGCGCACCAGTAGGCGGGGTCGGGTGACTCGAAGCTCTGCAAGCCCGACACCGCGCTACGCGGCACGCCGGCCCGGAACGGGAAGATGTCCAGACCCCAGTAGCCGCCGGCTTTGCCGTAGGGCGTGTAGGCGAGCACGGTGGGGAACGTTCCGGTGAGCGCGGGACGCCAGACGTCGGCTCGGAGCGTGACGCCGTCGCGCAGGGTGATCGTCTCGTCGCGGTCGAGGTGGAGGTCGCACGGGAGGGGCATCGCCCCCTTGGCGTGGACCGACCCGGCGGCCAGCACCTGACGCCCAGGATGCACGCCTCGGTCGCGAGCCTCGGGATCGCTGGGTCGCGCCGCCTCTCGGTAGAGCACGTCGTCCGTCGTCATGCCGGGTCCTCTCGTCACCACTCCGCTCAAATTGGAGTGCGTGCTCTAGTCAAGCGGCCCGGCGGATCGTGCGCAAGCGGAACGACCCGGGGGCGGGAAACGCCCGCGCCCGACACGGGCGGCAAGTCTCAGTCGGTCACCAAGGCGAGGACGGCGGTCACCAGCGCAGCGACGAGGTCGGCGTCGTCCAACGGCCGGTGCATGAGCATCTCGTCGTCGAAGAAGACGCGGTTCATGGCGCTCGACAGCGTGACGAACACAGCTTCGCCGGCCCTGGCGGTCGAGCAGTCGAATCGGGTGGAGAACCACTCGACCGCCCACTGTTGGATCCTGTGACTCGTCTCCTGCCCGCGGGTTCGGAGCGGTTCCACGTCCTGTCCCTCGATCATGAGGGCGCGCAGTGCACGCCGGTGGTGCGAGAAGATGGCCACGTAGGTGCCGACGATGCGTTCGACGGCGGCTCGGTCGTCGAGGTCCTCCGTCGCTTTGTGGAACGCAGCCGCCGATTCGGCCTCGATGCGGTCCAGCAACTGGGCCTGGACGGCGCCGATCAGGCCGATGCGGTTGCCGAACCGGTGGTAGAGCGACCCGTTCGAGTGGCCCGACCGGTTCGACACGGCGGCGATGGTGACCGCCGTCAGACCGCCCTCGTCGAGCAGGGCCAGGGCCGCGGCTGCCATCTCCTCAGCGGAGTCCCTACTGCGTTCCTGTCGAGGTGGTCGCACCCCGACAGTCAACCAGCGACCCGGCGACCTGCGAGGCTGCGTCACGCCGCGGGTCGAAGCGAGCGCACGGCAGCGCAGCGGGGACGGCTGGACCGCTCGCGGGCCTGCCTCAGACCGGCTGGACGACCACGGCGGTTCCGTAGGCCAGGATCTCGGCGCCGGCGCCGACCACGTCCGCCGTGGCGAAGCGGAGGTTGACCACCGCGTTGGCCCCCATCTGCATCGCCTCGACACCGAGCCGATCGATCGCCTCGGCCCGTGCCTCGCTCATCATCTCGGTGTAGCCGGTGAGCTCACCGCCGACGATCGACTTGAGCGAGGCGCCGATGTCGCGGCCGATGTGCTTGGTGCGTACGGTGCTGCCCTGAGCCACGCCCTGCACGGCGGTGATGTGGTAACCGGGGATGGTCTCGGTGGTCACGGTGAGGATGCGCGTCTGCATGTCTGCTCCAACGATGGTGTGGCCCCGGCGGTTCCCGGAGGGATTGGGAGCGCCGGGGCCACGAATTGGTGGGGGTTGGTTTCGGGGCAGGAGGACTCGGCGAGTCCAACACCCCGACTACTCGTGGGCGATCGCCTCGAGCACGTTGAGCTTGGCGGCCCGACGAGCCGGGAAGAAGGCGGCGACCACACCGAGCACGGCGCCGATCACGACGTAGACCGCCAGGGTGCCGAACGGGATCGTCGGGGTGGAGAAGAACCCCTCGGGGACGGCGGCGATGCCGGCCCAGGCCAGGACGACCCCCATGCCGATGCCGAGTAGCGAGCCGAACACGGCGACGATGACCGCTTCCCAGCGGATCGACGACCGCAGCTGGCGCCGCGTCATGCCGACCGCACGCAGCAGGCCGATCTCTCGGGTTCGTTCCATCACCGACAGGGCCATCGTGTTCACGATGCCGAAGAAGGCGACGACGATGCACAGCGCCAACAGGCCGTTGACGATCTGCAGGAACGCATCGATCTGGCCCTCGGTCTCCTCCTGGAACTCGGCGTTGCTCTGCACGGCGAGCTGCGGGAACTGGCGCAGCGTCTCCTCCACGGCGGCCTGCCCGGCCTCGGCGTCGACATCGTCGGTCAGGTTGACCGCCATGAAGCCGACCCCGTCGACCGTCACGTGGGGGCCGATCGGGGATCGTTCGACGGCGTAGTTGCCCGACACCAGCCCGTTGGCCTCGAAGATGCCCTCGACGGTGTAGGTGAGCTCCTCACCGTCGTCGTAGGCGACGGTGAGTTCGTCGCCGACCTCGATGGCCTCCTCCTCGGCCACCGTGTCGAGCACGCCGATCCCGAAGTCGCTGAGGGTGAGGGTGCCCTCGACCACCGGGATGTTGACGAGCTGCGATCCGGCGGCGGAGTCATAGGCCGAGAGCAGCTGCACCTCGCCGTCGACGACGGCGTCGTACTCGCTGAACCCGGCAGCGGCATCGACCTCGCTCAGCTCCTCGACGGCAGCCAGTGCCGCCGGCGAGAACGGGATCCCCTGCTCGTCGTAGACGAAGATGTCTGCGGCGAGCGCCTCTTCGAGCAGTTCGCTGAACGATGCCTTGATCGAGGCGGCGAGAACCGACACCGCCGTGATCAGACTGAGCCCGATCATCAGCGCCGTGGCCGTCGCCGCGGTGCGCTGAGGGCTCCGGCTGGCGTTGTCCCGAGCGATGCGGCCCGTCGTGCCCCGGATCGCCTGGACGGGACGCCCCAGCAGCGAGGCGGCGGGTCCGGCGAACAGGGCGCTGACCATGGCGACACCGATGAACGTGAGGACCGAGCCGATGCCGAGGAGCGTCAGGACGCCGCTCGTCGTGTTGGCCGCACCGAAGAGGCCCAGGCCGAGGAGGACCACGCCGGGCACCAACACGAAGGCGCCGGAGATCAGGCGGAAGGTCATCGAGCGGGTCGGTCGACCCGAATCCTGGAGCGCTGCCAGCGGCGAGATGCGCGAAGCCCGGAACGCAGGAGCGATCGCGGACAGCACCGTGACCACCACACCGACGATCAGGACGACGATCACCGTGCGGAGCCGGATCTCGGGGGTGCCGAGCTCGAGGCTGCCGCCGCTCAGGATCAGTCGTTGCAGCAGTGTCGCCACGCCGAGGCCGACGCCGAGCCCGATGACGGCCGAGATCAGGCCGACCACCACGGCCTCGGTCATCACCATGCGCAGCACCTGTGACGACGACGCGCCGATCGCTCGCAGCAGGCCCATCTGACGGGTGCGCTGGGTGACCAGGATGGCGAAGGTGTTGTAGATGATGAAGATCGACACGAACAGCGTCACCAGGGCGAAGCCGAGCAGGACGTTGCCGAAGATGTTGATGAACGAGCCGAACTCCTCCTGGGTCTCGTTGATGGCGACCTCGGACGAGATCGCCTCGAGGCCGTCGGGAGCGGCCGCGGCCAGCTCGGCGACGAGGGTGTCGACGTCGTAGCCCGGCTCGGCGCCGAAGACGATGC
The DNA here is from genome assembly GCA_033851875.1 of Acidimicrobiales bacterium. GTDB lineage: Bacteria > Actinomycetota > Acidimicrobiia > Acidimicrobiales > SZUA-35 > JAWSVN01. The sequence goes on from JAWSVN010000008.1 coordinate 9,933, forward strand.
TCTCGATCTGGTTCGGCTCACCGAGCACCTCCTGCATCGTGGGCAGGTCGAAGACCACGAAGTAGGGGCCGGGGGCGCCGAACTCGACCGCGCCGACGAGGGTGAACTCGTCGAGGCCCTGGGGCCCGCTGACGGTGATCGTGTCACCGATCGCGAAGCCGGCCTCGTCGATCGACAGCGGGTCGAGCGCCACCTCGTCGGGCCCCTCGGGCGCTTTGCCCTCCTCGAGGGTGAGCGTGGTGATGTCGCTGGGACCGGCCCACGACACGGCGATCACCGGCGGGCCCTGCGGCGCCAGCACCTCGCCATCGCCGTCGAGGGCGAACACCCGGCTGGTGGCCGACAGACCCGGTTCGTAGACCGCGACGCCCTCGATCTCGGCGAAGGTCTCGACGACCGACTCGTCGAAGCGGATGACCTCGCCCTGCGACGACGAGACCTCGCCCTCTTCGGCCTGGACGACTGCGTCGACCCCTTCGAAGATGTCGGCGCTCAGGTCGTCGAACGTCGAGCGGAGCGTGTCGGTGAACATGAACGAGCCGGCGACGAAGCCGACGCCGAGGACGATGGAGAGCATCGTCAGGATGAGTCGGCCCTTGGCGGAGCCGATCTCTCGGAGCGTGAGTTTCAACATGGCTCAGTCACCCAAGCTCTTGATGCGATCGAAGACCTGATCGGCGTTCGGCTCGAAGATCTCGTCGACGATCTGACCGTCGGCGAGGAACAGCACCCGGTCGGAGTACGACGCCGACACCGGGTCGTGGGTGACCATCACGATCGTCTGACCCAGCTCACGCACGGCTCGGCGCATGAACTCGAGGATCTCGGCGCCGGTGCGCGAGTCGAGGTTGCCGGTCGGCTCATCGCCGAAGATGATGTCGGGCTTCGAGGCCAGCGCCCGGGCCACGGCCACTCGCTGCTGCTGGCCGCCGGACAACTCGTTGGGGCGGTGTTTGATGCGGTCGGCGAGGCCGACGGTCTCGATCACGTGGTCGATCCACGCCGGGTCGCCCTTCGTGCCGGCCAGATCGAGGGGCAGGGTGATGTTCTCTCGAGCGCTGAGCGTCGGGATCAGGTTGAACGCCTGGAAGATGAAGCCGATCTTGTCGCGGCGCAGCTTGGTCAGGTCGGCGTCCCGGAGGGAGGAGATGGGCACGTCGCCGATGAAGGCCTCGCCGCCGCTGAGCCGGTCGAGCCCGGCCATGCACTGCATCAGCGTCGACTTGCCGGACCCGGACGGGCCCATGATCGAGGTGAACCGGCCGGCTTCGAAGCCGACGGTCACCCCGCGGAGTGCGTGGACCTCGATCTCGCCCTGGCCGTAGATCTTCACGGCGTTCTCGGAGCGGGCGGCGAGGTCGACAGCCGGAGGAGCCGGCGGGGAGGACAGGGGAGAGGTCATGGCGATGACGCTACGACGGGGGACGCCGGGCGTCGTCCACCGGTGGGAGGATCGCGCCTCCACCATTCAGAGGATTCGCGCCTCGGTCACGATCTCCGAAAGTTGTGCGCGAAGTGCTCACGACCTCGCCCGCCGAGCCGACGCTGATTGAATGCGGCTCTCACTCAGCGCTCGACTCCGGATCCTGTGGCGGCATCGCAAGATCGGTCGTCCCAGTGTGCACGACCTCCGGGTGGAGTTCGACGAGATCATCGCCGCCAACTACGACGCCTTTCCGATGGTCCCGGGCTCGACGCTCGACGACCAGCTCGGCGGCGGCGTCTACTGACGCTGGGCTGAACGACGGTCAGGCGGGTAGCACCCAGGCCGCCTCGTCGACGCCGAGCGGGCCGGTGGCCCCGGCGACCGAGCGCAGCAACACGTCGCCGGCGGGCAACTCGATCGGTGCGCCGGACAGGTTGACCCACACCTCCACCCCGCTGCCGCGGCGGAACGCCACGATGTGGTCGTCGGTGTCGAGCATCGTGAGCTCCTCGTCGTGCACCAGGTGGGTGGCACGCAGCGCGATGGCGGCCCGGTGCAGCTCGAGGCTCGACGCAGGGTCGCCGGCCTGGGCCTCGGCCGACAGTTCGCCGAAGCTCGCGGGCTGGGGGAGCCACCCCGGTCCGTCGCCGAAGCCGAACGACTCGCCGTCGCGGGTCCACGGGATCGGCACGCGGCAACCGTCGCGGCCCTTCGACTGGTGGTTGGACTGCTCCCACACCGGGTCGTCGAGCACGTCGAGGGGCAGGTCCCACACCTCGGGGAGGCCGAGTTCCTCGCCTTGGTAGATGTAGGTCGAGCCCGGCAGCGAGAGCATCAACAGCGCGGCGGCGCGAGCCCGGCGAGCGCCGAGGTCGGCGTCGAGGATGTCGTGGGGGCCATCCAGCAGCCAGCTGCGCCAGTCGGTGTCGAGGGGCAGGCCGAGTCGGGTCGGGTGCCGCACGACGTCGTGGTTGGAGAGCACCCACGTCGGCGTCGAACCGACGGCCGCGGCGTTGGTGACGGCGTCGACGATGGCGGCCCGGATGTCGGGCGCCCGCCATTCGGTCTGGAGGAAGTCGAAGTTGAACGACTGGTGGTACTCGTCGGGCCGCAGGTAGAGGGCGAGCCGGTCCTGGCTGTTGACCCACGCCTCGGCCACCATCATCCGGTCGCCCTCGTAGCTGTCGAGGATCGCCCGCCAGTCGCGGACGATCTGGTGGAGCTCGTCGCGGTCCCAGAACGGGTGGTCGGGGCGGGTGGCCGACGCCAACAGCACCGCCACCTCCTCGTCGTCGGGGAACGCCGGGTCCTTGGCCAGCCCGTGGGCGACGTCGACCCGGAACCCGTCCGCGCCGTTGTCGAGCCAGAACTCGAGGATCGACTCGAACTCGGCCCGCACCTCGGGGTTGGTCCAGTTGAGGTCGGGCTGGTGCTCGTTGAACAGGTGGAGGAACCACTCGCCGTCGTCGAGCCGCTTCCAGGCCGATCCGCCGAAGACGCTCACCCAGTTGGTCGGCGGCTCGGAGCCATCGGGACCCTTGCCCGGGCGGATGTGGTAACGGTCGCGGCTCGGGTGGCCGGGCGGTGACGAGATCGCCTCCTGGAACCACGCGTGTTGGTCGCTCGTGTGGTTGGGGACGAGGTCGGTGATGAGCTTGATGCCGAGCTCGTGGGCCTCGGCGATCATGGCGAATGCGTCGTCGATGTGGCCGTAGCGCTCCTCGATCTCGCGGTAGTCGGCTACGTCGTAGCCGCCGTCGGTGAGCGGCGACTTGTACCAGGGGTTGACCCAGATGGCGTCGATCCCGAGCTCGGCGAGGTAGGGCAGCCGTGACCGCAGCCCGTTGATGTCGCCGGTGCCGTCGCCGTTCGAGTCGGCGTAGGACCGGACGTAGACCTGGTAGACGACGCCGCGACGCCACCACGGAACAGGGTTCCCTCCGGTGGTCGAGTCGGGGCTGTCGCTCTGAGGCTGGCTGGTGCTGTCGTTCCCGCTCCGGTTCACCGTCGCGACGCTATCGGCGCGACAGTGCAGCCATGCCGGAGGGCGACACGATCCACAAGAGCGCCGCCCGGTTGCACCCGGCCTTGGCCGGCCATCGGGTGGAACGGTTCGAAGCGCCCCGGCTCGTCGGCCCTCGACCGGCCCCCGGCACCCTGATCACCGACGTCGAGGCGGTCGGCAAGTACCTCCTCGTCCACTTCGGCGAACCCGGCCCGGCCCGGACCCTCGAGACCCACATGAAGATGACCGGCAGCTGGCATCTCTACCGCCACGGCGAGCGGTGGCAGCGGTCGGCGCGCGCGATGCGTGTCCGCATCGACGCCGACTCGGGCTGGACGGCCGTCTGCTTCTCGGCGCCCCACGTGAAGCTGCTGTCGGCCGGTGCCCGCACCGGCCACGGCCACCTCGGCCCCGATCTCACCACCGCGTCACCCGACCTCGACGCCGCCGTCGCCCGCTTCTCCACCGCCGGCGACGGCAGCCGGCCGATCGGCGAGGCCCTGCTCGACCAGCGAATCTGTTGTGGGGTCGGCAACGTCTACAAGAGCGAGGTGCTCCACGCCGAGCGGCTCGACCCGCGGGTGCCGGTTGCCGAGGTCGACGTCGCCACTCGACGCCGACTCGTCGCCACCGCCCATCGACTGCTGCGAGCGAATCTGTCGTCGGGCGCTCGCATCACCACGACCGACACGCCCGAAGGGCTCGCCGTCTACCGGCGGGCCGGCAGTCCGTGTCCCCGTTGCGGCACGGCGATCGAGCGGATCGTGCAGGGCATCCACGCCCGCTCGACCTACTTCTGTTCCGGCTGTCAGGTGTCGGCGCCGGGGGTGACCAGCCCGGACTCGTAGGCGAGCACGACCGCTTGCACCCGGTCGCGCACCCCGAGCTTGGAGAGCACCCGACCGACGTGTGTCTTCACCGTCGCCTCGCCGACGAACAGGGCCTCGCCGATCTCGACGTTCGACTTGCCCTTCGCCACCTCGATCAAGACCTCGAGCTCTCGTTCGGTGAGGTCGTCGAGCCCCCGCACCGGGCGGGTCCGCCCGGTCGCCCCGTCCTGGAACTCCTCGATCAGGCGTCGGGTGACCGACGGCGCGAGCAGGGCGTCGCCGCCGGCGAGGACCCGGATGGCGGCGACGAGGTCGTCGGCCGGCGTGTCCTTCAACAGAAACCCCGAGGCGCCGTTGCGCAGCGCTTGGAACACGTAGTCGTCGAGGTCGAAGGTGGTGAGGATCAGGACCTTCGGGGCGTCGGGCATGGCCCGCACCTCCGCGGTGGCCTCGACGCCGTCGAGCCGGGGCATGCGGATGTCCATCAGCACCACGTCACACGGGCACCGCTCCAGCAGCTCGACGGCTTCGCGACCGTCGGCCGCCTCGCCGACCACGACGAAGTCGGGTTCCGACTCGAGGATCATCCTGAAGCCGGTGCGGACCAGCTCCTGGTCGTCGACCAGCACGACTCGCAGCATCCGGGTCATGATGCCCGACCCCCGGCAGGAGCGGGCGCTCCCGCCGCGATCGGCAGGCTGGCGTGGACCTCGAAGCCGCCGCCGGGGCGCGGTCCGGTGCGCAGCGAGCCGCCGAGCACGTCGACCCGTTCCCGCATGCCGCGCAACCCGAAGCCGCTGCCGTCGGCGGGTCCGGCGGCCGACGCGCCGCGGCCGTTGTCGAGCACGGCGACCGACAGGCAGCCGTCGTCGACGCCGAGCTGGACGTGGGCTTCGGCGCCCGGGCCGGCGTGCTTGTAGACGTTGGTCAGCGCCTCCTCGATGATCCGGTAAGCGCCGAGGTCGACGGTCACCGGGAGCTCGGTCACGTCGTCGGACCGTTGGGCCGTGACGACCATGCCGCCCCGCCGGTAGCTGTCGAAGAGGGGGTCGAGGGCGACGAGGGTCGGGGTCGGCTTGCGGGCGTCGCTGTCGTCGCTGCGCAACACGCCGAGCACATGGCGCATCTCGCCGAGGGCCGAACGAGCCGACTCCTCGATCTGACCGAGCGCTCCCTTGGCGGCGTCGGGGTCGCGGTCGAGGACGCGTTGGGCGGCGCCGGCCTGCACCACGATCAGCGACAACCCGTGGGCCACCACGTCGTGGAGTTCCCGGGCGATCCGGCTCCGTTCCTGGGAGATCACGTGGTCCTCGTCGGCCTGACGCTGGCGTTCGGTCTGGGCGATCCGGTGCTCGACCTCGGCCAGGTAGGCCTGACGGGTCGCCGAGTTGATGGCGGTCAGGATCCCGCCGCCGACCAGGACGGCGACGACCGGGACGGCGTAGAAGTCGACGATGCCGCTCAGCCACCCCCACACCGTGTAGAGCCACAGGACGGTCGCGACCCCGATCGGCACCCGGAGGTTCCACGGTCGTGGGCCGTAGAGCACGGCGGAGTAGAGCATCACGGCGATCGCCACGCCGAACTCCGGGAGCCCCTGGCCCCAGACGACCATGTTGGCGGCCAGCGTGAAGCCGAGGCCGACGAGGGGTGCTCGACGGCGCAGGATGATGCCGGCCGGGGGCAGCACCAGCAACACCCACTCCCACCAGGCTTCCGGAAGGCGGTTGTTGGGGTTCGACGACACCCGCGACGACAGGCCGATCGCCACGTTCACGCTCATCAGGATCAGGGCCATGGCCCCGTCGACGGCCAGCACGCCGAGGGGCCCGAGGCGCGACGCCGTGGGCAGCCCGGGGAAGACGGTGGGGCGCGGCGGGGTGACCATGTCCCCGAACCTAGGCCCCGGTCGGCGCCGCCGTCGTCCCCTCGGCGGGGGATCGGGGGTCCCCCTCACGGGTGAGCCACTCCCAGCGGTGCCGTGCCCGACCCGGATGACAACTCCCGCCTCAGGTGATGTCGGCTCCCTAGACTGCGGGAGTGCACTGTTCGTCGTGCGGCGAGGCCATTCCAGCCACCGCCCGATTTTGTCCCCACTGCGGTACCCCGCAGGCCGGCGGTGATGAGGAACGCCGTGTCGTCACGGTGCTGTTCGGCGATCTCGTGGGGTTCACCTCGCTCGCCGAACACCGTGACCCCGAAGAGGTGAAGCGCCTGGTCGACCGCATGTTCCAGCGCCTGTCGGCAGAGATCACGGCCTTCGGCGGCGTGATCGACAAGCTGTTGGGCGACGGCATCGTCGCCCTGTTCGGGGCGCCGGTCGCCCACGAGGACGACGCCGAACGCGCCGTTCGGGCCGGGCTCCGCATGCAGGAGACGCTGGCCGAGATGTGTGCCGAGCTGGAGCTGCCGGTGCAGCTCCGCGTCGGCGTCAACACCGGCGAGGTGCTGGTCGGCACGTCGATCTCGGGGGGTGACTACACCGCGATGGGCGACGTGATGAACTCCGCCGCCCGCCTCGAAGGCCTGGCGGAGCCGGGTCAGGTGATGGTCGGCGAGACCACCTACCAGGCCACCAAGGAGGCCATCGGGTACGACTCGGTCGGTCGTCTCGAGGCCAAGGGGCGGGTGGAAGCCCTCGACGCCTACGTCGCCCGTGCCACGATGCGCCCGCCCGGGGTGAAGAACCGTCGCACCACCGACTTCGTCGGCCGTGACCTCGAGCTCGACGTCCTGCACGCCCAGGCCCGCCTCGCCATCGAGCAGCAGCGAGCCCAGACCCTCGTCGTGCTCGGCGAGGCCGGCATCGGCAAGAGTCGTCTGGTCGAGGTGGGGACGTCGATGATCGCCTCGCAGTGGGGCGCCAAGGTGCTCGAGGGGCGCTCGGTTCCCTACGGCGAGGCCAACGTCTGGTGGCCGGTCGCAGAGGTCGTGCGGCAGGTGTTCGGGATCGGGCCCGACCAGTCGTTCGAAGCGGCCGGCGAAGCCGTGCAGCGCTACCTCGACGCCAACACGCCGGCGCTGACCACGACGATGCGGTCGCGGGTCGGCACCTCGCTGCTCCACGTGCTCGGCTACGCGACGTCGTTGCGCGGCGGCGAACGCAACCGCAACCGGGCCGAGGTGCTGCTCGGCGTGACCCTTCTCATCGAGGCCGAGCTCCGGCGCCAGCCGCTCGTCGTCGTCCTGTCGGACTGCCATTGGGCGGCCCAGGCGATCTTCGAGCTGATCAACCACCTGATGCGGGAGCTGTCGAAGCAGCCGCTTCTGGTGTTCGTCACCGCCCGCACCCTCGAACGCAGCGACCTCCTGCTCGGCCGTCACGGCTCGCTCGTGCTCCAGCTCGGCTCGCTCGGCGTCGAGGCCGCCCGCGGCCTCGTCGCCCAGTTCGACGTCGACCTGCCCGACGAGGTCGTGGCCGACCTGGTCGACCGGGCCGACGGCAACCCCTACTTCCTCGAGGAGCTGTCGGCCCTCGTCGCCACCGAGGCCACCCCCGATCAGGGGGCGGCCGTGGCCGAGCTCGCATCGGGCCGCCTCGAGCGCCTGCCCGACACCTTGCGCGGCATCGTCTCGGCCCGGCTCGACGCCCTCGACCCCGGCACCCGCACCGTGCTCGAGGGCGCCGCCCTGCTCGGTCGCACGTCGACGGTCGGCGGCCTGCGGACCCTGATGTCGTCGTGGAAGCAGATGGACGACGTCGACGACGAGATCGACAACCTGGTCGCCGCCGACCTGATCGAGCTGAGCGGGTCGCGCTACCAGTTCCGCTCCGACATGGTGCGCGACGTCGCCTACGGCACCCTCACCAAGGCCGCCCGCGCTCTCGGTCACCTCGGCATCGCCCGCTACCTCGAGGACAACCTCGGCACCGGCATGATCCGCAACTCGGGCGTGGTCGCCATCGCCACCCATTACGCCCGCACCGCCGAGCTGCTCGGCGAGCTGCGGACCCTCGACGGGGTCGACCCCGACGAGGTGCTCGACCGGTCGTTGCACTGGCTCGGCGAAGCCGGCTGGCGGGCCCTGGCCGCCGGGGTGCCCCTCGACGCCGAGGAGTGGTTCTCCCTCGCGCTGCGGATCACCGACGACGACGACCATCGCGCCAACTTCCTCTACGGCCGGGCCCGAGCCCGCAGCGAGGTCCGCAACATCGTCGGCACCCGGCGAGACATCGAACGACTCGGCCCCCTCGTCGCCGACGATCGCCTGCTCCGAGCGAAGGTGCTGGTCGTCGACGGCGACGCCGATCGCGCCGCCGGCGATCTCGACCGGGCCGCCGACAAGTTGCGCGAAGCCGCTACCGACCTCGAACAGCTCGACGACCTCAGCCACCAGTCTCTGGCCCTCCGACTCCTCGGCCTCACCGAGGGCGCCCGTGACGACGACGACGCCGCCCGCGCCGCCCTCCACGACGCTCGCGCCGCGGCCCGCAAGGCCGGCGACCGACGAGCCGCCGCTTGGGCGACCCTCAGCCTCGGCCTCCACCTGTTCCGCACCGGTCGACCGAACGAGGCCGGCGAACTCGCCCGTGAGGCCGACGCCGCCTTCACCGCCCTCGACGACGGGGGCGGTCGGAACCTGTCACGCGGGCTCCAGGCGTGGGTCGCCTTCCACGGCGACGACTGGGACACCGCTCGTGAACTGATCGACGAGGTGCTGCCCGAGACCCGACGCCGCGGCGACCCGTGGGCCGAAGCGCTCGTGCTTCAGCTCGACGCCGCCCTCGCCCTGTGGGCCGGACAGGCCGGCAACGCCCGCGACCTCGCCGCCCGGGCCTACGAGACGGCCGAACGGGCCGAGGACGTGTCGACGATGGTGACGAGCCTGAGCGTCGAGGGTCGCGCCCTCGTCTCGCGGGCTCGCTTGGCCGACGGCAGCGCCAAGCTTCAGGCCGCCTCCCTCTTGGCCGAGCGGGCCAACGACGCCGGCTCACGCCGCGCCGCCGCCGTGGTCAACGCCGCATCGGCCGCCCGCGTCGGCGAGCCGGGCCGAGTGCTCGACTGGTGGGCACGCCACGCCGCGCTCGGGGGGAACAGCGCCGGGCGCAGCGACCTCGCCGGCTCGCTCGGCGACTCCGACCTGCGGGCATCGGTGGCGCTCGCCCACCTCCAACTCGGCGATGTGGAGACCGCAGCCGCCGCCGTCAGCGACGCCCCGAGCCTCGAGGTCGATGGCAGCCACGGCGTCGTGGCGGCCGCCCTGGTCGACATCGCCGCCGGTGACCTGCCTCGCGCCGAGGAACGGGCCGCAACCGTGCTCGGCGCCCAGGGCAGCTACCTCGATCGGGTGCACGCCCACGTCGCCATCGCTGCAATCCGTGCCCGGGAGTGGGACGTGCCCGGACGCGACAAGGCCCTGGCCGAAGCCAGGGCCGAACTGTCGGGCACCGACGACCTACTCACGCCGAGAATGCTCGACCTGGCTGTCGCCGTGTGCTCGGGCGACGAGGTGGAGCCGGCGGTGGCCGCCCTCGGAGCGGTCGGCGTCGACGCCGACGGCTGGCTCCGATTGTGGCGACTGGTCGCCGGCTCCGACGCCGTCAGCCAGGCTGCTCGGTGACCCGCAGGTAGGGCTTCACCTTCTCGAAGCCGGCGGGGAAGAGCTCGGTGGCCTCCTCGTCCGACAGGGCCGGCGACACGATCACCTTGTCGCCGTGCTCCCAGTTCACCGGGGTGGCGACCTTGTAGCCGTCGGTGAGCTGCAGCGAGTCGATCACGCGCAGGATCTCGTTGAAGTTACGGCCGGTCGAGGCCGGGTAGGTGAGGGTGAGGCGGATCTTGTTGTTGGCGTCGACGATGAACACCGACCGCACCGTCAGCGTGTCGCTGGCGTTGGGGTGGATCATGTCGTAGAGATCGGCGACCGTCCGCTCGGGGTCGGCGATGATCGGGAAGTTGACGGCGGTGCCCTGGGTCTCCTCGATGTCGCCCACCCAGCCGTTGTGGTCCTCGACCGAGTCGACGCTGAGGGCGATGGCCTTCACGTTGCGCTTGTCGAACTCGTCCTTGAGCTTGGCGGTGTAGCCGAGCTCGGTGGTGCAGACCGGGGTGTAGTCCTTGGGGTGCGAGAAGAAGACGGTCCAGGAGTCCTTCTTCCAGTCGTGGAAGGAGATCGTGCCCTCGGTGGTCTCAGCCGTGAAGTCGGGGGCGATGTCGCCGAGTCGAAGTGCCATGGGGAACCTCAGGTTCGTGGTGGAGTCAGTGGACTTGCTTGCCCGCCCACCCTAAACCCGACTTTTCCGATCGGCAATTGGGCAATACCAACAATTGCAGAAAATTGTCTGGCGATCTCAGCCGGGCGCCGAGGTGGTCGTCGCGGCGGTCGAAGCCGTCGTCGCCGGGGCCGCCGTCGTCGGCGGGATCGCCAGCTCCTGGCCGACTTGGATCGCGTGCACGTCGGCGATGGCGTTGAAGTCGGCGAGTTCCTTGGTGGAGATCCCGAACCGCTCGGCGATCACCGACAACGAGTCGCCCGACTGGATGATGTAGGTGAGCTGCACCGTCGTCGGCGGCGACGTCACCGTCTGGCTGACGGCGGTGGTGGTCGTGATCCGGATCGACGTGGTGCCGCCGACGCCGATCTCGTCGTCACCTCCGTCGCGTCCGCATGCGCTCGCGCTCACGGTGACCGCAGCGAGCAGCAGCGCGCCGATCGCTCGTCGCCGAGGGGTTGCCCCAAATGTCGCTCTGGCCACCGGCTTGCGCTCGTCGGTCATCTCCCGGACCACCTTTCCACGGTCTGACCCGAGTATGGCACCTCGGCCACGGCGAGTGGTCGTCCACGGCATCAACGCCGCTTCGCTCGTCCCTTCCCCCGCTTCGACTTGCGGGGGCGTTCGCCGTCGCGGCGGCGTTCGGCGTCGGCTCGTGAGCGCGACTCGGCCCGGCGATCGAAGTCGACGAGCTGTTGGTCCTGCAGGTCCAGCTCGGCGCGCAGTTCCTTCCAGTGATCGAGACGACGTTCGTCGATCAGCCCGTCGGCGCGCGCCTCGCGCACCGTGCAGCCCGGCTCGTTCGCATGGTCGCAGTCGGCGAACCGGCACCCTCCGGCCGCCGATGCCACCTCGGGGAACGCCTTCGCCAGCCCGTCGGCCGCCTGCCACAATCCGACCTCGCGGATCCCGGGGGTGTCGATCACGATCCCGCCGTCGGGAAGGGGGATCAGGTCCCGGGTGACCGTGGTGTGTCGCCCTCGTCGATCCGAGGCCCGCACCTCGCCGGTGCGCTGCACCACGCCACCCGACAGGTCGTTGACGAGCGTCGACTTCCCGATCCCCGACAAGCCGAGCAGGGCCACCGTCCGGGTCCCGGTGAAACGCGACCGCACCCGATCGATGTTGCGGCCGGTGATCGTCGAGATCGCGAGCACCTCCACTCCGGGCGCGATCTCCTCGACCCGAGCCACCGCCTCTTCGTGGTGGGCGACCTCGTCGGCCTTGGTCAGCAGCACGAACGGCGTCGACCCGCTCTGCCAGGCGATCACGAGCTGACGTTCGAGCCGCCGCAGGTTGAGGGGGCGATCGAGACCGTGCATCACGAACACGTCGTCGACGTTGGCCGCCAACACTTGCTCCATCGGGACACGCCCCGGCGCTCGTCGGCTCAACGCCGTGCGACGCGGGGCGATCCGATCGATCGATGGTCCGTCGTCGGGGTCGTCGACGACCGTGACGAAGTCGCCGGTGGCAGGGGCCGTGCCGATCCGGGAGCGCACGGAACTCGACGCCGCCATCGTTGCCGCCCCGCCCGTGAACACCAGCGAGAAGCCGCGAGTGGTCCGAGCGATCCGACCCTTCGCCTCCGGTTCGTCGTCGCCGATCCAGCGGTCGTGTTCGACCGTCCAACCGACCGAGGCGAGGTCGGGGGTCAGTTGTGCGAGATCGTCGGGCACTGCGGTCTCGGATCGGCTGGAGGAGGGAGATCGACGGAGCGACGGGGACGCACGAATCGAAGAAGGGACAATTGCTCAGACGAGACTGGCGGACAGGAAGTCGCGCTGCAACCCCAACAAGTTCTCCGCCACCACCTCCTGGGGGGTCATGTGGGTGACACCAGACAGCGGCAGGACGCTGTGGGCCCGCCCGGTCTCGAGGAGGGCCGACGACAGCCGCAGCGTGTGGGCGGCGACGACGTTGTCGTCGGCCAGACCGTGCACGATGAGCAGCGGCCGCACCGGTCGGTCGGCCGCGGCGGCGGCGCGGGCCTCGACCAGCAGGTCGGTGCGTTCGTAGGCCTCGGCGTGGTCGGCCGGATGGCCCAGGTAACGCTCGGTGTAGTGGGTGTCGTAGAGGTCCCAGGTGGTCACCGGCGCACCGGCCACCGCGGCGTGGAAGCGGTCCGGTCGACGCAACACCGCGAGGGCCGACAGGTAGCCGCCGAAGGACCAGCCGCGGATGCCGACCCGGCCGCCGTCGAGGAAGGGCCACGCGTCGAGGGCGTGGTCGAGGGCGTCGATCTGGTCGACCAGGACCGGCTCGGCGAGGTCGCCCCAGACCTCGCGTTCGAAGTCGGGACCTCGGCCCGGCGTGCCCCGACCGTCGGTCACCAGCACGGCGAATCCCTGGTCGGCGAACCACTGCGACACGGTGTGGGCGTTGTGGACCCGCAGCACTCGCTGGGCGTGAGGGCCACCGTAGGGGTCGAGCAGCACCGGCAGACGGGGCCCGTCGTAGTCGGCGGGATCGACGCCGCCGGGCAACATCAGGGCGCTCGCCAAGCGGCGTTGGCCGGCGGCGAAGAAGTGGGGCACCGCCCGCAACGCCGGCGCGGTCGCCCGGTCGGGCACGGTCGTGACCCCGGCTGCGTGGTGGACGACCGTTTCGGTGCCCGGTCGTTCCGGCACCTGCGAGGTGATCACCACGGCGCTGCCGCCGAGGCGCGCGCCGTGGACGCCGGGCTCGGTGGTCAACGGGTCCCAGCCGGCCTCGACCGAGGAACCGTCCAACCGAACCCGGCCGACGTGGACCGAGGTCGGGTCGTCGCTCGGCGACGCCGTCACCATCACGGTGCCCGGCCGGTCGCCGGCGGCGGGTTCCGCCCCGACGATCGATCGGACCTGGAGGTCGTCGCCCGACAGCCGCCGCTCGTCGGCGAACAGCGCCCGCACGCCCTCGCCGGTGCAGTCGCGGATCGTGAGCAGCTCGTCTCCTGCCCAACTGGGCGAGCCCGGCAGGAGTTCGACCCACACCGGGTCGGTCAACAGGGTCCGACGCGCGGGTCGGGTACCAGTCGCCGGATCGGTCACCCCGACCCACTCGACGGCCTCCACCGTTCGCTGATCCCGGGTCTGCCGCACGATCAACGGATCGTGGCCCGGAGCCCACACCACGTTGGCCAGGTACTCGAACCCATCGGGAGCACCGTCGCTCGGCGCGCTCCAATCGGGCAGCTCGCGGTCGGCGCCGGTCGTCTGGTAGGGCCGGCCGACCGGCATCAGGTCGAGGGTGACCGAGGCGTTGGCGGTGCCTGCGGCCGGGTAGCGGATCTCGTTCGGCGTGGTCTGCGGATTGGCGGGATCGGCGATGTGCCAGCGCTCCACCGGGTGCTCGGACACACGGGCCGCCAACAGCCACTCGCCATCGGGCGACCACCAGAAGCCGCGAGCACGGCCCATCTCCTCGGCGGCGACGAACTCCGCCCGACCCCAGGAGACGAGGGGGTCGTCGTCGCCCCGCAACAGCGTCGCCTCGCTCGCGCCGTCGGTGGCGACGACCCACAGGCCCTTCACCCAGCGCTCGGCGCCGGCATCGGTCGGTTCGGGCGCCACCTCGCTGACGTACGCGACGCGGCGGCCGTCGGGTGACACGACGGGGTCGAAGATCGATCCGACCGTCGGCAGCACTCGGTGTCGGCCCTCGACCACGGCGTGGAGCTCACTGCCGAGCGTGAACACGAGCACCGACTGATCCCGGCTGGTGGTGTAGGCGACGATGCCCTCGGCGCTCTCGCGCTGGCGCTCGCGGCGGGCTCGTTCGGCCGGGGTGAGTTCGGGCTGGTCGCCGGCCAGGGAATCGGCGTCGGCCACCACCCGCTCGTCGCCGGTCGCGAGGTCGAGCTCTAGCAACGACAGCTGGGGATCGTCACCCGCCGCCGAGCGGAGGAACAACAGCCGCGCCCCGTCGGGCGACAGCGACAGGTTGCGGGGCACCCCGAGCGTGAAGCGTCGCGTGGCGGCGTGCTGGCGCGGGAACGTGAGCTCGGTCATCGACCGCGAACCTACCGCGACCGCCGGTCGCTCACGTCCGCCCGACGGCACGCGCTCACGTGCGCCCGACGGCGCCGCCGACCTCGCGCTGGAAGCTCCTGGCCAGGTCGGCGGCGAAACCGGTGTGGTCGTCGACCGCCGCCGGGTCGACCGAAACACCGACGGCGGCAGAGCCGTCGTAGCTCAACAGCGTCAGGTTGACCGCGGTGCCCATCAACGGCCCGACCGGCACGAACGAGCGGACGCGTCGGCCGGCGAACCAGATCGGCGCCGGCGGGCCGGGCACGTTCGAGGTCGCCAGGTCGACCTGTGAGGTCTGACCGAGGGCCACCGCCCCGGTCAGCGCCGCCGGCACGTAGCCCACCAGGCCGCCGGCGATCCCCATCACGTCGACCGATCCGCGCGCCGCGCCCGCCTTGGTCTTGGTCAGGGCCGCCACCGCCGCCAGGCGATCGCCGAGTTCGGCGCCGCTCCCCGGCACGGTGATCGGCACCGGCACCACGGCGTTGTCCTCGGCCCCGTCGGCGTCGCTGCGTCGCGACACCACCATCGAGGCCGACACCCCCGGAACCTCCACGCCGTGGCGTTCGTGGTGGGCGACCACGGCGTCGGCCGCCAGCGACACGAACAGCCCGTTGAGGGTGGTGTCGTGGCGGCGGGCCGCGTCGCGCAGCGCGTCGAGGTCGAGATCGATCGTGTGGAGCCGGCGGTTGCGGGACCGCCGTTGCCACAGCGGCGACCGGGTCCGGTCCCCGCCGTCGGTGATCCGGCGCGCGGTCTGCACCATCTCGACGCCGGCGCCGGTCACCGACCGCGGGTCGATGACGAAGCCGGCGGCGTCGTTCAACCGGTGGAGCAACCCGCTGCCGAACCGGCTGCTCCGCGGCGGCTCACCGACTCCGCCGTGCGCGTCGGCGGCGCCGTGCAGGAGCGGCTCGAGATCGACCTCGGCCGGCAGGGGCTGATCGGCACTGAACCCGAACAGATGGGCGGCCAACGCCAGCGCCCCCTGGCCATCCGCGATGGCGTGGTGCAGCTTCGCCACGAGGGCGCCACGGCCGCCCCGCAGCCCGCCGACCACGGTGATCTGCCAGAGCGGCCGACTGGTGTCGAACGGGTCGGCCAGGATCTGGGCCGCCAGGTGATGCAGCTCCCGGCGAGGGCTGTTGGCCTCCAGCCGCACGAACCTCACGTGATGGTCGAAGTCGAGGTCGGGGTCGGGCTCCCACGTCAGCGCGCCCGTGATCGGCGACAGCGGTTCGGCGACCCGTTCACGCAGTCCGGCCACGTTGGCCGCCGCGTGTCGTGCCACACGGACCGTGTCATCGCGACGCGGAGGGTGGTCGAGTTCGATGACGGCGCCCATCGTCGAGCTGAGCAGGGGGTGGTGCCCCAACTGCCACAGCAACACCTCCACCTCGTTGAGACGGCGCCGCATCAGCGGCCGTTTCGGATCGCGATGCCGAAAACCCTGGCCATGAGCGGTAACCTACACCCGGGCTGTCCGGCCGACCGGACCGCTCAGGCTTCCGGTGGCTGCCACCAGGAGCCCACATGCTCTTCGAACCCCGAGCAGGCTCATCGAGCCTCGGCCGCCGCCGATGGTTCACGGGACGGCCGGGTTTCCCCGGGCCCGGAAACGCATCTTCGTACGAGAGGTACAACACAAATGGTGAAGGTCTGGATCGACCAGGATCTGTGCACTGGCGACGGTCTCTGCGCCGAGATCGCCCCCGACATCTTCTTCGGCCTCGACGACGGCCTCTACTACGTCAAGGAAGCCTCCGAACACTTCGGTGCCGAGAAGCTCTTCGACGGCAACGCCAACCCGGCCGGCGCCGAGGGCATGGCCCGCATCCCCGAGGACGGCCTCGAGCGGACGATCGAAGCCGCCGAGGAGTGCCCCGGCGAGTGCATCTTCATCGACGTCGAGTGAGTCGTCGCTCCGGACTCTGCCGGAGCTGAACCGATCGCCGACCGAGGCCCCCGCCCCGGTCGAACGAACCACGAGGACTGGGCCTTCGGGCTCAGTTTTCGTGGTTTTCGGCCGATAGGAGTTGGTGCGCTTCGTGAAGCTCCTCGGTGCCCTGGCCATCGCCGTGGGCCTCGTCGCGGGCTGGACCCAGCGCGAGCAGGTGATCGAGGCCTATCGCCCCGTCGACGCGACGGCCGAGGCCAACGCCTCCTTCGACGGGCTCGACGTGACGATCGAACGAGCCGAAGCCACCCCGTCGGTCTACGAACGCCAGCGCCGGTCCGCCGACTCGCAGCCGCCGCCCGCCCTTTCGTTCGCCCCGGCCGCCGCCGACCGCTCGATCGGGCTGGGCCCCGACCCGGACCCCGCGATGGAGGGCGGAACCGCCTCGCTCTGGGGCGCCGTCCGCACCGACGACCCCAGCCTCGTCGGCCTGTCGGCCGACGCCGTCCCCCCGCCCGAGCGGTGGCCGGTCGCCGGCGCCGTCGTGGTCATCGAGCGCATCACCACCGGCGGCACCAGCACGGTCATCGTCGAGGCCGACGAGACCGGCGTCTTCGAGCTCGAGGGCATCCACGGTGGTCGCTATCGGATCCGGGCCCACGTGCCCTCGGTCGCCACCAGCGGGGCCGGCCGGGTGGTCTTCGTCGCGGCCGGCGCCGACGCCCGACACGAGCCGGTGATCGAACGAGCGCCGCTCGGCCCGGTCGTCGCCCTCGTCGACGGCGACACGACGACCGTCGGCAGTCCGTGGACGATCGCGGCGACCGTGGCCACCCGCCACGTCGACGCCGAGGGCCGCATCGTCCATCGCCCGGTCGTGGGGGTCGACGCCACGATCTCCCTCGCCGCCCCCGCCCCGACGCCGACGACGATCGACCCCGAGTCGGGCGAACCGATCGAACCCGAGACGCCCGGCGTCGTCGGGGTGTTGTCGGCGCCGGTCGTCGCCACCGACATCGCCGGCGCCGCCCGCTGGCTGCTGTCGTGTGACGCCGCCGGACCGGTGATGGTCACCGTGTCGGCCACCATCGACGGCCGCACCGACCGGACGGTCACCCGCAGCGACGGCTGCCAACCGACGGCTGAGCCAGCGGACGGGCTCGAGGACCAACCGTGACCCGGCGCGTCGACCCCTTCGACCGGTTCCGGCCGCGCTCGCGGCTCGGCGCCGGGCTCGGCGCCCTGGTTCGCGTGGTGATGGCGATCGCGCTCGCGGCGCTGGTCGTGCCGCCGGTCGCGGGCGCCGTCGCCGCCGGGACCCTGCTGTTCGCGCCGCTCCCCGGCGAGCTCCCCGACGAGCGTCCCGAGGTGAGCGCCGTCCCGTCGACCGTCTACGACCGCGACGGCGACCTGATCGGCGTCTACCGGGGCTTCGACCGGACGGTCGAGATCCTCCCCGAGGACGTGCCCCAGGTGATGCTCGACGCCATCGTCGCCATCGAGGACCAGCGCTTCTACGAACACCCGGGCGTGGATCTCGAAGGCGTGGTGCGGGCGGCCCGGACCAACCTCGAGGTCGGCGGGATCGCCCAGGGCGGCTCGACGATCACCCAGCAGTACATCAAGAACGTCTACCTCAGCGGCGAGCAGACCTTCGAGCGCAAGTTCCGTGAGGCGCTGTTGGCCACAGAGCTGGAACGACGGATGAGCAAGGACGAGATCCTCTTCGCGTATCTCGAGTCGAGCTACTACGGCTCGGGCGCCTACGGACTCGGCGCCGCCGCCGAGCTCTACTTCGGGGTGGCCGTCGCCGACCTCGACGTCTCCCAGGCCGCCACCCTCGCCGGCGTGGTGCAGGCCCCGACCCGTCTGTCGCCCCGGGTCGATCTCGAAGCCGCCGAAGCCCGACGGCTCCTCGTGCTCCAGTCGATGGTCGACACCGGCCGGCTGACCGTGGAGGAGTTCGAACGTCACGCCGCCCGGCAGCTCTGGCTGCAGGACAGCGAGGCCCTGCCCTCGGGCCCGGTCACCGTGGTCGTGCCGCCGGCGGTCAAGGGCGCCGTCGACCATCCGTTCTTCGTCGACTGGGTGGAACAGCAGCTCCTCGACGAACTGGGTGAGGACCTCCTCTACCGCGGCGGGCTCACCGTCGAGACCACGATCGACACCCCGCTGCAGGAGGCGGCCGAGGCCGCGGTGGCCGTTCGGCTCGAGGGCACCGAGTTCCCGGTCGACATGAGCCTCGTCTCCCTCGACCCGGCGACCGGCGAGGTGTTGGCGATGGTCGGCGGCCGAGACCACGCGGCCAGCCAGGTCAACCTCGCCATCGGCGGCACCACCGGCTTCCAGCCCGGATCGTCGTTCAAGCCGATCGTGCTCGCAGCTGCCTTCCAACGAGGCCTCGGACCCGACACGATCTACCCGGCCCCGGCCGAGTGGGTGATGCCGGGCTGCATCGGTCAGCAGTGCACGATCTCCAACTACGACCACGCCGACCGGGGCGACATCACCCTCAGCGAAGCGATGGCGTCGTCGGTCAACACGGTGTTCGCCCGCCTGATCGTCGACATCGGCATCACCCCGACCGCCGAGCTGGCCAACCAGCTCGGCCTGGAACGGGTCGATCCCGAGGCCCCCTACGGCGCCAGCCTCGCCCTCGGATCGGCCGAGTCGTCGACCCTCGAGATGGCGTCGGCCTACGGGACGTTCGCCAACCACGGGGTACGGGCCGAGCCCCTGTCGATCCTGCGGGTCACCGGTCCCGACGGCGCCGTGTTGATCGACAACACCAACCAGGTCAGCGAGCGCGTGTTGTCGGCGGCCGTCGCCGACAACGTCACCGCCGTGCTCCAGGGTGTCGTCGCAGGCGGGACCGGGCCACGGGCCGCCGTCGCCGGCCACCCGATCGCCGGCAAGACCGGCACCGCCCAGGACTACACCGCCGCCTGGTTCGTGGGCTACACGCCGTCGCTGGCCACCGCCGTGTGGATGGGCCACGTCGACGGGCTGGCGCCCCTGCGGAACCTCAACGGGGTGGCCCAGGTGACCGGCGGCAGCCATCCGGCGATCGCCTTCTCGAACTTCATGAGCGCGGCCCTCGCCGGCACGACGCCCGAGGCGTTCCCCGAGCCGCCCCTGCTCGAACAGTTCGAGAGCGCCGACGACGTCGACCCCGTCACCGGGGAGCAGACGGTGGCCGGCCCCCGGCGGTCACCGGCCGGCGCCGGCTCGGGCTGCGGCGGGCCATGTGAGTACTCGGCGGTGCCCACCCCCGAACTGATCCCACCCCTGCCCACCACGGTCGCGCCGCCCACCACCCCGACCACCGGCACCACACCGACCTCCACCCCGACCCCGAGCACGTCGTCGACCACGTCGGCGGCCCCCGACGAGTGATCGACTCATGAGCAGCGAACGCACCACCACCGACAAGACGACCGATCGTCCTTCTCGATCGAAGCGCGACACGGCCTCGCAGCGCCCGAGCGGCACCCGTCGCGCCTCGGGCTCCCGTCGGACCTCGGGCACGCGCCGATCGACCGACACGCCTCGCCCAGCGGCCGAGACGCCTCGCCCGTCGACCGACGCGCCGAAGAAGGAAGGCGTCGCTCCGTTCGTGCGTCCGGCCGGGCGCTGGGCTCGGTTGTGGCGCCGCCGCCGTCAACTCCACCAGGGCTTCGTGCCGCTCGCCCCGCAGCGTGAGAAGCGACGCCATCGGATCCTGCCCCGCACGGTGATCGGCATCTCGACGATGTTCCTCGCCTTCGGCGTGGGGGCCGCCTTCTCGGGGGCCGCGTTCTACGCCTACTACGACGACCGGCTCGCCCAGAACGAAGCCCAGATCGCGGCGTTCGTCGACGGCTTCGAGGCCGAGTTCGCCGATGCCGCCGAAACGCTGCAGGCCCTGTCGGACGACGCCGCCCTACAGATCGAACAGGAGCTGGCGCCCCTCGGCGACTGGTCGGCCGACGCCAACGGTGTGGTCGGTCTGCCGACGACGGTGGGGGAGAGCGTCTGGCTCGTCGAGACCTTCGACGACGCCGGGGTGCCGGTGGTCGGGTCGGCTTTCGCCGTCACCGGCCACGACGGCGGTACCGCGCTGGTCACCAGCCTCTCGGTGGTCCGCTCTGCCACGGTCGCTCCCGCCCCTTCGATCACCCTGGTCAAGGGCGATCAGCGCGTGGGCGCCACGCTCCACACCTGGGACGAGGGCAACGACCTCGCCCTCCTCGTCACCGATGCCGAGGTCGTGCCCCTCACCCTTGCCACCGAGGCCCAGCTCCGGGATGCGGTCGGTCGGCGGGTGTTCGTGGTCGGCGGTCTCGGCGGCCAGGGCGCCACCGCCGTGCCGGGCAGCTACGTCGACGTCTCCGATCTCGGTCTGCAGCACACGGTGCCGGTCGGCAGCGCCTTCGCCGGCGGTCCCCTCATCACCGGCGACGGGGTCGTGCTTGGGGTGGCGTCGCTCGCCTACCGGCCGCTCGGCGTCGATCCGGGCGACGTGGCCCAGGCGCCGGCCGCCACCGCGATCTGTGGGGCGGTGCTGGCCTGTGGCTGATCGACGCTCGTCGCCACGCAACCATCATGATTCGGGTCGACCGTCCGATAGGCACCCATGGCGCTGACCGTGCCCGTCGTCGACGACGAGCTTCCTGACTATGGCCCACTGGTGGTGGGATCTCTCAACGCCGCCGGCGTCGTGCTGGGCGGCAACGCCGTGGTGACCGTGCTGACGGCCAACCTGTTGTCGGTCACGACCGAGATCCGCTTCCTGTGGTCGGCAGTGCCCTACGTGGCCCTCGTCGCCGAACCGGATCGATTCGTCACGGTGACCACGCTCGCCGCCGCCTCCGGGGCCGCCGCCCTCGCCGCCTGGCTCGTGGTGTCGGCCCGACGGACCTCTCTTGCCCCGCTCCAGCGAGCGGGCCGACTGTCAGCGTTGCCGATGGCGGCCTCCCTGCTCGCGATCCAGGTCTCGCGCCTGGCGGCCGCCGATGTCTCGGCCCTCGCGGCCCCGTGGCTCCTCGCGTCGGTCGTGCTGCTCGTCGCCGCCGGTGCGGTGGCCGTTCGCGCCGTCCAGCGGTCGTTCGTCAGCCCTGATCGCGAGACGCACGAGACGTCGAAACCGACCGCTCTCACCCGGTCCGTCGCGGTCGACGACCTGCCCGACGCGGCGTCGCCTGCCACGGCCGTTCCGACGGCCGGTCGACCGGTCACCACCTCCGGCTTCCGCCGCAATCTTCGCTCCAACCCTGCCAACCAGGAGGCTTCCCGATGATCTTCGGGCGTCTGTCCCGCCGGGCCGCTCTGGCCACCGTCGCCACCCTCGTGGTGGCCACCCCCGCCATGGCGGGTCTCGTGGTCCAGCAGCAGATGCAGGCCGAGATCACCAGCGCCGAGGGCTGCTTCTCGAAGGTCGCGGGCGCCGACGACGGCGTGTTCACCGGCGCGACGGCCACATCGCCGCTCGGCGGGTTCAGCGCCGACCCGGCCGCCGACACCGTGGAGATCGACGGCGTCAATCTGCTCGAGGCCGGCCTCGAGGTTCGGGGCATGCGCGGCGCACGCGTGGTCTACACCGACCTGGTCCGGTTCCAGAACGACTGCGACATCGCCCTCGAGGTGAGCCTCGTGGCCGACGCCACGGTCGGCACCGGCGACTGGGTCGACCGCTCGGCCCGGATCTACCTGTCGTCGACGCCCCAGGCGATCGGCTCGACCGGCGACCTCGGCCGGCCCGGCACCCCGGGCGGCTCGTGGGACCCGACCCCGATCATCGTCGAGGCCGACTCGGGCGCCATCCCGGTGACCAACGCCCGCACCGGCACCGTCACCCTGCCCCCCGGGCAGGAATTGCGGGGCGCCATCACGATCTCGGCCGGCGTCGACTCGGCCGACGGTTCGGTCGGCACCGTGAACTGGGTGGTCGAGGCGACCCACTCCACCGCCGGCTGACCCGGGATGGCGGCTGGAAGCTCAGTCGCCTGAGGTTCAGTCGCCGGAAGCTCAGTCGCCCGAACCGCGGCCCAGGATCATGATCGCCGCCAGGCCAGCGGCGGCCTTGCCGAAGCCGAGCGGCTCGGTCGGCACCCGGACGACCTTCTTGTCGACCTTCTCGGGCGCCACCCCGGTGGCTCGGTAGCCCTCGAGGATCGAGTTGGTCTCGGCCCCGAGCACCACCGCCAGTGTGGCGAGCTGGAGGAAGATGATCAGGGCGGCGACCGTGCCGAGGATCCCGTACGACGCCGGCATCGCTCCGGCGAGACGGAAGTACATCGTGAAGGCGAAGGCGAAGAACAGGAACAGCAGGGTGCCGACGGCGGCGCCGGGGTTGATCCACTTGGTCTTCGGGGCCCGGTCCGGGGCGTAGCGGTAGAGCACGGTCAGCCCGAACGCCATCGCCAGGAAGGCGACGGGGTAGGCCAGGATCGTGACGGCCCGAGCGGCCGCGCTGCCGAGGCCGACCTCGGAGGCGAGGGCGGGCACGGCGCCGAGCAGGAAGCTGAGCAACACGACGCCGACGATGGCGCCGGCGGTCAGCAGGTAGGCGAGGCCGCGGACCTGCCAACCTTTGCGGTTCTCCTCGGCCTCGTAGGCGAGGGTGACCGTCGACATCAGCTTCTGGACGGCGCCCGAGGCCGAGAACAGGGCGAGGAGGATGCCGATGGTGAGGGCGGTGTAGCCGGAGCCCTTCGCCTCCTTGGCAGCCGTCTCGACCTGGTCACGGAGGAGATCGGCGGTGTTCTTGTCCTCGATGTTCTTGGTCAGGTCGGCGATCTGGCTGGCGACCTCGTCGGCCGGGGTCACGATCGAATAGGTCGACACCAGGGCGATCATCGTCGGCGCGAGGGCCAGCAGGCCGTAGAAGGCGATGCCGGCGGCGATCACCACGAGGTTGTGCTTCTTGAGCCGCTTCGGCAGCTCCTTGGCGACCGCGATCGCGCCGAGCTTGGCGGCCTCCACTTCGTCGTCGAGGCCGTCTGAGAGATCGATCGTGGTCATCGCCCGTCCTGTTGCTTGCTGGGTGGTGGTGCTGGATCGCGGCACGCGAACGCGCCGGCGCCCTCAGCGCTCGTCGTCCCCCTCGGGGGATTCGTAGTCGAGAATATGGGCGCCGGTGCGATCACGCGTGCGATGCCCGAGATCCACCTCCACCTGCTTCGCCACGAACTTGCGTTGCGGGAAGTTGAGGCGGTCGATCACCACGGCGATCAGGCCGAGCACGAGGGCGCCGGCGCAGAGCAACAGGATCTGGTTCGTGGTCATCGAGGGGTCTCCGGACGGTGGGTGGTGCCGACGGCGAAGGTCAGTCGCCGACCAACGCTTCGCTCAACTCTGCCCATTGTGCCGAAGGAATCGCGGTCGGGTCGGCACCGAGCACCTGAACACACACGTGATCGGCCCCGCCGTCGTGGTGGGCCTGCACCCGCGCCTTGATGTCGTCGACCGATCCCCACACCACGATGGCGTCGACGACCCGGTCGTCGGCGCCGGTGATCTCCTCCTCGGTGAACCCGAGGCGCTTGAGGTTGTTGGCGTAGTTGGGGAGGCCGAGATAGATCTCCATGTGCTGGCGGGCGATCGCTCGTGCCTCGGTCGGGTCCTCCGACAGCACAACCATCTGCTCGACCGCCAGGAGCTTGTCGGGCCCGATGGCGTCACGGGCGATGGGGGTGTGCTCGACGGGCACGAAGTAGGGGTGAGCGCCGTCGGCGTGGCTGGCCGACAGCTCGAGCATCTTCGGGCCGAGGGCGGCGAGGACCCGGGTCGGCTCCTGGGCCGGAGCGGGCGCACGGTACATGCTCTTGTCCATCTGCTCCAGGTAGGCCTTCATCGTCGACAGCGGCTTGGAGTAGTCGTGCTTGCGGACCCACTCGGTGATCGTGTGGTGGCTGACGCCGAGGCCGAGCACGAAGCGTCCGTCGAAGGCCTCGTTGAGGCTCATCGTGGCGCTCTGGGTGCTCATCGGGTCGCGAGCCCAGATCGACGCGATGCCGGTGGCGACCTTGATCCGGCTGGTGGCGCCGAGCAGGGTGCCGGCCGACACGAACGGGTGACGTGACACGGTCTCGGGGATCCACACACACCCCCACCCCTGTTCCTCGAGTTCGGCCACGGCTTCGCGCACCCGACCGGCGGGGTGGGCGTCGAACACGCCCTGCCAGATCCCGACCCGGCCGAGGTCGGCCTTGGGGAACGAACGGGGGGCGTTTTCTTCAGGGGAATCGCTCATCGCGGTCACGCTACTCACCAAGTGCGCTGCAGGACCAAGACGTGGGAGGCGACCAGGCGGTCGCTCCAGCCGGCTTTGTAGTCCATCTCCATGCCGAGGTCATACGTGCGAAGGCCCGCCGCCGCCAACGCCTCGACCTCTCGCCACTGCAGAAGGTGGCCGAGCGACAACGACGCGGCGTCGGCCACGTAGCTCAGCTGCAGGCCGCGATAGACGTCGCCCCGGACGCCGCCGAGGATGAAGGCCAGGTCGCGCCCGTCGGCGTCGACGGCGATCGAGGCTCGCAGCCGGCCCGCCTCGTCGAGCCGACCGACCATCTCGCGGTAGAACCGCTGCATGTCGGGGGACGCGATGCCCGACGCCTCCGCCCCCTTCCAGCCCTGGGCCTCGATCGCCACCAACCGGTCGATCAGGGAGCCGTCGTCGTCGGCGTCGAGATCGACGAACGTCACCCCGGCCTCGTCGGCCCGACGTCGGGCGCGCCGCAGGTTGCGCCGGAACTTGCTGCCGCGGCGGTCCCACCATGCGGCGGCGTCGCCCTCGAGGTCGACGACGCGTCGGGCGATGCCTTCGGCCAACCCGACCTCGAGGGGCCCGCCCCGCGAGCGGGCGGCCAGGCGTTCGGTGAGGTCGAACAGGTGGAGGGCGAGGGTGCGGAGCCGTTCGGGGTCGACGAACCCGGGCAGCACTACACGATGCCAGGTCGGGTCGTCGGCGAGGCGCCGCACGAGGGCCTCGAGGAGGCGTTCGGGGTCCGGGCCGATCAGGGGACAGGCGAAGCCCCAGAGCGGTTCGAGCCCTGCGAGGATCACGGGCGTCTCGAGATCGGTGAGGCTGTCGGGGGCGCCGCCATAGCGGGCGAGCAGGGCTGCGCCGAGCTCGCCGTGGTCGTCGACCCACGGCTCGGCCCCCTCGGGGGCGTAGGCCGCGAACGCCGGCACGACCCAGTCGGGTCCCGAGCACCACGGATCGATCCCGGGCGTGGCGTCGACCAGCCGCTCCCAGCGGCCCGGATCGATCCCAACGTCTAGCTCTGACACACTGCCAGGATGCCCGATGTTGCACCCCGCACCCTGGTTGACGGTCTCGCCTTCAGCGAGGGACCTCGTTGGCACGACGGCCGCCTCTGGTTCTCCGACATGCACCTCCACCGGGTGCAGGCGGTCGACCTCGACGGCAACGTCGAGACGATCTGTGAACTCGACGGCGACCCGTCCGGCCTCGGCTTCCTCCCGGATGGTCGGCTCCTCGTCGTGTCGATGTTCGACCGGAAGCTCCTGCGGCTCGAGCCCGACGGTTCCCTGGTCGTGCACGCCGACCTGTGGGACCTGGCGTCGTGGCACTGCAATGACATGGTCGTCGACGAGACCGGACGGGCCTATGTCGGCAACTTCGGGTTCGACCTCCACGGGCCCGACCAGCCGCCGACGGTGGCGCCGGCCGAGATCGTGATCGTCGAACCCGACGGCTCGGCCCGGCTGGGCGCCGCCGACATGCTGTTCCCCAACGGTTCGGTGATCACGCCCGACGGCACGCTGATCGTCGGGCAGAGCGTCGGACGCGATCTGGTCGCCTTCGACCGTGAGGCCGACGGGTCGTTGAGCAACCGTCGGCAGTGGGCCGACCTCGGTGGACTCGTGCCCGACGGCATCTGCCTCGACGCCGAGGGCGCCGTGTGGATCGCCGAGCCCCGCGAAGGGGGCTGCCATCGCATCGCCGAGGGTGGGGAGGTGCTCGACGTCGTCGAGACCGGTCGCCCGGCCTTCGCCTGCATGCTCGGCGGTCCCGAGCGTCGTCACCTGTTCATGTGCACCGCCGACGACAGCCACCCGGACCGCACCACCGACCCGGCCACGGGACGGATCGAGGTCGTCGAGGTGGCTGTGCCGGGCGCCGGTCGGCCCTAGCGTTCACGGGGAATCCGGGCCGCCGGCGTCAGACGAGGCGGTCGGCGAAGTGCTCGTCGGCCGCGCCCGCGAGCCAGACGTCGCGCCACTCGGCGAACTCCGCGGCCTTCACCGGCCGGGAGAACAGGTAGCCCTGGGCCATGTCGCAGCCGAATCGTTGGAGCACGTGCAGCTCCTCCGGTCGTTCGATGCCCTCGGCCACCACCTGGAGTCCGAGCTTGGCCGCCAGGTCGACCGTCGAGGCCACGATCGTCTGCAGCGCCGGGCTCTCGTCGATCCGATCGATGAACGCCCGATCGATCTTGAGGGTGTCGACCGGCAGGTCCCGGAGGTAGCGGAGCGACGACTGGCCGGTGCCGTAGTCGTCGATGGCGATGCGGAAGCCGGCGTCCCGCAGTTCCTCGAGGATCGCCGCCACGCGCTCCCGATCGTCCATCACCGCGGTCTCGGTGATCTCGAACGACACGAGGTCGCGGGGCACCTCGGCCTCGTCGGCCAGGCGACAGATGCGTTCGGCGAGGTCGGTCTCGAGGAGGTTGCGGGCCGACAGGTTGACCGCCACGGGCACCGGATGACCGTCGGCCTGCCAACGCTTGGTGTCGTCGAACGCAATCGACAGCACCAGCTCGGTGAGATCGCGGATCAGGCCCGTCGTCTCGCACGCCGAGATGAACTCGTCGGGTGGCACGAATCCGAAGTCGGGATGGATCCAGCGCACGAGGGCCTCGGCCCCGACGATCCGTCCTGACGACACGTCGACCTTCGGCTGATACCAGACCTGCAGCTTCCGATCCTCGACCGCTCGCCGGAGCTCGACGAGCATGCCGAGCTGGCGCAGCGAGTGGTTGTCGATCGTCGGGCTGTAGTGCGCCGTGCCGAGGTGGTTGCGCTTGGCGTGGTACATCGCGATGTCGGCGCCGCTCAGCAACCGGTGGAACGGGTCGTTCATGTCGTGGCCGCCGGTGAACTCGTCGTCGGTCCGGGCGATGCCGATCGACGCCGTCACCTCGAGGGTCACCGACTCGATCGTCATGGTCCGACGCAACGCCTCGTGAAGGTCGGCAGCCACCCGGGCCGCGCCATCGGGCGTCGCGCCGGGCAGGAACACGGCGAATTCGTCGCCGCCGAGCCGACACACCGCGGCCTTCGGTGGCGCGACCAATCGAACCCGATTCGAGAGCTCGCTCAGCACCCGGTCGCCGTGTCCGTGGCCGAGGGTGTCGTTGATCATCTGGAACCGGTCGACGTCGAACACCAACAACGCGCCTTCGACCAGCGCCTCGCCGTCGCGTTGGCGGATCGCCCGAGCGAGGCCGTCGCGGTTGTAGAGGCCGGTGAGGCTGTCGTGGCTGGCCTCGTGGTCGAGCTGTTCCATCGCCAGGGCCTTGGCCAAGGCGATGCCGGTGTGCTGGGCCAGGATCTCGAACTGTTCTCGATCGGCGGCGTCGAAGGCCGCCGGGCCGTGTCGATCGCCGAGCACGAACGCCAGGCCGCTCGGGGCGACGGTGGCGGCGAGGGCGACCATGCGCTGGCCGGGGGTGGCGTGCCCGTCGAGCTGCTCGGCGGTGGTTCGCACCAGCTCGGCTCGCCCAGGCCGGCCGACGAGGGCCCGAACCGCGTCGGTCGTCGGCCGGGTCACGATCTGGTCGTCGGCCCACACGAGCATCTCGGAGCCGGCCCGATCGGGGTCGGGCCGTAGCATCCAGCCGCGCTGAGCGCGCAGGAGCCGGGCGGCCTCGGCAAGTGCCGTGACGGCCACCTCGTCGGGGTCGGTGAGACGTTCGAGGGCAGTGGTGAAGGATTGAGCGGTCTCGCGGTCGGCGAGGCGCTGCTTGACCTCGATGTGGTCACGCAGCGCCACGTTGGCGGCCACCAGGAACACGACGACGAGCACCCCGTTGAGGGGTTGGGCCCGCACGGCGACGCCGCCGAGGGTGGTGAGCGTCGTCACCCCGACCGTCAGGATCAACTGCGAGCGCGACATCGACGCCAGCAGGCCGCCCTGGCGGCTCGAGTCCTCGAAGGCGATGACCGCCGAGACGGCGGCGGTGGCGAGCGCTGAGCCGACGATCACGGCGACGGCGGAGAGGAGCCAGGTGGTGTCAGCGGCCCGGCCGGACGCCCACCACTGCACGAGTCCGGCGGCGACGGCGCCCTCCATCCAGAACCGGGCGCCGTTGAAGACGAGCTTGAAGCCTCGGACCCGGCGGGCGACGAGTGCGAGGATGCCGCCGATGGCGCGTCCGGTCACCACACCGAGCGGCGAGGTGCACATCAGGGCCAGGACCAGCACCGCTTCGCCCAGCGAGATCGACTGCACCTGGCGTCGGAACTGGACCCGCACGGCAAACCGCTCGACGAAGGCGACGACGACAGCGACGTGCCACCACTGGACACCGGTCTCGATCGGGGCCGCCCCGCCGCGAACGAACCAGGTCCCCGCAGCGGCGGCGACGGACATCGAGGCGGCGAGTGCCAGTGAGTTGCGGTGATAGGGGAGGGCCATTGGCGGCGGACCCGAACCGTTCACGCGAACGGCCACGGTCCCGCCTCTGAGCATCGACCGGTAGCGGCGGATGCTGAGGGTGGGACCGTGGCCGTGACCAGGGGGGATGGGACAGGCGCAGGGCCTGGGCCAGGCGTCAGCTCATGGCGGTGATGGCGTCGATGGCGTCCTGCGGGAGAAGCACCTGGTCGACGATGTGCACGGTGCCGTTCGCGACCGGCACGTTGGAGCAGATCGCCGTGGCGTCATTGATCATCGTGCCGTCGGCGCCGACCGTCACCTCGTCGCCCTGCACGGTGACGAAACTGCCGTCGGCCAGGTCGTCGGCACCGAGCGATTCGCCACCGATGACGTGGTAGGTGAGCACGGTGGTCAACAGGTCGGTGTCGGCCAGCACGGCATCGAGCACCGCCGGGTCGATCGCAGCGAAGGCGTCGTTGGTCGGGGCGAAGATCGTGAACGGGCCGTCGCTGTTGAGGGTGTCGACCAGGCCGGCCTCGCCGACCGCGGTCACGAGGGTCGACAGCAGCGGGTTGGCCGAGGCGGCGGTGGCGGCGGGGTCGTCGGCCATGCCGGCGAAGCTGCCCTCACCGTCCAGCGGGACGGCCTCGCAGCCGGGACCGAAGGCTCCCATCATGTCGCCGCCGGCCATCTCGTCGTCGGCCATGTCATCGGCCATCTCGTCGTCGGCCATGTCATCGCTCATGTCCTCGTCGGTCATGTCGTCAGCCATGTCGTCGGTCATGTCGTCGGCCGTCTCGGTGGTCGTGGTGACCTCGTCGTCGGCGGCTTCGGTGGAAGCGTCGTCGCTGCCGCAGGCGGCGGCGAAGAGGGCGACCGCGGCCACGCCGGCGAGGAGCCGGCTGCGGCTCGACGGGCGACGGCGGCGAGGGGCGCTCACCGCGGTGGCGGCCTCGCTCTGGCCGTCGCTGGTGAGGTCGGTGGTGGTGGCGGGGGTGGTCTTGCTGAACATCGAGGTACTCCTCGGGGTTGGGGAAGGTGTGGTTCTCCGGCGGGGAGACCACACGGAGTCAGGCGTCGTCGACCAGGACCACGATCGTGTGGTGCCCGGAAGCGCCGTCTGGCAATGGTTCGGAGCGTTCGTCGGTCTGGATTGCCCCGGCCGCATCAAATGCTCGAACTTCCACCTGATGTCGTCCCGGGGTGGCCTCCCAC
Source organism: Acidimicrobiales bacterium (assembly GCA_033851875.1). GTDB lineage: Bacteria > Actinomycetota > Acidimicrobiia > Acidimicrobiales > SZUA-35 > JAWSVN01. The sequence goes on from JAWSVN010000008.1 coordinate 40,140, forward strand.
GGCAACGACCACTGGCGCCAACTGTCGGCTCCCGCCGACGCCGCGATGTCGGTCTCGAGCCAATCGCCGCCATCGATCCGGACCTCCACCGCCGCGATGCCCACCGTCTGGGCCCACGCCACGCCGGCGATCACGAACGGACCGGGCGGGATCCGATCGAGGCCCCGAGGTCGGTCGATCCGGCTCATCAGCTTGATCGGTGCCTCGGCGGCATAACCACGGGGCACCCAGTAGTGGTCGACGTCGGCGAACGTCGTGAGTTCGATCTCGCTCAGCCACTTCGTTGCCGACACGTAGCCGTAGAGGCCGGGCACGACGAGGCGGGCCGGGAAGCCGTGGGCGAGGGGGAGGGGTTCGCCGTTCATCCCGACGGCGACCATCGCGTCGCGGCCGTCGAGGGCGGCCGTCGGGAACCCGCAGGTGTAGCCGTCGACCGAGCGTCCGATGATCTGGTCGGCCTGGGGCTGCACCCCCGCTTCGTCGAGAAGCTCGTCGAGGCGGACCCCGAGCCAGCGAGCGTTGCCGACGAGCTCGCCGCCGATCGTGTTGGAGACACACGTGAGGGTGATGTCCCGCTCGATGAGTCCACGGTCGAGCAGTTCGTCGAAGTCGAGCTCGAAGGGCCGGTCGACGAGGCCGTGGACCCGCAGCCGCCACCCCTGGGTCGGGACCTGGGGCACGGTCAGGGCGGTGTCGATCCGGTAGAAGTCGGCGTTGGAGGTGACGAACGATGCCGCGCCCTCCGCCTGGACTCCGTCGGGGAGCGGCGCGGCCGGCGAGACCGGAGCCGGGAGCCGGACGGCCGCCCTCGAATCGGTCGCGCTGAACCGGTCGGCCAGCCGCCGGCCGGTCGCCGCCACCACGGCGGCGGCGCCGCCGACCACCGCCATGGAGGCGAGGAAACGTCGTCGGGTCGGGGGATGGGCCATGGTCGGCCCCGGGCGACGTTGATGGGCGGGTCGGCCAGCCGCTTGGTCGAACACCGTCAGGGTGCCGACGACGGCCGTCGCGCCGACGAGGGACGGGGCGGCGGCCGTGACCGAGGCGCCGGTTCGCCCGAACACCGCGGCGGCGCCGCCGACCAGCCCCACGACGAGGATCGCGCCGGCGGTCGGTCTGCGCCGGCCCGACCGGAGGAAGGCGACACCGGCAGCCGCGGCCAGGGCGCCGAGCACGAGGCCGATCCCGACCAGGAGCGCCACCTTGTCGTTCGTTCCGAACCACGCGATCGCCAGATCCTTGAGAGCGCTCGGGACGCGATCGATGACACGGTCGCCCACGTCGAGCACGGGTGACCGCCACCTCGGTGACGCCGCAGCGACCATCTCGGCGACGGCGAGGCCGAACCCGCCGGCGATGATGCCGGCGAGGGCGGTGGCGGTCGTCGTGGGTGGTGAGGCAGAGCGTGTCGTCATGGGAGAGTTTCGGGGCGAGGACCACGCCGTATTGGTGAGTGCTGTCTCGAGGAGCGCTGTCTCGAGGGGTGCAGCCACCGTCCTCGCCGAGAAGTCTGCGAAGCTTCTCCCCGACGACCAATCCAACCGGTTGGCTGGTCCGAAGTGTGGGTACGCCGATGAGCTGCTCGACTCGAAAGGTCTCCATGGGCGACGTCCACCCCTTCAACCGACACAGCGATGCGCCCCCACCCGATGTCACCCCGATCGGGGGCACTCGGTCCGATCGCTCCGCCGATGAGGCGGTGGCTCTGATGGCCAGGGTCGCTCGGGGTGACGAGGCAGCCTTCTCTGCGCTCTACGACGTGCTCGCCGCGGTGGTTCACGGGGTGGTGTTGCGGGTGATCCGCAACCCGGCCCAGGCCGAGGAGGTCACCCAGGAGGTGTTCCTCGAGATCTGGCGACTCGCTCCCCGCTACGACGCGAGCAAGGGTTCGCCGAAGGCGTGGAGCTGCGCGATCGCCCACCGGCGGGCCGTCGACCGGGTGCGATCCGAACAGGCGGCCCGGGACCGAGAGGACCGAGACCACGCCCGCACCCCTGAGGCAGCCGACCCGGTGTCGGAAGCGATCGCCGACCGATTCCTGACCCAGCGGGTGCGCGACGGGCTCGACGCCCTCACCGACCTGCAACGATCGGCGATCGAACTCGCCTACTACGGTGGCCACACCTACCGGGAGGTCGCCGTCCTCCTCGACATCGCCGAGGGAACCGCCAAGACACGAATACGAGACGGCCTGATCAGGCTGCGCGACCACCTGGGGGTGACACCATGACCAACGATCTGCACCATCTCTCCGGGGCGTACGCCCTCGATGCCCTCGATGACGAGGAACGCCGTGCGTTCGAGGCCCATCTAGCCGAGTGCGAACGCTGCGCCGACGAGGTGGCCGGCTTCCAGGCCACGGTCGGCGAGCTGGCCGACGCCGTGGCGGTCGGTCCACCACCCTCGCTGAAGGCCTCGTTGCTGGCAGAGGTCGCTCAGACGCGACAGGTGCCGCCGGTGGTGCCCGAGCGGGTGGTCGACCTTGCAGAGCGTCGGCGCCGTCGGGCGCCGCGACCACGCCTGCTGGCGGCCGTCGCTGCCGCCGTGGTCGTCCTCGTCGGCATCGCCAGCGCCGCCCGCCTCACCGCCTCCGACCCGGTCGAGGCCGTGCTCGACGCCGACGACGCCGTGACCGTCAGCCTCGACACCGTCGCCGCCGACCCGGCCGACCTCGGTCTCGACGCAGCCGCTCTCGAAGTGGTGTGGTCGCCGGCGCTGGGTCGGGCCGTGATCGTCGGCGACGGTCTCGTCGACCCGGGCCAGTCGATGGCCTACGAGCTCTGGTACCTGGCCGACGATGGCTCGGTCGCCCCGGCCGGCCTGTTCGTGCCCGATGGTGGCGAGATCGATGAGGTCCTCGACCTCGATCCCTACGACGGCGTGCCCGTCGGCTGGGGTGTGACGATCGAGCCCGACACTGGTTCCGCCCAGCCCACCGGCGAGGTCCTGTTCGCCGGCACCGCTTGAGCGGCGACGCCGTCACTCGGATGTGAACCCTTCGTTTCGTCTCGCCGTTCCGGTCACCCGGCGGCGCTCCCTGATCTAGGGTCCGCTGTTCCACGGCTGACCGGCAGGGAGCGCGAGCAATGTCCGAGATGGTGAGAGCGGCGATCGTCCAGACCGCCTGGACCGGCGACAAGGAGTCGATGATCGAGCTCCACGAGCAGTACGTGGCCGAGGCGGCCGCCGCCGGCACCCAGGTGATGTGCTTCCAGGAGCTGTTCTACGGGCCGTACTTCTGCCAGGTACAGGACGCCGACTTCTACTCCTACGCCGAGGCGATCCCGGACGGGCCGACCACCAAGCGGTTCCAAGAGATCGCGGCCAAGCACGGCATGGTGCTCGTGCTCCCGATGTACGAGAAGCAGCAGGAAGGGCTGCTCTACAACACCGCCGCGGTGATCGACGCCGATGGCACCTACCTCGGTAAGTACCGCAAGCACCACATCCCCCAGGTGAAGGGGTTCTGGGAGAAGTTCTACTTCCGCCCCGGCAACACCGGCTTCCCGGTGTTCGACACCGCCGTCGGAAAGGTCGGCGTCTACATCTGCTACGACCGCCACTTCCCCGAGGGCTGGCGGGCGCTCGGCCTCAACGGCGCCGAGATCGTGTTCAACCCGTCGGCCACGAGCCGGGGTCTGTCGTCCTACCTGTGGAAGCTCGAACAGACGGCGTCGGCCGTCGCCAACATGTACTTCGTGGGCGCCATCAACCGGGTCGGGATCGAACCGCTCGGCGACAACGACTTCTACGGCACCAGCTACTTCGCCAACCCCCGGGGCCAGTTCGTCGGCGACACGGCGTCGGACACCAGCGAGGAACTGGTGATCCGTGACCTCGACCTCGAAGAGGTGGCCGAGGTGCGGGCCCAGTGGGCGTTCTACCGGGATCGTCGCCCGGAGATGTACGGCGATCTCACGGACGTGTGAGGCTACGGGGGTGACCACCTCTGCCGAACTCCACGATCGCTACCGTCGCGTCCTGCCGTCGTTCCTCAGTCCGCTCTACGGCGAACCGATCTCGATCGACGCCGGTGACGGCAGCTGGGTGACCGATCTGGAGGGCAACCGCTACCTCGACTTCTTCGGGGGCGTGCTCACCACGATGATCGGCCACAACCATCCCCGCGTCACCGCGGCGGTGCAGGCCCAGGCGGCGAAGGTGATGCACACCTCGACGCTCTACCTGTCGGAGCCGATGATCGAGCTGGCCGAGAAGATCGCGGCGCTGTCGGGCATCCCCGACGCTCGGGTGTTCCTCACCCCGTCGGGCACCGAGGCCAACGACACCGCCTTGCTGCTGGCCACCTCGTATCGCAAGTCGAACCAGATCCTGGCGATGCGCAACAGCTACCACGGGCGATCGTTCACGGCCCAGGCGATCACGTCGCACAGTTCGTGGGCGTCGACGGCGGTGTCGGGCCTGAAGGTCACCTTCGTGCAGGGTCCCTACAAGCTGCGCAGCCCGTTCCGGGGCCTCGACGACGACGCCTACACCAAGGCCTGCGTCGACGACCTCGACCAGCTCCTCCACATGACCTCGGCGGGCGACGTGGCGGCGATGATCGCCGAGCCGATCCAGGGCGTCGGCGGGTTCGCGGTGCCGCCGGACGGGTTCTTCGGGTCGATGAAGAAGGAGCTCGACAACCGCGGCATCCTCTTCATCAGCGACGAGGTGCAGACCGGTTGGGGCCGCACCGGCGACCACTTCTGGGGCTATCAGGCCCACGGGATCGTGCCCGACATCCTCACCTTCGCCAAGGGCGTGGGCAACGGCATCACCCTCGCCGGCGTGGTCGCCCGAGCCGAGATCATGGACACGATCGAGGTGCTGAACTTTTCGACCTTCGGCGGCAACCCGCTCTCCGCCGCGGCCGGGATCGCGACGATCGACGAGGTGCTCGAGGCCGACCTGCAGGCCAACGCCAAGGCGATGGGGGAGCGGTTCCGGGCCGGCCTCGACGCCCTGGCCGCCTCGACCCCGTGGATCGCCGAGGCCCGCGGCCGGGGCCTGATGCAGGCCCTCGAGACCGTGCAGCCGGCCGACGCCGACGCAGCCGATGGCTCGACGGGCATCGAGCCGTCGCCGGCGCACGCCACCGCCCTGCTCGAGGAGACCAAGGCCCGTGGCCTGCTGGTGGGCAAGGGGGGCCTGCACGGCAACGTCGTGCGGCTCGCCCCGATGCTCAACGTCACCGCCGATGAGATCGACGAGGCCCTGCGGATCCTCACCGAGGCCGCCGCGGCCGCGACCTAGGAGCCAACCATGAGGGAGCACCCATGACCATCCTGATCAAAGGCGGCACCGTCGTCAGCGCCACCGGGTCGTCCCCGGCCGAGGTGTTGGTCGACGGGGAGATCATCACGGCACTCATGGCGCCGGGGTCCGATCCGGCGGTGAGCGCCGAGAGCGGCGCCGAGCGGGTGATCGACGCCACGGGCACCTACGTGATCCCGGGCGGCGTCGACGCCCACACCCACATGGAGCTTCCCTTCGGCGGCACCGTCGCCAGCGACGACTTCGAGAACGGCACGAAGGCAGCGGCTTGGGGCGGCACGACCACGATCATCGACTTCGCCGTGCAGTCCAAGGGCATGCAGGTGCGCGAGGGGCTCGACGAGTGGTTCGCCAAGGCCGACGGCAAGTGCGCCATCGACTACGGGTTCCACATGATCCTCGGCGACGTCAACGAGGCGTCGCTGAAGGAGATGGACATCCTGGTCGACGAGGGCATCACGTCGTTCAAGATGTTCATGGCCTACCCGGGCGTGTTCTACTCCGACGACGCCGACATCCTCCGGGCGATGCAGACCGCGTCGAACAACGGGGCGATGGTGATGATGCACGCCGAGAACGGCATCGCCATCGACCTCCTCGCCCAGCAGGCCGTCGACCGCGGCGAGACCGACCCGTACTACCACGGCATCGTGCGGCGGGAGGAGTTCGAGGCCGAGGCCACCTACCGAGCGATCCAGCTGGCCAAGGTCGGGGCGTGCCCCCTCTACATCGTGCACCTGTCGGCGTCGGGCGCCCTCGAGCAGGTGCAGATCGCCCGTTCCAAGGGGGCGAACGTATTCGCCGAGACGTGCCCGCAGTACCTCTACCTCAACGTCGAGGATCACCTCGGTGCGCCTGGGTTCCTCGGGGCCGGTTACGTCTGCTCCACGCCGCTGCGGTCCAAGCACGAGCACCACCACGGCGATCTGTGGAAGGGGCTGCGTACCGACGACCTGTCGGTCGTGTCGACCGACCACTGCCCGTTCTGCATGAAGGACCAGAAGGAACTCGGCCTCGGCGACTTCCGGGCGATCCCCAACGGGATCGGCTCGGTCGAGCACCGGATGGACCTGATCTATCAGGGCGTCGCCGCCGGCGAGCTGACCCTGCCCCGCTGGGTGGAGCTGTGTTCGACCACCCCGGCTCGCATGTTCGGCCTCTACCCGAAGAAGGGTGTGATCCAGGCCGGCAGCGACGCCGACATCGTGCTCTACGATCCGGAGTCGACCTGGACGATCAGCGTCGACAACCACCACATGAACCTCGACTACTCGGCGTACGAGGGCATCGAGGTGTCGGGTCGGGTGAAGACCGTGATGTCCCGAGGCCGCGTGATCCTCGAGAACGAGACGTACTCGGGCTCCGCCGGCCACGGCCAGTACCTCCAGCGCGGCCTGTGCGAGTACCTGATGTGACTGTCCTGATGTGACCGCCTGACCTATCCCCCCGTTCTGAACAAGGAGTGTGCTCGTTCCATGGAATTCGGTGTCGTCCTGCAGACCGACCCGCCGGCGTGGCGGGTCGTCGACCTCGCCGCCCGCGCCGAGACGTTGGGGTTCCGCTACGGCTGGACCTTCGACTCCCACATCCTGTGGCAGGAGCCGTTCGTCATCTACTCCCAGATGCTGTCGGCGACCAAGCGCATGATCGTCGGGCCGATGGTGACCAACCCGGGCACCCGCAATCCGACGGTGACCGGCTCGTTGTTCGCCACCCTCAACGACATGTTCGGGCCGCGCACCGTGTGTGGGATCGGGCGCGGCGACTCGGCGATGCGGGTGATCGGCCACAAGCCGAGCAAGCTCGCCGAGCTCAGCGAGTCGATGAAGGTGATCAAGGGCCTCGCCCAGGGCGAGGAGGTGACCTACAACGGCACCACCCAGCAGCTGCCGTGGGCGGAACCCTCCGACGTGCCGATCTACATGGCGGCCTACGGGCCCAAGTCGCTGGCGATGTGTGGGCGTGAGACCGACGGGTTCATCCTGCAGCTCGCCGACCCGCAGCTGACCGAGTGGATGATCGGGGCGGTGAAGGACGCGGCGTCCGACGCCGGCCGAGATCCCGAGTCGCTCACCTTCATCGTCGCTGCGCCGGCCTACGTCGGCGACGATCTGGCCCACCAGCGCGACCAGTGCCGCTGGTTCGGCGGCATGGTCGGCAACCACGTCGCCGACCTCGTCGACCGCTACGGCGACCAGAGCAGCCAGGTGCCCCAGGCACTCACCGACTACATCAAGGGGCGCGAGGGCTACGACTACTCAGGCCACGGCAAGGCCGGCCACGACCACACCGACTTCGTGCCCGACGAGATCATCGATCGGTTCTGCCTGCTCGGCCCGCCCGAGGCCCACATCGAGAAGCTGAAAGAACTCGAGGCGCTCGGCGTCGACCAGTTCTCGATCTACCTGATGCACGACAACAAGGACGAGACCCTCACCGCCTACGGCCAGAAGATCATCCCGGCAATGCAGTAGGCAGCTCTGCAGTAGGCAGCTCTGCAGTAGGCGGGGCTGCGGAGGTTCAGAGGCCGCCGAGGCGGTCGAGGGGCCAGGTCTTCACGAACGCTCGGCCGACGATGAGGTCGGTGCTGAGCGGGCCGAAGACGCGCGAGTCGAGCGATTCGTCGCGGTTGTCGCCCATCACGAACATGTGGCCGTCGGGCACCGTGATCGGCCCGAAGTCGCCGAAGAAGCCGTCGTCGAGGTAGGGCTCGTCGAGGGCATCGCCGTTGCGATAGACGACGGAGTCGCGCCCCTCGATGACGTCGCCACCGAGCCCGATGATGCGCTTGATCAGGTCGTCGGTGGGCCCGGGCACGTCGGGCGGGCGGGAGAACACCACGACGTCGCCGTGGGACGGGTCGCCGAACCGGTAGCTGACCTTCTCGACCAAGAGGCGGTCGCCGACGAGGAGCGTCTCCTCCATCGACTCCGACGGAATCGAGAACGACTGCACCACCCACGCCCGCAACGCCAGCGCCAGGGCGAGGGAACCGACGATCACGACCAACCACTCGACGATGCGGGCCACGCTCGACGGGCCGGTGGCGACGTCGTCGGGCCCCTCGTCGGCGGGCGTGTCGGGGGTGGGGGCTCCCTCGAGCGCGTCGGTCATCGGGCCAAACCTACCCCGCTCGTCGAGCCGGGACGCGCCGGGCGGTCAGACGACGAGGTCGGTCGGGAGGTCGGCGCCGTGTTCGAGCGACCAGGCCATCCAACCGCCCCGGTCGAGGGCTCGGCGCAATCCGGCGGCGGCCGCAACCCGTTCGGTGCCGGTCAGCAGGGTGCGGGTGATGACGCAGGTCGGCGTGGCGTCGAACCCGCTGGGCGGGAGGAGGTGGACGAGCTTCTCCCGAGGCACGGTGGCGACGAAGTGGCGCCCCTTCGCCGGGTCGCCCGCGCCGGGCTGATGCTGTTGCAGCGCGAGCTGGCTTCGGTTGGCCGCCGCCGGCAGCGACGGACCGAGAGGTGTCGACACGCCCGTGATCACTTCGGCGTACATGTTCCACACCCGCCGGTGCGGCCGGTCGTCGTCCCAGGTGTCGCGGATCTGCTCGGCCTCGCCGGCCCAGGAGATGAGGACCGGCCGCTCGCTCCACGTGAGCGCGTATTGGGCCGGCGAGATGGGCCGCGTCATCGCGTTGTCGGGCCGCACACACACGGCGCCGAGTGAGGGTGCGAGCTCGGACAGCAACGACCGCTCGGCGGCGAAGTCGAGGTTGCCGAGGTCCTTGATCAGGCGTCGGATGCTCATCCCCGGCGCCTCACGCGAACCGGGCGAAGTGGAGGAGCACGCCGCTCGGGTCCCAGACGTGGCAGACGGTGGCCCAGCCTTCGTCGGCTGGTGGCTGGCAGCGGGCCTTGCCGAACCTCCCGGTGCCGATCGCTGCTGACGCCCGGGCGTGCCACCCCTCGGGGTCGGGCGTGGCGATCGTGATCATCGAGTTGTGGTTCCACTTCCGTTCGTAGTGGTCCTGGAGCATGAAGCGGTGGCCGCCGAGCTCGAGGATGGCGAGGCCTTCGCCGTCGGTCCACGTGGTCGTCCAGCCCAGCGCCTCGTAGAAGGCGTGCGACACGGTGAAGTCCTTCGCTCCGATCCAGTGTCGGACGTCATCGACCGCCGGGGTCGAGGCGACCGGCTTCGGGCCAGGCTGGCCGGCGTTCGTTGCGTCGCCGGCCTCGGTCGGGGCGACGACCCACTCGCCCCGCGACATGATCTGGCGGCCGTCGAGCTCGGGTTCGGACTGCCAGGCGAACACTCGTTGCGGGGTGATGCGGAGCAGCACCAGGTCGGCCGATTCGTCGCGGGGGTCCCAGCCGGTGCGGGCGTGGAACCGGTCGAGCATCTCCGGGTCGGCGTCGGCCACCGGTTCGACCTCGACGGTGCCGGCGATGGTCACCACGTCGTCGGCGTCGTCGA
>JAWSVN010000274.1:0-1133 GCA_033851875.1 Acidimicrobiales bacterium
GACGGCTCGGTCGTCGCCGAGGGGCGCAACTCCCTCGAGACCGACGACGACATCACCGGGCACGCCGAGACCAACCTGGTGCGCGCTGCCTGGAAGCGTCGATCCGAGTTCGACCTGTCGACGTGCACGCTCTACACCAGCACCGAGCCGTGTGCGATGTGTGCCGGTGCCATCTATTGGGCCGGGATCGGCCGGGTGGTCTACGGCCTGAGCGAGGCCGGGCTGGCCGCGCTGACCGGTGCCGATCCGAAGAACCCGACGATGGCGCTGCCGTCGGAGGTGGTGCTCAACTCGGGCCAACACGACGTCGAGGTCGTCGGACCGGTGCTGGCCGACGAGGCCGCCGCGGTCCACGACGGGTTCTGGACCTTCCAGTAGGAGCCGAACGGCGAGCTAGGTTCGAGCTCCGTGGACCTCGGACTCGACCAGAAGCACGCCTTGGTGACCGGGGGGAGTCGCGGCATCGGCCGAGCCGTGGTCGAACGGCTCCTCGCCGAGGGCATGCGGGTGTCGTTCTGCGCTCGCACCCCCGAGGGGGTGGCAGCCGCGGTCGACGAGCTGGCCGAGTTGGGCGAGGTCGAGGGTGCCGCCGTCGACGTGTCCGACCACGCCGCCCTCGCCGCCTGGGCCGACGGGGCGATCGACCGGGCCGGCGGAGTCGACGTCGTGGTCCCCAACGCCAGCGCCCTGGGCGGCATCCCCGACGACGCCGCCGGATGGCAGCGCAGCTTCGAGGTCGACGTGCTCCCCGCAATCCTCCTGGTCGAAGCGGCGCTCCCGAGCCTGCGGTCACGGGGCGGCTCGGTCGTCCAGCTCGGCACCATCACCGCAGTCGAGTATCACCACTACCCCGGCGGCGGGAAGAGCTATGGGCCGGTGAAGGCTGCCCTGATCAACTGGATCGCCCAGCTCGCCAAGGAGGAGGCATCCAACGGGGTGCGTGCCAACGCCGTGTCGCCCGGTCCGATCGAGATCGAGGGCGGCTCCTGGGACCGGATCAAACGCGGCAAGCCCGACTACTACGCCGCCAACTTGGCTCGCCAACCCCAGGGGCGGTTCGGCACCGCTGCGGAGGTTGCCAACCTCGTCGCGTTCCTGGCCAGCCCGGCGGCGTCGTGGATCACCGGTCAGAA
>JAWSVN010000275.1:0-1533 GCA_033851875.1 Acidimicrobiales bacterium
CGGCGGACGACGTGACCTCGGTCCAGCACGAGCTCGTGATCGCCGCCAACCGCCTGCCGGTGCGACGCACCGACGACGGCTGGGCGCTGAGCCCAGGTGGCCTCGTGACGGCCATGGCCGCGGTGATGGAGGCCGACGGCGGTGCCTGGATCGGGTGGGACGGCGAAGTAGGCGGTGAGCCCCTTGCGCCGTTTCGGCACGATTCGATCACGCTGTTGCCGTTCACCCTCGACGAGGACGAGGCCGCCGACTACTACGGCGGGTTCGCCAACTCGACGCTGTGGCCGCTCTACCACAACGCCCTCCTCCCGATCGCGTTCAAGCGACGGTGGTGGAACGCCTACGTCCGGGTCAACCAGAAGGTCGCCGAGCAGTGCATCCAGACACTGGCGCCGGGCGGCGTGCTGTGGGTCCACGACTACCACCTCCAGCTCGTGCCCCAGATGGTGCGGTCGGCTCGTCCAGACGCTCGGATCGGGTTCTTTCTCCACACCCCGTTCCCGCCGTCGCAGCTGATGATGCGACTGCCATGGCGGGAACGGATCAACGAGGGTCTCCTCGGCGCCGATCTCGTCGGCTTCCACACGGTCACCGACGCCCAGAACTTCGCCACGCTTGTCCATCGCCTCCTCGGGCTCGACGGCGCGATCATCGCCGAGGGCCACATCGAGGTGCAGGTGCCGCGCCGGCTCGACGAGGCCGCCGCCGCGATCGGCGCGGACGATCTCGCGAGCGAACTCGCCGACCTGGCCGCGTCGTCGGAGGGTGAACGGCCGTCGTCGGAGGATGAACCGCTTCGGCCCGTCGCGATCGAGGCCCTGCCGATCTCGATCGACGTCGACCGTGTCGAGCAGGCGGCCACCGACCCGGCGATGGTCGAGGCGGCTGCCCGCTTCCGCACCGCTCTCGGGAATCCCGACGTCGTGTTCCTCGGTGTCGACCGACTCGACTACACCAAGGGCATCGACGCTCGACTGAAGGCGTTCCGGGAACTGCTGCGCGACGGCGCTCTCGACCCCGAACGCACCGCCTTCGTACAGGTCGCCACCCCGAGCCGTGACGACGTACCCGGCTACCTCGAGGCTCGACACGCCGTCGACCAGCTCGTCGGCTCGATCAACGGCGACTACGCCCAGCTCGGCCGGCCGGTGGTCCACTACCTCCACCAGACCCTGCCCTTCGAGGAACTGCTGCCCCTCTACCTGGCGGCCGACGTGATGGTCGTGACCCCCTACGAGGACGGCATGAACCTGGTGGCCAAGGAATTCGTCGCCTGCCGACTCGACGACTCAGGTGTGCTCGTGTTGAGCGAGTTCGCCGGCACCGCCGCCGAGTTCGACGAGGCGCTGCTGTGCAATCCGTTCGACACCCGCGGACTGAAGCGGGCGCTGCAGCGAGCCGTCGACCTCGACACCTCCGACGGTCGCCGCCGGATGTCGGCGCTGCGGCGCCGACTCCACGACCACACGGTCCACGACTGGGCGGCCATGTTCCTGGAGCGGCTCTGACTCGGAGCGGGCTCTGACATGGAGC
>JAWSVN010000104.1:0-2829 GCA_033851875.1 Acidimicrobiales bacterium
CCGACTCGGCCGACGCCACCGCCGCGGACATCGCCGCAGTGGACGGTGTCGACTCGGTGACCGGTGCGGGCATCTCGACCTTCGTGGTCGGCGACATCGATGTCGTGGTGGTCGGGGTCGACGGCGACCTCGCCGCCGCCGGGCCGCGGGCGTTGAGCGACGGGGACTGGCCGGGCGGAGCGGGCGAGGCCGTATTCGCCGGTTCGGCGCTCACCGATTCGTTCGATCTCGGCGAGGTCGTGACGATCGAGGGCGTCGAGCTCGAGGTGGCGGCGGTCAGCGACGACGCCGCGTTCGACGTGTCGCCCACCTTCTACGTCGCGTGGAGCGACTACGTCGCCCTCGTCCAGGCCAGGACCGGCGCCCCGATCGATCCGCCGGTCTCGTGGTTCGGCGTCGCCCTCGACGGTGACGTCGGCTCGAGCGATGTCGCCGCCGCGATCGAGACGGCGGTCGTCGGCGTCGAAGCGCTGCCCCGGGCCGAGGCCGCCACCGCCCTGCCGGGGGCCGGGCAGATCAGCCAGTCGTTCTCGGTGCTCTACCTCCTGTTGTTCATCGTCGTCACGATCGTCACCGGCGTCTTCTTCCTGATCCTCACCGTGCAGAAGCAGCGCAGTCTCGTGTTGCTGCGGGCGATCGGTGCCGGCCGGCGCGACATCGTCGCCCCGGTCCTGGTGCAGGTGTTCGGCGTGGTGGGCCTCGGCTCGCTCGCCGGCGCGGCGGCGGCGTCCGGCCTGCTCCGCCTGGCTCGGGGCACCTTCGGCTCGTCCCTCGATCCGACGACGACGGCGGTCACGATCGCCCTCATCGTCGCCCTCGGCCTGCTCGCCTCGCTGGGCGCCGTGCGTCGGGTGCTCGCCGTCGATCCCCTCGACGCCACGACCGGCGGCGCGGTCGGAGGTGGGGCATGAACCTCGCCACCAAGGAACTGCGGCGCCAACCCCGGCGCTTCGGCGCGGTCGGGGTGGCCCTCACCCTGCTCGTGGTGTTGCTGGTCGTGCTCGGCGGCTTCCTCGACGGCCTCGAGCGATCACAGACCGGGGCCTACCGGGCCCACGAGGGTCTCCTGCTGGCGTTCGCCGACGACGCCGATCGGCAGGTGCAACGCTCCGAGGTGACCGCCGCGGTGGCCGAGGGCGCGGCCGGGGTGGAGGGCGTCGCCGCGGTCGGCGGCCTCGACCGAGCGTTCACCGTCGCCGCCGTCGACGGTGAACTCGTCGACATCGTGCTGTTCGGACACGACCTGGCCACCGATCGGATCCCGGCGCCGTCACCCGATGCCGCGGTCGTCGTCGACGCCCAACTCCGGGCCCAGACCGGGGTGTCGGTGGGCGACTCGATCGACATCGGTGCCGGGGGCGGAGCGTCCGGCGGGCTCGAGGTGGAGGTCGTCGAGGTGATCGACGACCTGACCCAGGGTGCCCCGACCGTGTGGACGACCACCGAGCGGTGGCGTGAACTCGTGGCGGCGGTCAACCCGGCCGGGGTGCCGGCCGACGGCGGCCACCAGGCGCTGGTGATCGCCCTCGACGACGGCGCCGACGTCGACGCCGTCCGGGCGGATCTCGCCACCCTCGGCCTCGACGCGGTCACGCCCGCCGAGGCGGTGGAGGCGCTCGACGTCGTGCAGCAGCAGTCGTCGACGTTCAGCGGGATCATCGGGGTGACGTTCGTGGTGACCCTCCTCGTCGTCGCCCTGTTCTTCGCGCTCCTCACCCTCGAACGCGTCGACCTCTACGCGGTGCTCAAGGCCCTCGGCGCGTCGTCGGGTGAGCTGTTGCGGGGCGTGTCGATCCAGGCCGCCGCCGTCAGCGTCGTCGCCGTCGCCCTCGGGATGGCGCTCGCCCTCGGGTTCGTCGCCGTCCTCCCCCCGGAGCTGCCTGTGCGGCTCCAGGGCGCCCGTCTCGTCCAGATCGCTGTCGGCACGGTCCTCACTGCCGTGATCGGCAGCCTCTTCACCGCACGCCGCCTGCTGCGCATCGATCCCGCCGAAGCGATCGGCTGAACAGGAGCATCATGTCCGCCCTCGAACTCGACCAGGTCCGCAAGGTGTACGGCGAAGGCGATCAGCAGGTGGTCGCCCTCGACGACGTCGCCCTGACGGTGCCCGACGACGAGATGCTGATCCTCATCGGCCCGTCGGGGTCGGGCAAGACGACGCTGCTCACCGTCGCCGGCGCCCTGCTGCGCCCCAGCTCGGGCGTGGTGCGGGTCGGCGGGGCCGACGTGACCGCCCTGTCCGACGCCGAGCAGGCCCAGTTCCGTCGCGACGAGGTGGGCTTCGTGTTCCAGTCGGTCAACCTCGTGCCCTTCCTCACTGCGAAGGAGAACCTCTTGGCGGTCCGCCAGTTCGGCGGTCGTCGGATCGACGCCGCGGCCAAGCAGCGGGCGAGCCAGCTCCTCGACGAGCTCGGCCTCGGCGACCGGGCCGACCGGCTGCCCTCGGAACTCTCCGGCGGTCAGAAGCAGCGGGTGGCGATCGGCCGGGCGTTGATGAACGAGCCGTCGCTCGTGCTCGTCGACGAACCGACCTCGGCCCTCGACTCCAAGCTCGGCCAGCAGGTGATGGAGGTCCTGACCTCCGAGATCAAGCAGCGCGGCGTCGCCGCGATCGTCGTGACCCACGACGAGCGGGTCGTCGACTTCGGGGACCGCACCGTCGAGATCGTCGACGGCGTGCTGCGAACCTGAGTCTGACGCCCGTCTGCGTCCAGGCGGCTGCCGGATTCGTTGGCAGGATCGGCTCGCATGGGGTTCGTGGGTGCCAATGAACCGTGGGGCGTGGGCCGTTGGCGACAAAGAACCGAGCCCCGTGCGGCGGCGAGGGCT
>JAWSVN010000104.1:2876-23253 GCA_033851875.1 Acidimicrobiales bacterium
TCAGGGGTGGGGGGTGATGCCGGCCCGGAGGAGTCGGCGGACGCCGGCGACGTGCTCGTCGAGCGAGGCGGTGAGCAGTGGCCGCGAGAAGTGGAGCACGGTGGCTGCGCCGTGCACGGCACCCCACAACGTGGTCGCCAGGACCGCCGGGTCGTCGCGGCGGATCTCACCGGCGTCCATGCCCGCCTCGAGGAGTTGGGCCAACTCGGCGAGCACGTCGAACCCGGCCAGCTGGTCGGCCGGGAGGTGCTCGAGGATCGTCTCGAGCGGGATCGCGCCGAAGTAGGCGGCGTAGAGCTTCGGGTTGTCGAACACGAAGCGGAGGTACTCCTCGCCGACGGCCATCACCTGTTCGACGATGTCGTCGTGGGCGGAGATCGTGCTCCGCACCCGATCCCCGAGTTCGGCGAAGCGGCGGTTGCACACGCCGATCACGAGGGCTTCCTTCGAGTCGAAGTGGAGGTAGACGGCGGTCGGGCTCACCCCGCAGTTGCGGGCGATCTGTCGGAGCGACACACCCGCGTACCCCTTCTCCGCGAGCTCGACCTCGGTGGCGTCGAGCAGCTCGACGCGGAGGCGATCGCCCTCGCCCGCCGGGGCGCGATGGCTCCGGGTGGCGGCGGACGACCGGGCCTCGGGCATCCCCTCAGTCTACTCGCCCTCGGAGAACCCGTAGCGGTCGTGGAATCGTCGCAGCGGTGCCGGCGCCCACCAGTTGGCGCCGCCCGCCAGGCGCATGAACGCCGGCACCAGGGTGGTGCGGACGAGGAAGGCGTCGACGAGGATCGCCAGCGTCATGCCGAACCCGAACATCGACATGAACCGGACCGACGCCGTCAGGCCGAACGAGACGAAGACCACGGCGATCAACACGGCGGCGGCGGTGACGATGCGGCCGGTGCGGGCCAGGCCCCGGGCCACCGATTCGACCGGGTCCGACGTCGCCAACCATTCCTCACGGATGCGGCTGAGCAGGAACACCTCGTAGTCCATCGACAGGCCGAAGGCGATCACGAACATCAGCACCGGCATCGTGGCGGTCAGCGTGCCGGTGGCCTCGAACCCGAGGAGGTCCTCCAGGCGCCCGTCCTGGTAGATCCACACCATCGCCCCGAGGGTGCCGGTGAGGCTCAGCAAATTGAGGGCGATCGCCTTGATCGGCATCAGGACCGAGCCGAAGGCGAGGAACAGCACGACGAAGGTGACGAGGGCGATGAGCCCGAGCGCCAGCGGGAGTCGGGCCAGCAGGCCGTCGACGGTGTCGGTCAGCTGGCCGGCCGAGCCGCCGACGAAGGCGTCGCCCGGTGCGGGGACCGCTCGCAGCTCGTCGACCAGATCCATCGCCTCGGGGGAGATCGGCTCGATTGACGGCACGACGTTGAGTTGGGCGGTGCGGGAGCCGTCGTCGACGGTGGCGAGCATCGCGTCGGCGCCGGGGGTGACGACGCCGAGTGGCGTGCCCTCGACGAAACTGCCGGCCACGCTGTCGACCCGGGCGACGCCGCCGACGAGGCTGAGACGCTCGGCATAGGCGGCAAGCTCATTGGTGGTGGAGCCGTTGGTCGACTCCGCGTCGCCGTCGAGTCCGGTCACGACGATCGGGATGGCGGCGGCCTCGCGACTGTCGAAGTCGGCGCGCAACACGTCGCTGGTCACTCGAGCCGGGGCGTCGGGTGGCAACACCCGATCGTCGGGGAGGCCGAGCTCGACCCGGAGGAACGGGGCGCCGAGCAGGAGCAGGAAGGCGATCACGGCCGCCGCGATCGGCACGGGTCGTCGCATCACGGCCAGGGCGAGGCGGTGCCATCCGCCGCCCTCGACGGCGCGGGCGGCGCGCACGTTGCGCACGCTGAGCGAGTTGACCCGATGGCCGAGCAACCGGAGGATCGCGGGCAGGACCACGTTGGCACCGATGACGGCGAGGGCGATCACGGCGAACCCCGCCCAGGCGAACGAGCGCAGGAAGACGAAGGGGAACACCAGCAGCGCCGTGAGGGCCGAGGCGACGGTCAGGCCGGAGAACAGCACGGTTCGTCCGGCGGTCGCCCGAGTGATCGTCACGGCGTCGCCGACCGAGCGGCCGGCCGCCAGCTCCTCGCGGTAGCGGTTGACGATCAGGAGGGCGTAGTCGATCGCGAGGCCGAGGCCCATGGCGGTGGTGAAGTTGAGGGCGAAGATCGAGACGTCGGTGAGGCGAGCGAGCACGTCGAGCACCAGGAACGTCCCGAGGATCGAGAAGCCACCGATCAGCAGGGGGAGCACGGCGGCCGACACCGAGCCGAAGATCCACACCAGCAGGAGCGCCGTGATCGGGAGGGCGATCAGCTCGGCGGAGATGAGGTCGGTCTCGACGGTGTGGTTGATCTCGGCGAACACGGCCTGCGGGCCGGCGACCCCGACCGTGGTGCCGTCATCGAGGGTTACGTTCTCGAACTCGTCGTAGAGGTCGCCGGCCGAGGCGATCCGGTCGAGGTCGCTGCCGGTGAGACGGACGAGGACCAGGGCCTTCGTGCCGTCGGTCGAGGCCAGGGGAGGGGGTGAGCCGAGGGTCCAGTAGGACGCGACCTGCAGGACGTCCTCGCGGGCGGCGAGGTCGTCGCTGAGGGCGATGCCGGTGGCGGCCGCCGTCGGGTCGTCGACGCCTCGGTCGCCGGAGTCGAGGACGAGGACGACATCGGGCGAGCCGCCGCCGAACACCTCGGCCACGAGTTCGTCGGCGACGGTCGACTCCGCCGCCGGGTCGACGAAGCCGCCGGGGGAGAGGCGGTCGGCCACCCCGCCGCCGAGGGCGCCGGCGACGATCATCGCCAGCACGGCGAGGGCGACGACCACGCCCGGACGGTTGGCGGTGAACCCCGTCTCGGGTCGGCGAGGCGTGGCGGCCTCGTCGTGGTCGCTGGTGTCGTGGTCGGTGGTGTCGGGGGGGTCGTCGGTCGGGGTGCGGGTCGGGGCGTCCATGGGGCGAGTTAACAGCGTCAAGTTAACGGTGTCAATGACGTATTCGTCACTCGATGACCGCGAAAGGTTTCGGGCGTCCGTGCCGATAGCCCCGAACGTGACCTCCACTCCTCCCGCCCCGCCGACCGCGCCCGACCGGCCACTGGCCGAGTATCCGCCGCCCCCGGCAGCAGCACCGGCACCGGCACCGGCGGTCGGAAGGGAGTACGACCCGGTCGGGCGACACAAGGCGCCGACGTCGCTGGCCGACGTCGGGGTGCCGGCAGGCCTGCTCGAGGACATGCTGCTGCGGCGCCTGCTGATCGACACCAGGTCGTCGACGATGGCGATGGCCGACGATCTGGCCCTCAGCTTCTCGGTGGTACATCGCCTGACCGAGGAGCTGCGCGACAAGCAGTATCTCGAGATCCTCGGGCTGCAGGGTCACGAATACCGTTTCACGCTCACCGACGCCGGCCGGGCCTTCGCCCAGGAGCGGGCGAGGATCTCGCTCTACGCGGGCCCCGCCCCCGTCTCGGTCGCCGACTACCGCGAGGTGGTCGAGGGCCAACGCCGTGCGCCCCGGATCGACCGCTCGACCACCCGTGCCGCGTTCGCCGACCTGGTCCTCGGCGACCCGGTGATCCGCCGCATCGGCGGGGCACTGCTCAACGAGGGCGCCATCTTCCTCTACGGCCCTCCGGGGACCGGCAAGACCAGCCTGGCCGAGCGTATGAACCGGCTCCTGGCCGAGCCGATCCTCGTGCCCCACGCGGTGGAGGCCGACGGCAACGTCATCCTCGTGTTCGACCCGGCCGTACACCGCCCGGTGCCTCGGCAGCCCGAGGGCCTCGACCCTCGCTGGGTGCTGTGCGAGCGGCCCCTGCTGTTGGTCGGTGGCGAGCTCACCCTGGCGATGCTCGACCTCAGCTACGAGGACGTCTCGGGGACCTACAGCGCGCCCCTGCAGATGATGGCCAACAACGGCATCCTCGTCATCGACGACTTCGGTCGGCAGCTGATCAGCCCCGAGGAGATCCTCAACCGTTGGATCGTGCCGCTGTCGCGTGACGTCGACTTCCTCAAGCTCAACACCGGCTCGACGTTCGAGGTGCCGTTCGCCGCCAAGCTGGTGATCTCATCGAACTTCAACCCGAACGACCTCGGCGACGACGCGTTCCTGCGTCGTCTGCGCAACAAGATCTACGTCGGCGGGTGCAGCCCCGAGCAGTTCGATCGCATCCTCGAATCGACCGCCGCCTACCACGGCGTGCAGCTCGATCCGCGAGCGTTCGCCCACCTCCAGCACCTGGCGATGGAACAGATCGGCGAGCTGCGGCCCTACCTGGCCAACGACTTCTGTGACCTGTTGCGCGGGATCTGCGCCTTCGATGAGCGGCCCCTGCTGCTCGACCCCGACACGATCGACCTGGTGGCCGAGGTCTACTTCGTCGACGACTCGGGCTGGAGTCAACACGAGCGTTTCTCCCAGGGATAGCGCGCCTCGCCGCTCGTTCTGGCAGGCTTCCTGCCTTGAGCGAGCCCGCGTCTTCAGGAGGACCGTCGACCGACGGCACGAAGATCCCGTCGGTCCTCGTCTGGTTCCTCGTCGCCAGAGCCTTCGACTCCACCGCCACCTCCGGGCTGGTGACGATCGTCGGGTTCCAGGTCTACGCCATGACCGGCGACGAGCTCGACCTCGGCCTGCTCGGTCTGGCCGAGTTCCTCCCGTCCGCCGTCCTCGTGCCCTTCACCGGCGTGCTCGCCGACCGGGTCGACCGCCGCCGGGTCGGTGCGGTGGGGTCGGCACTGATCGGCCTGCTGTGTCTGTGGCTCTTCGCCTACATCGGGACCGACCCGTCCGACGTGTGGCCGATCTACCTGACGATGTTCGCGTTCGGCGTGATCCGGGCCTTCCAGCGTCCGGCCGTGCGGGCCCTCCCCGCCGACCTCGCACCGCCGGGAACCGCCGAGCGGGTCGTGGCGCTCAGCGCCGCGAGTTGGCAGGTCGGCGTGATCGCCGGCCCGTTCCTGGCCGGGGTGCTCTACACCCTCGGGGTCACCCTGCCCTACCTGTTCGCCGCCGCCCTGATGGCGGTCAGCGTCGTGAGCCTGCTGACCGTCCCCTCACCCCAGATCGAACGGTTGCGGAGCCGGGCCGGCGGCGTCCAGATGGTGCGCGACGCCGTCGAGGGTCTGCGCTATCTGCGGTCGTCGCCGATCGTGGGCGCGGCCATCACCCTCGATCTGTTCGCCGTGTTGCTGGGCGGTGCCGTCGCCCTGTTGCCCGCCCTCGCCGAGCAGCGGCTCGGCCTCGGCGCCCGCGGGCTCGGGGCGCTCCGGGCTTCGGTCGGGGTGGGTGCGGCGTCGGTGACGTTCCTCCTCGCCGCCGTGCCGATCCGGCGCCGGGTCGGCACGGTCCTGCTGGCGGCGGTCGCCGTGTTCGGGGTGGCGACGATCGCCCTCGGACTCACGACCAGCCCGGTCGTCGCCTTCATCGCCGTGTTCGTCCTCGGGGCGTCGGACTCGGTCAGCGTCTTCATCCGCAACACCCTCGTCCCGCTCGCCACCCCCGAGGCGATGCGGGGCCGCGTGCTGGCGGTCGAGTCGGTGTTCATCGGCGCCTCGAACGAGCTCGGGGCGTTCGAGAGCGGCGTGACCGCGGCGCTGTTCGGCTTGGTGCCGGCGGTGGTGTTCGGTGGCGTCGGCACGCTGGCGGTGGTGGCCGGCTTCTGGTTCGTGGTGCCGACCCTGCGCCACATCGACCGGTTCAGTGACGCGCTTCCGGCGAGCCGAGCGGCCCCTTCCCCGGGTTGAACCGGCCGTCGGGATCGATCGCGCGTGCCACGGCCGCCAACACGTCGAGCTCGGTCGCGCTGACCTGACCGGCGATGCGGTCGACCAGGGCGAGACCGACTCCGTGCTCGGCGCTGATCGTGCCCCGGTGGTGCCACACCAGCTCATCGACCTCGGCTTCGAGCCGGCGTCGGCGTTCGTCGGGCAGCGCGGTCGAGCCGTCGGTCGGGAGCAGATAGAGGTGGAGGTTGCCGTCGCCGACGTGGCCGAAGCAGTAGAGCTCGAGGTCGCGCCAGGTGGCGTCGTCCGTGCGGTCGACCCGCTCCTCGATCTCGGCGACCAGGGCCGGGATCGCCGAGGTCGGCACCGCCAGGTCGTACTTCACGCCCTTGCGGCCGAGCAGGGGCTCCGGCGGCAGCTCGTCGCGCAGGTGCCACAGCGCCGTCCGCTGCCGCTCGTCGGCCGCGATGACGGCGTCGGTCACGGCTCCTGGCGGCTCGGTGTTGGTCACGTCGCCCGCCGCGCCGTCATCGACCAGTTCGGCGATCGCGCCCGCCAGTCGTTCGGCGGCGCCGGTGTCGCCGGCGATCTCGACCAGGGCGAGCCACGGTGCCGCCCCGATCGGTCGGGTGCCGCGCCGGAGCTCGACGACGGCGTCGACGCCTCGGTCGGGAAGCAGCTCGAAGGCGACCAGGTCGCCGCCGGTCGCGCCTCGCAGTTGGCGGTAGACGTCGAGCACGTCGGTCAACGATCGGCAGCCGAGCAGGGCGGTCGCCCGATCGGCGGGTGCCGGTTCGAGTCGGAGGGTGGCCGCGGTGATCAGGCCGAGGGTGCCCTCGGCGCCGGCGAAGAGCTGGACGAGGCCGGGACCGGTCGAGTTCTTGCGGAGCGCCCGCAGCAGATCGAGGACCCGGCCGTCGGGGAGCACGACCTCGAGGCCGAGCAGACGGTCGCGGGTGGTGCCCCAGCGCAGCACCTGGCTGCCTCCGGCGTCGGTCGAGATCGCGCCGCCCACGGTCGCCGAGTCACGGGCTCCCCAGTCGAGGCCGAGTTCGGCGCCGGCCTCGGCGGCGGCCGCCTGGAGGGCACCGATCGTCACGCCGGCCTCGGCCGTGATCGTGCCGCCGACGGCGTCGATCTCGCGGATCATTGTGAGGCGCTCGGTGCTGAGGAGGAGGGTGTGGTCGTCGACGACGGCGGCCGCGCCGGCGAGACCGGTGTTGCCACCGATCGGTACGACGGTCAGGCCGTACTCGGCGGCGCAGGCGACAACGTCGGCGGCCTCCGACACGGTGCCGGGGCGGACGACGAGCGCCGGGGCACGATCGTGCAGGCCTCGCCAGTCGCGGCCGTAGGGCGCCGCATCGTCGCCGGTCCGGACGTGGGGCTCACCGACGATCGCAGCCATCGCCGCAGCGGCGGCGGGCAGGGGTGGCGGCGCGGCGTTCATCGCCGCGACCGTAGCGGCCACAGCCGATGCCCGAAGGGGTCGAGAACGGGGTAGACCAAGGGACGTGAGGGACGGGGCACGAACGACACGGACCGCCGGCCTGCGGCGGTCCGTCGCTGCAGCGGCAGCGCTGTTCGTCGCCGCCTGCACGTCCGGCGGGGGAGGCGCAGTCGGCGCGCCGGCTGACGCAGCGACGCCCGAGACGACCACACCAACGACCGCCGCACCGACAACCGGCGCACCGACGACGACCACGACGACGATCCCGACGACCGTGCTCCCGGAGGACCCGACCGAACGATGGCAGGTGCTCCTGGCCGAGGTCGGCACGGAGCTCCCCGGCGGCGGCACCGAGATCTTCCCCGACCGTCGCATCGTGATGCTCTACGGCCACCCCGCCACCCATCGGCTCGGCATTCTCGGGGAGTACCGCCTCGACGGTGCCATCGCCGCCGTCGAAGCCCTCGCCGCAGAATTCGAGACGGCAGGGTTCGAGACGGAGGCCGCCGACGCCGTCCCGGTCGTCCCTGCGTTCGAGATCATCGCCACGGTCGCCACCCGGGCGCCGGGCGACGACGAGGACTACTCGAAGGAGTCGACCGTCGACGAGCTGCGCCCTTGGGTCGAGGCGATCGGCGAGGCCGGCGGGTTCGCCGTGCTCGACCTCCAGCCCGGCCGCACCGACTTCGTCACCCAGGCCCGCCGCTACGAGGAGCTTCTCCGCCTTCCCTACGTCGGCCTCGCCCTCGACCCCGAGTGGCGGCTCGAACCCGACGAGGTCCACCTCCGACAGATCGGTTCGGTGTCGGCCGACGAGGTCAATCGGGTGGTCGAGTACCTCGTCGGGCTCGTCCACGAGGACGTGCTGCCGCAGAAGCTGCTGGTGCTCCATCAGTTCCAGCACACGATGCTGCCCGACCGCGAGCTGATCGCCACCCCGCCGGAGCTGGCCGTCGTGCTCCATGTCGACGGGCAGGGCCCGCTCGGGTCGAAGTACGGCACCTACGACGAGATGGTGACCGCACCGATGGGGCCCGGCCAGACGCTGTGGTGGGGCTGGAAGAACTTCCACGACGAGGATTCGCCGATGGCCACCCCGGCGCAGACCAACGCGGTCGAGCCGTTGCCGATGGTCGTGAGCTACCAGTAGGCGGGAAGCCCCGGTTCTGGGTGGGGGTGGTCAGGCGGCAGCTCGGGTCCGGCGGAGGAGGGGATCGGCCGCGCCGAGCACGGCGTCGCCGGCTCGGAGCACGCGCCCGGCTGCGCCCGGGGTGTCGGAGTCGACCAGGTTGCCCATCACCTGGAGGGTGATCTTGGCGATGGCGTCGGTGCCCACGGCCAGACGCAGCCCGGAACGCAGGATCCACGGGTGCCCGATCAGGAACGAGAAGCGGCGGCCGGTTCGGAGGAACTGATCGAACCGTTCGCCGACGAGCTGGTCGTAGCGGGCGGGGGCCGTCGCCGGGTCGGCGGCGAACAGCTCGGCGGCGAGTATGCCGCTCTCGAGGGCGTAGTCGATGCCCTCGCCGTTCATCGGGTTGACGAGGCCGGCGGCGTCGCCGACCGCGACCCAACCGTCGCCGTGACGGCGCTGCGCGCTCATCGGGAGGCGCCATGCGCGAGGACGCTCGACGTAGTCCCCGGGTTCCCACGAGTCGGCGACGAGCTGGTGGTAGGCGTCGAGGAGGGTGTTGAGGTTGAGCTTCTTGAAGCCCTTCATCGTCGAGAGGGCGCCGACGCCGATGTTGACGGTGCCGTCGCCGGCCGGGAACATCCAGCCGTAGCCGGGCACCGGGGTGCCGTGCTCGTCGCGCAACGTGAGGCACGCCTCGATGTGGCGGTCGTCGTGGCGGGGGGAGGGCACGTAGGCCCGGATGGCGAGCCCGAACGGCTCGTCGGGGTCGCGCACCGCGCCGAGACGGCGGGCGGCTTCGCCCTGGGCGCCGGCGGCCAGCACGGTGAGATCGGCATCGATGCGTTCGCCGGTGCCCTCGATCTCCACGCCGACGACGCGGCCGTCGTCGTCGAGGCGGGGCAGCGCGGTCGTCTCGAACCGGACCTCGGCGCCGGCCTCGATGGCGGCGTCGATCAGGGCGGCGTCGAGGCGGGTGCGCGGCCACACGGCGCCGTGGCCGGGGAAGCGGGAGGTGCCCGGCCACAGCAGCTCTCGCTCGGTCGAGCCGGCGATCATGCGGAGGCCGTCGATGTGGTGCGACGGTTCGAGGTCGATCTTCAGTTCGGTGAGGGCACCGATCGCACGGGGCGTGAGCCCATCGCCGCAGACCTTGTCGCGGCCGTGGGTGCCCTTCTCGAACACCACCACTCGCACGCCCTGGCGCGCCGCAGCGATGGCGGTGGCGGCACCACCCGGACCGCCCCCGATCACCACGAGGTCATAGCGCTGCGTGGTCGGGCGCTCGCCGCTGGGTCGGGAGTCGGGGGAGGTCATGGCCTCCAGTCAACCAGTGTCGCTGGGGCTTCCGGCGAATCGGCGGGGCCGGTCGAACGGCACGTCGCCGGTCAGCCGATCGAGCGCAGATCGACCACGAAGATCAGGGTCTCGTTCGGGCCGATGACTCCGCCGGCGCCGTAGGGGCCGTAGGCGAGGTCGGAGGGGATCGTCAGCTTGCGACGGCCCCCGACCTTCATGCCGGCCACGCCCTGGTCCCAGCCCGGAATCACCTGGCCGGCGCCGAGGCCGAAGCTGAAGGTGTCGTTGCGGTTCCACGAGGCGTCGAATTCCTGGCCGGTCGACCAGGCCACGCCGGCGTAGTCGACGGTGACCTGCACCCCAGCGGTGGCCTCGGCCCCATCACCGATCACGAGATCCTCGATCAGCAGCTCGGTGGGCGGTTCGCCATCGGGCACGGAGACAGCAGGGCGTTCGAAGGTGTCCACGGGGGACAACCTACGCCATCGACGGTCGTGGTTGCGGGACGAGGGGCCGATCGGACCAATTCGCTCAAGCACATCCCTCCACGAGTCGACGTTCAGGCACATCCTGGCGAGGGCATCCGGTCCCCGTCACCCCCGACCATCGCCGCCGACCGAGGGACCTGGCACCATGAACGACGACCTCATGCCACCTGCAACCGAGACCGTGCCCTCGACGCAGTGCGTCGATCGCCGCGAGTGTCGCCGAGGGGAGCGCGGCGCCAACCTCGTGGAGTACGCCCTGCTCGTGGCGATGATCGCCATCGTGTGTGTCGGTGCCGTGCGGGCGTTGGGCGGCACGACCACCGAGCCCTACAGCGTGATCGAGTCCAGCATCGGCGGCTGATCGGGCGGTCGCAGGGGCTGCGCTGGCCGCAGCGACGGCGGAAACGAGCGGGTACGGGGAATCGAACCCCGATCATCAGGATGGAAGCCTGGTGCTCTACCATTGAGCTACACCCGCTGGAACCCGAGAGCCTAGCGCCTCGGTTCGCGAGCGCAGCTCAGTCGGCCGCAGCGACACTCAGCCAGCGGGCGCGGTGGAACGCACGAGACGACCCGGCAGGGCGCCGGTGAAGCGGTCGTGGTCGCGGGTGACCTGACCGGCCACGATCGTGTAGTCGTAACCGACGGCATCCTGCAGGAATCGCTGCCCGCCGGCGGGCAGGTCCTGCACCATGCGGGGCGGGCGCAGCTCGAGCCGCTCGTGATCGATCACGTTGAGATCGGCGCGTCGCCCGACCTCGATCGTGCCGCGATCGTCGAAGCCGAACAGGGCGGCGGTCTCCGAGGTCATCTTGCGGATCACGTCGGCCAGACCGAGCAGGGGACCGGCGGTGCGATCACGGCACCAGTGGGTGAGCATCCAGGTCGGCGTCGACGCGTCGCAGATGAAGCCACAGTGGGCGCCACCGTCGGCCAGCCCGATCACGGCGTGCTCGTTGGTCAGCATCTCGTGCAGGGCTTCGCCGTTGCCGTCGGTGTAGCCGAGCAGGGCGTTGAGCACAATGGCGTGCCCGTCCTGTTCGAGCAGGGCGTCGTAGTAGACCTCGACCGGGTCGCGACCCTCGGCCCGGGCTTTGCCGGCGATCGAGTCGGCCTCGGTCGGTTCGTAGTTCACCGGGTCGCCGAGGGGGTAGGTGCGCTCGAAGCTCTCCATCGCCTTGGCCCGCACCGGCTCGATCTCGCGCAGCGCCTCGATCGCAGCCTTGTATTCGGCGATCAGCGTCGCCCGCAGCTCGGGCGTCGTCATCGCCTCGACGCGATCCTCGAGCGAAACCTCCAGGTACGGGGCGTAGCTCGGGCAGAGCATGAAGGGGTGGCGGGCGGTGAGGCCGAGGAGGACGCCGAAGGGGCGGCCCGCGACCTGGGCGGTGATCGGATGACCCTCGGCCCGGACCTGGCCGACGAGGTCGAGGTGCTTGCGGAAGTCGTCGGGGCCGGCGTCGGTCTGGAGCATGAGGAACGTGATCGGCACCCCGCTCTCGGCTGCCAGGCGACACATCCACTCGACCTCGCTGTCGGGGGAGAGGTGGTCCTCGGTCGGGATGACGCCGGAAGGGGCGACCTCGAACACACCGGTCCCGGCGGCGCCGACGGCCTTGCCGAGGGCGAACAGCTCGTCCTCGGGGGCGAAGGTGCCGGGAACGGGCTCGCCCGACAACGAGGTGTGGCCGAGGGTGCGCGACGTGGAGAAGCCCCGTGCACCGGCCCGCACGGCCTCCTCGACGATCTCGGCCATCTCGGCGATCTCTTCGCCCGTGGCCGCTTCGTTGTCGGCGCCTCGCGTGCCCATCACGTACGCACGCACCGGTCCATGGGCGACCATCGCCGACACGTCCGCGGCGTAGACCCGGCTGTCGAGCACGTCGAGGTAGTCGGCGAAGCTCTCCCATCCCCACGGCATTCCCTCCGACAGCGCCGAGCCCGGGATGTCCTCCACGCCCTCCATCAGCTCGATCAGGAAGTTCTCGGCGCCGGGACGTACGGGGGCGAACCCGACGCCGCAGTTGCCGAACACCACGGTGGTCACGCCGTGCGGTGTCGACGGGGCGAGCTCTGGGTCCCAGGTGGCCTGGCCGTCGTAGTGGGTGTGGATGTCGACGAAGCCGGGGGTGACGATGCGGCCGGTGGCGTCGATCTCCTTGCGGGCCTCGCCCAGGTCGGTGCCGACCGCCGCGATCCGGTCGCCGGCGATGGCGACGTCGGCGACGTAGGGCTCGCCGCCGGTGCCGTCGACGATCGTGCCGTTCTTGATCAAAAGGTCGAACATGAGTCCCCCTCGGACGTCCACGGTGGCGATCCCCACCACCGAGCTGGACGCTACGCCGGTCCGGTGGTGGGGGCCAGTCGGGGGATCGCCCAGGGGCGGCGAGGGCGGCCGATCGCCTCGCGGTCAGCCGATCTCGGAGCTGTCAGCCGAACGCAGAGCTGTCAGCGGATGGTTGCGCGGGCGGCGAGTGTCTCCAGCGCGGCGAGGGCGGCCTCGGCGCCCTTGTTGCGGTGGTCGTCGCCGGAGCGGACCCGGGCCTGCTCCTCGTCGTAGACGGTGAGGATGCCGTTGGTGATCACCACGTCGGTCTGCAGCGAGAGCTGCATCAGGCCGGCCGCGCTGGCGTCGCAGACGACCTCGAAGTGATACGTGCCGCCCTTGATCACGGCGCCGAGGGCCACGATCGCGTCGTGGCCGCCGGCCTCGGCCACGGCCTTCGCCAGCTGCGGCACCTCGAGGGCGCCGGGGGCCCACACGGTGGTGATGTCGGCCTCGGCCACGCCGGCGCCGGTGAGGAGGTCGGTGGCACCGCGCACGAGTTCCTCGACGATGGCGGCGTTGAAGCGGCCGCTCACGATCGCCACCCGTCGGCCGGTGCCGTCGGGGGCGGGCCGTGGCGTCTGGCCGGTGAGGTCGACGCTCATCGCCCGACCGCTTCGCCCAGGTCGGCCGGGAGGTCGTGGCCCATGCGGTCGCGCTTGGCCGCCAGGTAGCGCTCGGCCTCGGGATGGACCCGCAGGTGGATCGGTTCGCGCCCGGTGATCGTCAACCCGAATCCCTCGAGGCCGCCGTACTTGTGGGGGTTGTTGGTCATCAGTCGCATCGACGTGACACCCAGGTCGGCGAGGATCTGGGCGCCGACGCCGTAGTCGCGTCCGTCGACCGGGAGCCCGAGCTCGAGGTTGGCGTCGACAGTGTCGAAGCCGCGGTCCTGGAGTTCGTAGGCCCGGAGCTTGTGGGTGATCCCGATGCCGCGGCCCTCGTGACCCCGGAGGTAGACGACGGCGCCCCGCCCCTCCGCGGCGACCCGACGCATCGCCTCGTGCAGCTGCGGGCCACAGTCGCACTTGACGCTGCCGAACACGTCGCCGGTCACGCACTCGGAGTGGACCCGCACGAGGATCGCGTCGTGCCCAGGGTCGCCGGTCGCACCGGCGGCCGTGACGTCACCCATCGTGTAGGCGAGGTGGGTCTGGCCGTCGAGTGCGCTGGTGAAAGAGTGGCAGGTGAACTCGCCCCACTGGGTGGGCACCCGGGCCGACGCGGTGCGCTCGACGAGCTGCTCGTGGCGACGCCGGTAGCGAACCAGGTCGGCGATGGTCACGAGGAGGAGACCGTGTTCGTCGGCGAAGCGACGCAGGTCGGGGAGGCGGGCCATCTCGCCGCTGTCGAGCACGACCTCGCACAGAGCGCCGGCCGGGGCGCGGCCGGCCAGACGGCACAGGTCGACGGCGGCCTCGGTGTGGCCGCCGCGCTTGAGGACACCGCCCGGGCGAGCCCGCAGGGGGAAGATGTGGCCGGGTCGGTTGAACTCGTCGGTGGTGCGGGTGTCGTCGGCGAGGGCCTGGAGGGTGAGAGCCCGGTCGGCGGCCGAGATACCGGTGGTGGTGCCCTCGCGCACGTCGACGGTGACGGTGAAGGCGGTGCCGAGGGCCTCGTCGTTGCCGTCGGGGGCGACCATGTGGGGCAGGTCGAGTTCGTCGCAGCGTTCGGCGGTCATGCCGACGCAGATCACGCCGGAGGTGTGGCGCACGATGAAGGCGATTGCCTCGGGGGTGGCGAGGTCGGCGGCCATGATGATGTCGCCCTCGTTCTCACGGTCCTCGTCGTCGGCGACGACGATCATCTCGCCGCGGGCGAGGGCGGCGATGGCGTCCTCGATCGAGTCGAGGCGCACGGGCTCGTCGTGCTGTTCCGTGTCGGTGGTGGGGCTGTCGGTGCTGGGGGTGGGCTCGGTCATGGGGGAGTCTCCGTTCGGTCGGGTCTGGTCGGTGTGAAGGGCCTGGTCGGTGTGACGGGTCGGTGGTGTGACTGTTCAGTCGGTGGGCAGGTAGGCGGTGACGAGGCGTTCGACGTACTTGGCCATCACGTCGACCTCGAGATTCACCGGGTCGCCGGGCTGCTTGGCGCCGAGCGTGGTCACCGATGCGGTGTGGGGGACGATGGCGACGGTGAAGCCGTCGTCGAGGGCGTCGACGACGGTGAGGCTCACGCCGTCGACGGTCACCGAGCCCTTCTCGACCAGGTAGCGGGTCAGCTCGGCCGGCACCCGGATGTGGAGATCGGGGCAGGGCGCCACCACCTCGCCGACGGCGTCGACGTGACCCTGCACGACGTGGCCGCCGAGGCGGTCCTCGGCGCGCACCGCCCGTTCGAGGTTGACGGTGTCGCCGGCGGCGGCGCTGCCGAGGGTGGTTCGCGACCGGGTCTCGGCCGACACGTCGGCCTGCCACCAGCCGTCGCCGGAGGCGACGACGGTGAGGCAGCAACCGTTGACGGCGATCGAGTCGCCGATGCGGGTGCCGTCGAGCACGGTGGTCGCTGCGATGCGGACGACGTCGCCGTCGATCGCTGCGATCGTGCCCTGTTCTTCCACGATGCCGGTGAACATCAGGGGTCCTTTCTTGGGTGCACGACGACACGAACGTCGTCGCCGAGTCGGTCGACGCTCCCGAGGCGTCCTCGCCACAGGTCGTCGATGGAGGCGGCCGGGGTGCCGGCCAGCGAGGGGGTGCCGCCCGCCCCGCCGAGGAGGGCGGGGGCGAGGTAGACGACGTACTCGTCGACGAGATCGGCGTCGTGGAACGCCGCGAGGGTCGCGGCGCCGCCTTCGACCATCAGCTGCAGCACGCCGTCGTCGCCGAGCTGCTCGAGGAGGTCGCCGAGGGTGCCGTCACGCTCGGGACGCCATTCGAGGCACGGCCGCACGAGGGCGCCGGCCGGTACCGCGCCGAGGACCACCCGGCGAGGATCGCGCCCATCGGTGTGGCGCACGGTCAGTGAGGGGTCGTCCGCCCGCACCGTCCCGGCGCCCACACAGATGGCGTCGCTCTCGGCACGGATCCGGTGGCCGTCGGCGCGGGCCTCGGGGCCGGTGATCCACTGCGACGTTCCGTCGGCGGCGGCGGTCGCTCCGTCGAGGGTCGAGGCGAGCTTGGCCACCACCCACGGGCGCCCGGTCCGCCGGTGGTGGAGGTAGGGGGCGAGCTGCTGGTCGACGGCCTCCGCCTCGACCCCGACGATCACTTCGATGCCGGCGGCCTCGAGCGCGGCGACGCCGGCACCGGCGACCAGCGGGTCGGGGTCGAGCACACCGATCACGACCGTGGACACACCGGCGGCGATGATCCGGTCGGTGCACGGCGGCGTCCGGCCGTGATGGCAGCACGGCTCGAGGGTCGTGCACAGGGTCGCTCCCTCCGTCATGTCGCCGGCGGCGTCGAAGGCGACGATCTCGGCGTGGCGGCCTCCCGGCGGTTCGGTGGCGCCGGTGGCGATGACCGTGCCGGCGGCGTCGAGCAGCGCCGCGCCGACCCACGGATTGGGTGACGTCCACCGCCGCACCGTCGCCGCCGCCTCGATCGCCGCGCCCATGCCCGCGACCAGCGCCGGGTCGATGGCGGTCGGTGTGGGTGGTGTGGTGGAGGAGGGCATGCGGCCTCGGCAGTGAGAGAGGCGGGGCCGGGAACACGCAAAGCACAGCTCTGCGGGACGCGTGCGCGTCGCAGAGCCGTTCTCCTCCTGCTCCCATCCGGACTTTCACCGTCGGCCTCGGAATTCCACCGAGTCAGCACAACCCGTCGGGTGTCTCGAGAGACGCCGTCCGGGAGGCTCGCGGGCTTTCACCGCCGGTCGGGACTTTCACCCAACCCCGCAGGTTCGTTCAGTTGNNCGGGCGGCGTGTGTTGTCCAGCGGGGCGGCGTGTGCTGTCCAGCCGGGCGGCGCGGGTGCGTCAGGCCGGTCGTCCGATGGTCCGGATCATGGCAGCGACGTCGTCTTCGCCATGGCCGGCGTCCTCGGTGGCCGCAAGCCGGGCCAACGTGGCCGCTCCCACCTTGGCGTCGACGCCAAGCGTCGCGGCCGCGGCCACCGCGAGACGGAGGTCCTTCGCTCCGAGGCGAGCGGCGAAGCGAGCCTCGAGGTCGTCGTCGACCATCCAGTGGAGGCGGACCTCGGCCTGGGTCGACCAGCCGCCGGTGTCGGCGAGCGCTGCGGTGAAGACGCCGGGGTCGACGCCGGCCCGGCGACACCACTCGAACCCCTCGACCAGGCCAGCCAGGGCGGTCATCCCGATCAGGTTCGAAGCCAACTTGAACGAGGTCGCCGCCTCGATCGACCCGAGTCGATGCACACGTTCGGCGATGGCCTCGAGCATCGGGCCCAGCCGATCCAGGGCCGGGTCGGGGCCGCCGACGAAGACGGGGACGGACCCGGTCTCGGCCTGGGTCGGGCCCTTGCCGAGCAGGCACGCCACGAAACGGTCGGGGCCGACGAGGTCGGCGACGGCTCGAGCGGTGGCGGGGTCGACCGTCGAGGTGTCGACGGCAATGACGGCGGCGTCGAGTTGGGGCGTCAGCTCGGCCCAGCAGTCGAGAACGTGCTGGGGCAGCGGCAAGCTCGTGACCACTACGTTGGCGCCGTCGGCCGCCTCGACGGCCGACTCGGCGGCTGCTGCGCCGACGGCCCTGCAACGCGCCACCGCGCGTGCGTTGGGGTCGTACACCGTCACCGAGAACCCGGCTCGAACGAGGGATCGGGCGACGCCGCCGCCCATTCGCCCGACGCCGATCACGGCGACGGTCGTGGCGCCGCCCGGGCGTGCTGTCGACGTCCCGCCCATCACAGGTCGACGACGGTCATGTCGAGGGCGTCGGCGACGGACCGGAGCTCGGGTCGGACGTCGTGCCACGCCACCACCGTGTGATGGGGGAAGCCGCCGGCGACGAGGCGCTCGGCAAAAATCGTCGGGTCGCCGTCGAGGGCGACGTCCGCGGTGTTGCCCTGGAACCGGTTGGGGGCGTCGAGCGCCGTGCCGCCGGCGAGGAGGAGGCGAAGCCGGCCGGGACGATCGGGGTCGTCGGTGAACCGAGCGATCATCACCGGACCGGGCCGGAGGGCGAAGTTGCCGACGACACCGATGCGTCGGTTGCAGTGGACGTCCTGGGTCGCGTCGTCCGGGTCGGCAGCGAGGCCGGTCGCTGCCGACCCGCAGTGCCAGAGCCGGACGATCCCGGCGTCGGGGTCGACGTCGACCGTGTCGACCAGGTAGCTCGGGCCCGAGCCTGCGGCGGCCATCACCAGCATCGTCAGCGCGCCGTAGACGTCGCGTTCGCACTGCGTCGCGAGCTGCTCGTCGGCGAGACGCGACAACGACGAGCACGGGCAGGCCCCGAGCTCGCTCGGGAACTCCGGCCAGCACCGCAGCGACAGGGCGCTGAGTCGCTCGTCCTCCGACCACGCCCGCAGCGCGATGGTGATCGCAGCGAAGCGATCGAGGGCGGCGTCGTCGAGGGTCTTCAGGCTCGGTTGCCAGTCGTTGGCGAGGGCGAGCTCGTCGGCGCGGCGCCAGCGGGGTACGGCGGCGATCTCGGCGAAGATCGCGTCGAGGTCGAGCGGGGCGACCTCGAGGCCGAACGTCGACTGCAGCATTGCGGCGTCGTAGTTGCTCGGGGTGAAGCCCTCGGGTGCGTCACCCAGCACGCCGATCCGCTGGCCACGCAGCCGAGCGAGCACCGCCCGGCTGGTATCGGGATGGGCCCGGCGCCCGTGGGAAGGGCTTGGTGGTGGGACGTCGGGGAGTCGACCGTCGAGGGCGGCAGCGAGGGTGTCGCGGACCGCAGGCTCGTCCGGGTCGCCGAGGCACAGCCGCACCTCGTGCCCGGCCTCCATGAGGGCGTGGGCCGCCAGGTTGGCCCCGCACAGGGAGTTGAGCAGGAGACGATCGCCGACCTCGCCGGGCTCCCGCAACGCCCACAGCAGGATCGGCGCATCGACCCCCTCCCACATGGTCAGGGCGGCCGACGCGTCGCTGAAGGTGGCACACAACTGCACATGGAGGTCCGCGTCGGTGGGCCGTTCGCGTCGCGCTCGCTCGGCGGCGGTCGGGGTCGTCACGAGGTCATCGGCGCCGACGACCCGGGCTCCGAGATCGCGGAGCAGACGTCGGGCGTCGGCGGTCCGCTCGAGGGCGAGGTCGACGGCGAACGTCGGGCGGGCCGTGGCGACGAACGCGACGAGGGGATCGGTCATGACGTGGCTCCGATCTCGGCGGCGGTCGGAATGGCGGATCGGCCGTCGAGCCCGGCGCACGAGCGGAGCGCGATCCGGTTGGCGGCGGCGACGGCGTCGAGGAGATCGCGCCCCGCGGCGACACCGGCCAGGAGGGCGCCGTGGAAGACGTCGCCCGCACCGAGGGTCGAGCGGACCTCGGTGCCGTCGTCGGCCGCCGGCACCTGGGCGACGCCGGTGGCATCGGCCACCCAGGCCCCGGCCGCCCCGTCGGTGGCGACGACTCGCACGGCCCCGGCGGCCCGTGCCTCGACCACGAGGTCGGCGGCGTCGAGGGGGCCGTGGATCTGCTGCAGCGCCGACACCGTGGGGACGTAGAGGTCGATGCCCATCGGGTCGAACCCGGGGATCGGGTTGCCGGCGTCGATCGACAGTCGCGGGCGGCTCGGTCCGGCGGCGCGCCACCAGTCGCCGAGGAAGCTCCACCCGGCCTGATCGACGTGGAGCCACCTGGCGGCGGCGAGAAGGTCGACGACATCGGGGCGCTGCAGATCGGCCGGCCGAAGCGGGGGAGGGGGTCGGTTGATGATCGCCCGGGTCGCCCCCGGGCCGTCGACGATCACGACGCTCGACGCGCTGCTTTGGTCGGGGACCGTGATCAGGCCGCTGGTGTCGATTCCCTCGGCCTCGAGGCCGCGTCGGATCTGTCGGCCGGCGTCGTCGTCGCCGACGGTGCCGATGAAGGCACATCGTTGACCCTGCCGGGCAGCGGCGACCGCGGCGGTGGCGGCCGGCCCGCCGCCGGCGACGACCAGATCGTCGGCCAGCATCCGTTCGTCCGGATGGGGGAACCGGCCGACCAGCGCGATCGTGTCGACGGTGGCGACACCGGCGAACACGATCGGGGGCGGGGACATCGGACCTCCTCGATCCGACCCTAGGAGTCCGTCGCCAGCGAGGGCAGGGCCGATGGTCCCGAGCAAGTGACGCGACCAGTCGCGGAATCAGCCGCGACCCGGCTGCGCTTCAGGGATCTCGTCGGCTGATGAACACGGTCGCGTCGGCGGAGTACAGGTTCACGTGAGAATCCTGCGGGATGCGGATGTCCTCGCAGTTGATGATCTTCAGCTGCTCTGGATCTGAGCTGGATATTCCGCAGACGAGGTAGTCCCCCGCCTCGATCACCACCTCGGCTTCGCCGTCTTCGTTGCTCGACACGATGATTGCCGGGGCAGAAGCCAGCGCCTCCTCGGTGGCCTGTGGACGACTCCAGCCCTCCTGCTCGGCGACCCACATCCCTTCGTCCTCGAAGAGGAGTTCAGGCTCCTCGAGGCCTGTGATTGCTTGCCAGAACTGATCGATGTCGGCCTTCGG
Organism: Acidimicrobiales bacterium; assembly: GCA_033851875.1. GTDB lineage: Bacteria > Actinomycetota > Acidimicrobiia > Acidimicrobiales > SZUA-35 > JAWSVN01. The sequence continues at coordinate 22,869 of JAWSVN010000104.1, forward strand.
AATGATTGCGGCTCGGCCCTCGGGCCACGGAATGTCGGGGCCTTGACCGTTGCCGTCTTCTTGGTCGAAGGTCAGCCGCACGGTGGCCTGCCCTTCCACGATCGGAAGCGTGGTCGAGGACGGAACCGTCCGGTCCGGGTCATCGGCCGACGTCGGTGACGTGTGAGCCTCGTCCCGCTCGACCGTTCCGTCGGGCTCTTCACCGGTGCCGACGATGCTGACCGAACCGCTGCCGCAACCTGCGGCCAAGATCGCAACGACGAACAGGACTGTCCACCGGTGGCGGGTGCTAGCAGTTGGCTGTTTGTTCGGCCCGACAGTCATCGTTTCCGGTGCCTCCGTTGGCGTAGTCGTTGCCCCTGCCCCCGGCGAGGTTGTCGGCACC
>JAWSVN010000009.1:0-6425 GCA_033851875.1 Acidimicrobiales bacterium
TTCGGGCCGCTCGGTCGACCTCGGCCGCGGCGCATGTTCGGGGCCCAGTTCTTGGCCGAGCTCGGCGACGGTGTCTCTCTCGTCGCCCTTCCGCTCTACGTGTGGGACCGCACCGGTTCGGAGGTGTGGACATCGCTCACCTTCGCCGTCGAGCTCGGTCTCGGCGTGGTGCTCTCGGTGGTCGGCGGCGTGTTGGCCGACGCCTTCGACCGACGCCGGGTCCTGCTGATCTCCTATCTGGTGCGGGCCTCGCTGCTCGTCGGCGCCTTCGCCGTCGACCCCCTCCTCGGCGCGGTCGCCCTCGGCGTGTCTGCCCGAGCACTGGGCATGGCCGACAACCCGTCGTTCGACGCCCTCGTCCCCTCCCAGGCCGAGGGCGACCTCCAGCAGATCGTCGCGCTGCGCCGGCTGGTGCAGGCCGTGTCGATCACGATCGGGCCCGGCGTCGGCGGGTTGGCCGTGTGGCTGATCGGACCCCGGACCTCGCTGCTGCTCAACGCCGTCACCTTCGTGGTCGCCTTCTCGATCCTCGTCGGTGTTCGTGAGCTCGACGTCGACTACGCCGATCGTCGCGACGCGCGCCGTGGGGCCCCGGTGGGTGCGGCCGTGTCGGAACTGTTGGCCGGGATGGCGGTGACGCTGCGGACCCCGGGGGTGCGGCGGCTCATGCCCTACAACGTGATGATCATGGCCCAGGTCGGCCTCCTGATGGCCGCCGCGGTCGTCTTCTACGAACGCGAGCTGGAGGCGGCCGACTACTGGTTCGGGGTGGCGGTCGCCGGCTACGGCATCGGCAGCGCCCTAGGTCTCGGCGTCGCCGGCAGCCGTGACATCTCCTGGCCGCTGCCCCGGATCATCATCGTCGCGACGCCGTTCTACGCGGTCGCCTGCGCCATCGGCGCGGCCGTCGAACAACCGGCGGTGCTGGCGGTCAGCTGGTTCCTGTGGGGCGTCCTGCTCGGCCCCGAGTTCGTCGTGACCGAGACCTTCTTCGTCACCAGCATCACCGAGCGGGAACGCGGCCGAGCCTTCGCCGGCCTCGGGGTGGCGAACTCCTCGGGCATGGCGTTGGGCTCGCTCGCTGCCGCGCCGTTGCTCGACTCGTTCAGCTCCCGCGGCGTGATTCTCGGGACCGGCGGCGCCGTGCTGCTCGGTGTGCTGTTCTGGTTGCGGCCGGCCGTCGAGGGAGCGGCGTGGCCGAAGGGGGCCCAGATGGATCACGACGACCACTCGGTGTTCGATTCCGGCGCATCGTGAACGCGGCGACGGCGCCGGTCGGCCGATGGTCGCGTTGGCCGCGGCTCGGCACGTCCTACCGCCCCGAGACCCTCGACCGTTGGTCGCAACCCCTGGTGCGGGCCTATGTCGGACTGCGGCTGCTGATCGGCACGCTCGGGTTGCTCCTGCCCGTCACGCTCGTGGTGACCGATTGGCTGCTCCTCGACGACCAGCGAACGATCCGCGGCTCGATGAGTGCCTACTACCACTCGGGGGCGCGCGACCTCTTCGTCGGCGGACTGACCACGGCGGCGATCATCCTGATCGGCTACCAGTTCTGGAGTTGGTGGACCTGGGACTTCCTCCTGTCGTTCGTCGCCGGGGTGGCGATGATCGTCGTCGCCTTCGTGCCGACCGGTCGCCCCAACCCGGCCGGCGAGGCGTTCGCATGCGATCGGGTGGTCGACGTCGCCGTCCCGCCCTGTGCGGCCCTGCAGGCCGAGTTCGGCGAGGCGACGGCCCGTACGATCCACCTCGTGGCGGCGGCCGTCCTCGTGGTGGCGTTCGCCTCGCTCTGCGTCGTCTTCGCCCTGCGGCAGATCGGCTTCGGCGGCGCCGCCCGGGCGCTGGTCGGCTACGACCCGGACATCGACGCGCCCCCGCTCGGATTCTGGGTGGTGCTGGGCGCCCTGCGCTCGGCGGGCGAGCCGGTGTGGGGCCACGTGCAGCGAAGCGTCCCCAAGGCGGTGCTCTTCTTCCTGTGTGCCCTCGGGGTGATCGTCGGCGGCGCGTGGGCGATGGTCGGGGTCGCCCTGCCGTGGCCGGGAGCGAGCGATCTCCCGCCCACCTACGTCGGCGAGTTCGTCGCCTTCACCAGCTACGGCGCGGCGTGGATGGTCGCCAGCTGGGACCTGCTCCGTCAGGCCGGGCCGCTGCGTTCGATGGTCGACGCCGTCGGCCGCGCCATCGCGAAGTAGCGCCGTGGGGGTGCAGGCACCCCCACGCAAGACACCCCCGTGCATCGCTGTGGTTTCGCCGCGTCGCGCCGATGATCAGTTCAACGCTCCAGCCGAGCGCCATGACGAACATCACGAGCGAGGGACGCCATGACCGACTTCGAGCACCCACCGACACCGACATCGACCCCCACCCCGAGGCCACGCCCCGACGGGACGCGCCGCGCCATGATCGCTGCGGCGGTGGTCGTGTCGATGAGCGCCGTCGCCGGCGCTGCGGCCCTCACCACGATCGCCCTGCGCTCCGACGAGACCGCCGCCGAGGCGCCGACCACCACCGAAGCCCCGGTCGACCAGCCGGGGGACGGCCAGACGACGACCACCGAGCCGGCCGACGACCCGGCGACCGGGTCGTCGACCACGGTGACCGAACCGGAAGCCCGCATCGACCCCCAGGTGGTCGCCCAGCTCTCGGCGATGGCCGACTGGGCCACCCCGATCGCCGTGACCACCGACGAGCGGGCCGGCTCGATCTCGTCGGGCGCCGTCGTCGACGGCGATCAGCGGGTCGAGACCGTCTGTCGCCCCCAGGGCCAGCGGCTGATGAGCACGGTGTTCACCGAGTTCCCCGTCAGCGCCTTCTCCGGCTCGGCCCTTCCCGGCCTGGTCGTCGAGGGCGCCGGGATCCCCGACGGTGACCTCCGGGTCGTGCCCCTCGACCGGGCACCCCTCGAACTCGTGTCGAGCGCCGATTCGTTCCAGAACGTCCAGGTGCTCGACGCCCCCGAGACCTCCGACCTCCAGCAGGCGGTCACCGCCCTCAAACGCGACGCCGACGTGCGGCTCAGCGACGACGGCGTCGATGTGGTTGCCGGCGACATCACCTTCGTGAAGTCGGAGACCCATTCGTTCGAGCAGACCACCCTCGAGCTCGGCATCTCGATGCACTACGAGTCGATGACCCGCTCCGCCGGCTTCGAGGGCACCTTCGACCTCGACGAGGCCGTCGAGCAGCACTCGATCGTGGTCCGCCTGATCCAGCCGATGTTCACGATCCGCATGGAGCTCGACGATGCGTCGTCGCCCGGCGACTTCTTCGCCGCCGGCGTGACCGATGCCGACATCGCCGGGCTCGAGGCCCAGGGACGGCTCGGCGCCGACAACCCACCGGTCGTCATCGACTCGGTGACCTATGGCCGAGTGATGTACTACACGCTCACCAGCTCGGAGGTGTCGAGCGCCTCGGAGCTGACCGCCATCGTCGACGGCTCGTACCGGGGCGTCGAAGGCGAGGCCAGCCTCAGCCTCGAGCAGCGCGAGGTCCTCTCTCGCAGCGAGGTGCAGCTCATCGCCTACGGCGGCGACCAGCAGCAGGCCCTGGCCGCCATCCGCGAGGGCGACCTCGGCCTCTACTTCGGCCCCGCCAACACCGCCACCGCGGCCCCGCTCACCATGACGATGCGGACCCTCGACGGGACCCCGGTCGACGTGGCCGACGAAGCCACCCTCCAGGAGGTGGTGTGCGACGTCAGCGCCCGCCCGTACGAGTTCCGGGTGGCGGTGTCGAGCATCGACAACGGCACGATGGTGGTCACCACCGAGAACGGCGGCCGGGTCGGCCGGGCCAGCGAGGGCGACTACGCCTCGGGTGTCAACAACATCCTCGCCACGATCCCCGGCGATCTGCTGAGTTGGGGGTGGAACGAACTCACCTTCGAGTTCACCGCCTCGGGTCCGGGGTGTTCCAACATCTTCGACGCCGAGGAGTTCGAGGCGTCGATCCGCTCCCGGCCGACCGCCGGCAGCGGCGAGTGGTCGACCCGTCAGGGCCGCATCTCCTTCGACGAGAACGAGTGCGGCACCCGCACCTTCAGCCGGTGGGTCAACACCACGACCGGCGAGATCACCACCACCAAGCCGGCCACCTGAGCGGGACGATGATCCGGGTCTTCGTCGTCGACGACAACCCCACCTTCCTGGCCACGGCCGCCCTCGTGATCGAGGCGACGCCCGGCGCCGAGCTGGTCGGCACGGCGACCTCGGCGGAGGACGCCCTCGATCACCACGACCTCTGCGGTCGGGGAGACGTCGACCTCGTCCTCCTCGACCATCAGCTCCCCGGGATGACCGGGCTCGACGCCGCCGCCGTCCTCGCCCAGCGATATGAGGCGGCGGCGACGCCGCGGCCCGTGATCGTGGTGATGAGCAGTTACGAAAGGCACGAGCTGCCGACTGCTAGCCTCGGCTGGCGGTTCGTCGATCGCTTCGTGCCCAAAGCGCACCTGTCGCCGGCGACGATCCGATCGTGTTGGTCAGCTGGTGCGGTGGGGGAGGCCCAGGTCGAGGGTGGAACGAAGTGACGTCGTTCAGTTGAACCCCGTCGACCGGTTCCTCGACCTCCTCCGCACCGACCTGATCGCGGCCGGGGCCGCCACGGTGGCGCTCGGCGCGATCGCCGTCGGTTTCCGGGCCTGGCCGTTGCTGTGGCTCTGCGTGGTCGGCGCCACCGCGGCCCTGGTGCGGTTCTCGGGTGGTCGGCTCGCCCGCCGGGGCGAGCTCGACCGGGCGGTCGTGCTCTACGCCGTCGGCTTCTGGGTGTGGTCGCTGTTCGCGGTCGCCCTCGTGCCCATCGGGCTCCCCGTGTTCCTGTTCAACGTGCTCGTCCCCGTGCTCGTGGCCTCGACCTACCTGGATGACCGCAAGCATCGCCCGATCGCCCTCGGGGCGGTGGCCGTGGTCGCCGGCGTCGGCATCCTCGGCACGGCGCAGGACGGGATGCGGATCGAGGACCGGGGGCCCGACTGGGCGGTCAACGGCACGATCGCCGGGTTCCTCGTGGGCCACACCTGGATGTTCACCACCGCCGTTCGCGACGGGAACCGCACCCGTGTCGCCACCCTCGACGCCGCGGTCGAGCGGTCCGAACGACTGCGCGACTCCGAACACGCCCTGCGGGCCTCGCGTCGGCGGGTCGTCGAGGTCGCCGACGCCGAACGGCGACGGATCGAACGCGACCTCCACGACGGCGCCCAGCAGCGGCTGGTGTCGCTCGCCGTGCGGCTCAAGCTCGCATCGCAGCTCGCCGACACCGCCCCGCTCCGAGGTGAGCAGCTCGACGACCTCCACCACGAGACCACCGCCGCGCTCACGGAGCTGCGAGACCTGGCATCGGGCATCTATCCGTCGCTCCTGGTGGAACGAGGCCTGGCCGACGCCGTGCGGTCGTTGTGTCGGCGCGTGAGCGCGGCCGGAGAGGCCACGGTGCGGTGGGAGGGCGACGCCAACGCGCCGATTCCCGACCATGTTGCCGTCGACCTCTACTTCGTGGTCAACGAGGCCGTCCAGAACGCCATCAAGCACGGTGGTGACGATGTCGACGTCGTCGTGGACCTCGTCATCGACGACGACCGGTTGGAGGTCAGCGTGCGCGACAACGGCCCAGGATTCGAGCCCGACCCGGTCCCGACGACCAACGGGCTGCTGAACATGAGCGACCGTGTCGGGTCGCTCGACGGCACCCTCTCGATCGAGTCGCAGCCGGGCGAGGGCACCGCCGTGACGGCGCGGGTGCCGGTGGCGTCGTGACCCGTGGCGTCGTGATCCGTCGCGTCGTGGTGGCCGACGACGACCTCCTGGTCCGCGCCGGGGTGGTGGCGGTCCTGGCCACGCTCGAGGGGATCGAGGTGGTGGCCGAGGCGGCGTCGCTCCCGGAACTGGAAGCGGCCGTGGCCGAGACGTCGCCGGACGTCGTCGTGACCGACATCCGGATGCCCCCGACCCTCACCGACGAGGGTGTGCGCGCCGCTCGGTGGCTGCGCAGTCTGGAGCCGCCGGTCGGCGTGGTGGTGCTGAGCCAGCACGCCGAACCCGACTTCGTGTTGTCGGTGTTCGAGGACGGCAACGAGGGCGTGGCCTATCTGTTGAAGGAACACGTCGGCGATCGAGCCGAACTGGCTCGGGCGGTCGAGGCGGTCGCCACCGGTGGCTCGGCGGTCGACCCCGACGTGGTCTCGGTCCTCGTCGACAGCCGATCGGGGCGCAGCCAGGGGGTCGACGGGCTGACCCCGCGCGAGACCGAGGTGCTCGCCCTGATCGCCGAGGGCTGGAACAACGCCGCGATCGCCGAGCGGCTCGTGTTGAGCGACCGCGCGGTCGCCAAGCACATCAACTCGATCTTCTCGAAGCTCCACCTGGGCGAGGAGCCCGAGGTCCATCGTCGGGTCCGGGCGGTGCTCGCCTGGCTCAGTCAGT
>JAWSVN010000009.1:6449-9063 GCA_033851875.1 Acidimicrobiales bacterium
AGCCAGTGAAGAGGCCGCCGGCGGGGAACAGGATCTGGCCCGTGGTGAACGACGAGTCGTCGCACGACAGGAACACCGCCGACGCCGCGATCTCGCTCGGCTCGCCGAAGCGGCCCATCGGGGTCATCGCCAACATGCCGGCCCGCGCCTGCTCGTTGCCGCGCATCCGCTCGGTCATCGGCGTCTCGATGTAGCCCGGGCCGATTGCGTTCACCCGGATCCCGAGCGGTGCCATCTCCAGAGCGAACGCCTTGGTCAACATCCACACGCCCGCCTTCGACACGCAGTAGTCGACGGCGCCGCGCAGCGGCACCTTGGCCGCGGCCGATGCGATGTTGACGATCGTTCCGCCGTTCCCGGCCTCGAGCATCGCTCGGGCCGCGAGTTGGTTGATCATCATCACGCCGGTGAGGTTCACGTCGAGCACCTGTTGCCAGGTCTCGACCGGCTGATCGATCAGCCCGCTGCCGTCCCGCTCGATCGCCTCGCCGCTGACGTAGCCGGCGTGGGAAACGCCGGCGGCAGCGACGACGGTGTCGAGGCGTCCGTGGCGTTCGACGGCCTCGGCGATCAACGCCTCGTTGCTCGGGCCCTCGGTGACGTCGACCTCGACCGCGTGGGCGGTGCCACCGTCAGCCTCGATGCCGGCGATGACCTCGGCGGCGAGATCGACGTGGAGGTCGCCGATCACGACCCGTGCGCCCTCGGCCGCCATCGCCTCGGCGCAGGCCCGGCCGATCCCGCTGGCACCGCCGGTGATCACGGCCACCTTCCCGTCCATGCGTGCTGTCATGTCTGCTGATCCCCTCGATCGGTATCGGCCGCGACGGCCGACCGGGGCGAGTCTTCCACGCGGCTCGGGCCGACCGTCAAGTGGCGTCGAGGGCCGCTGCCAGACGCTCGAGCTGACGGGCGGCATTGCGCAGCGGCGCGCCATCGCCGCTCACCCGGCACTGGACGAGGGCGCCGTCGATGGCGGCCAGCGCGAACTGCGCGAACTCCGTCGCTCCTTCGCTGTCGAGGCCGACGTCGACGCCCGCCGTGGCGACGACGTCGAGCCAGCTGGCGTGGGCCTCCTCGCCGGCAGCACGGATCGGCTCGTCGCCCGGCGCCATCTCGAGCAGGGTGGTCGTGATCGGGCTGCCGTCGTGGAAGTCGGAGCTGCGCATCCAACCGTCGAGGAGGTCGAGGTAGGCGGCCACCAGGGCCGCCGGCCCGTCGGTCTCCTCGGCCAGTTGCTGCAGGGTCGCCGCGACCGTGCGCCCGGCGGTGGCCACCGCCTCGGCCCCGATCTGCGCTTTGCCGTCGGGGAAGTAGTGGTAGAGCGAACCCTTGGGTGCCCCGCTCACCTGCAGGATCTGCGCCAGCCCGGTGGCGGCGTAGCCCTGACGGCGGAACAGGGCGACGGCGGCGTCGACGATCGACTGACGGTGCTTCGGGGCAGCGGGCATTGCGGGACCTCCTCGTGTGCGCGAGTATACAGACCGGTCTACATCAAGCGACCGGTCGACAGCAACGAGAGTCGAGGCTCCACCATGACCAGCACGACGACAACCGACGCAGCGCCAGACCACCTCGCCCAACTGCGAGCGATCAACGACAGCGCCGCCTTCAACCGCTGGGCCGGGTTCGAGGTGCTCACGGCCGAGCCGGGTCGGGTCGAACTGGGCCTGGAATGGCGCGACGACTTCGGGCAGTACGCCGGCTTCCTCCACGCCGGCATGACCTCAGCGATGCTCGACACCGTGTGCGGCTTCGCAGCCGTCACGCAGGTCGGGCGGGTGATGGCTTCGAACCTGTCGGTGTGCTTCGTCGCCGCAGCGGCCGGTGAGCGCTTCCGGACCGTTGGGGAGGTGGTCAAACCCGGTCGGCGGCAGGCGTTCACCCGCGCCGAACTGTTCGCGACCGTGGCCGGTGGCGGCGAGAAGCTCGTCGCCACCGCAACGACGATCCTCGTGCCGATCGACCCTTCCTGACCCACACGCCGGGACCGCCGCGGGCGGCGGCCGAGACGCGGTCCGGTCACACGTCGACGATGCTCGCTCGGGCTACGCCGCCGACGATCTCCAGCCATCCGACGGTGCGGGTCGGCGCACGCCGCCGTTGTGTCGGCGAGCCGGGATTGAAGTGGATCTGCGGGCGGCCGTCGCCGTCGCGGGTCTCGTTCCAGGGCAGGTGGGAGTGGCCGAAGACGACCACGTCGGCCGCGGGGAACAAGCGGGCCAGCCGGCTCCCTCGCCCCTTGGCGGTGCCGCTGTCGTGGATCATCGCCACGGCGACGCCTGCGACCTCGACTTCGAGTGTCTCGGGGAGGTCGAGGTCGTCGTTGTTGCCGAGGACCGCGTGGACCGGGGCGAACTCGCCGAGCCGTTCGAGGACGGCGGCGTCGGTGACGTCACCGGCGTGAAGGATCAGGTCGGCCGCCGCGAGGTGAGCGCCGAGCCGTTCCACGATCTCGTCGGCGCGCTTCGCCGGCAGATGGGTGTCGGCGACGACAAGAACTCGGGTGGTCTCGGCGGAGCGGCCGTCGGTCGGCATGGCGCCCAGTGTGGCCGCTGAGGCAGGATGCGCCCATGCTCGACTTCGCCACCGCCCCGCAGACCGAACACCGAGG
>JAWSVN010000276.1:0-1985 GCA_033851875.1 Acidimicrobiales bacterium
GCCGAGGTTCGAGCGTGGTTGGAGGCGGGCCTCGCCGACGCCACGCCCAGCCGAGTCGGTCCGGTTCTCGAAACGCTCAACTGGTTCGTCGCTCAGTCGGAGCTGGTGGAGGACGAAGCAGCGCTGGCCGGACCGCTCCAGCTCGTCGCAGCTGGGTGGGGCAACGGCGACCTCGACCTGAGTCGCTATCCGGCCCTCCAACGCGCGGTCACCGCCTGATGGCTCGAGGGGAGATCGCCGCCTTTGGTCGTGCGATTGTCGATCCACTGCTGCGATGCAGAAAGGGTCGGCGGCTACGGTCGGAGTGCATCAGCGAGCAACCCCGATGGAGCAGCGGTCACGAGTGGCTGGACCAGACACAGGCGACCCCACTTGGTATCCGATGAAGGCGAAACGGTGGCATCTTTCTGGCCTCTTCCGGGAGGTTGAGCTACCCGAGGTGTTTGCGGGGACCTGTTGGGCCGAGGAGGCTGAGGAGTACCAACGACGAGAGCGGGCCGCGATTCTGGGAAGCGACCGTGAGTATCTCGACGGCCCCGTGCCGCTCGAAATGGTGGTCTACGGGCTCGCAGTGACGGGCCAGCTGGCGTACAGATCTGGTTCGACTTTGCGAAGTTGGCGCCATGACCCAGACGCTGAGCCGGTTCCGCTTGCCTGGGTCGCGGCAACCTATGGATCTGCCGTGGCCGAGGAGATCCTCGAGAAGGGAAGCGTGACGGTCTCAGCTGACGGTCCTTACGCATCCCGGTCGGAAAGTGGCGACGGCTGAGGTCCGCTTGCGGTCGCTGTTGGCGGCTCTCCGGAGCCAAGTCGTTGACGGTCTGCTGGACGAGCCGCTCGAACCGCTGGAAGCTGGCGAGCCGGTCGTGGCCATCGCCTCGAGTATCGGACCGGGCCGCCCGCGCTCGGTGACCGTGGAACGGCGTCCGAGCCGGTGAGGCGAGAGGGTGAGCGCTCCACCCCTACGATGCGAGCATGGTGTCTGGCATCTGGTTCCAGCTCGGCCTGGTGATCGTGTTGGTGTTCATCAACGCTGCGTTCGCCGGCACCGAGCTCGCACTGGTGTCGCTGCGGGAAGGGCAACTCCAGCGCCTCGAGAAGCGGTCCGGCGCCGGGGCGACGCTGGCGCGGTTGGCTCGCGAGCCGAACCGGTTCCTGGCGACGATCCAGATCGGCATCACGCTCGCTGGGTTCCTCGCGTCGGCCACCGCGGCGGTGTCGCTGGCCGAGCCGCTGACCGAACGGCTCGGGTTTCTGGGCGGGGCCGCCGGCCCGGTCTCGGTGGTCGGGGTGACGGTGGTGCTCGCCTATTTCACCCTCGTGTTCGGCGAGCTCGCACCGAAGCGGGTGGCGATGCAGAAGGCCGAGCGGTGGGGGCTGGTGATGTCGCGCCCCCTGGCCTTCCTGTCGAAGGTGACCCATCCGGCGGTGTGGCTGCTCTCGCATTCGACCGACCTCGCGGTGCGGCTGATGGGCGGCGACCCGAACGTGCAGCGAGAAGCGGTCACCGAAGAGGAGCTGCGCGACCTCGTGGCAGTGCAGCCGACCTTCACGCCCGGTCAGCGCCAGATCATGGACAGCGCCTTCGAGATCGCCGACCGGACCCTCGGCGAGATCCTGGTGCCGCGCGGCGAGGTCTTCGTGCTCGACGCCGAGACCACGTGCGACGCCGCCCTCCCGCAGCTCGCGTCGTCGGGCCACACCCGCGCCCCCGTCGCCGAACTCGGCTACCTCGACCGTGTCGTCGGCGTCGTCCACCTGCGCCAGCTGCTCGACGGGGGCGACGTGCCCGTGGCGGCGGTCGCGGCCGAGTTGCCGGTCCTGCCCGCCTCCGCGCCGGCGTTGGCGACGTTGCGAGAGCTGCAGCGTCGACGCACCCAGATGGCGCTCGTGGCCGACGAACACGGAGGGGCCGAGGGCATCATCACGATCGAGGACCTCGTCGAAGAACTCGTCGGCGAGATCTATGACGAGACCGACCCCGA
>JAWSVN010000277.1:0-6267 GCA_033851875.1 Acidimicrobiales bacterium
GAGCGCCACACCGAGACGTGGGCGGCCGAGTCGCTCGTGAAGGGCGAACGGTCCCAGTCGGCCCAGCGGTGCTCGAGTTCCAGCCCCGCGAGTCGGGCCATCAGATCGAGCTCGGAGGGCCACACGTAGCGGAACGTGCCGCTCACCCGGCGCACGCGATCGCCCTCGAAGAAGTAGTGATGCGAACGGGTGAGCTGAGCGACCGGATCGACGTATTCGTCGAAACCCAGGTGCTCGGGCGTCACGTCGAAGGGCCGGATCGTCTCGCCCGGCGGCAACCTGGCGAGCTGTGGGACCGTCGTCTCGACCACGAACCGTCCACCTGGCGCCAGATGGGCCGCTGCGTTGGCGAAGCACGCCACCTGCGCCTCCTGGGTGAGCAGATTCTGGATCGTGTTGAACACCAGGTAGACGAGCGTGGCTCCTTCGGTCACCTGCACGGCGGCCATGTCGCCGATCGTGACCGGGATCGCCTCCCCGCCCGGCTTCGCCCGCAACTCGGCGACCATCGGCTCGGACAGATCGAGCCCAACGACCGGCACACCGCACGCCGCCAGCGGGAGCCCGATCCGGCCGGTGCCGATCGCGAACTCGACCGCGGTGCCGTCACCGGCGAGATCGGCGAGCACGTCCACGACCGGGTCGACCTCGGCCGCCGACGAGCGATGACCGGGTGCGCTGTCGTAGGCCGCAGCGACCGCGGGGTCGAGGTGTTCGTCTCGCAGATACTCCATCGCCCCAGCCTGTCGGCCCGCCACGACGCACACCAGGAATTTCGACGGTGGCGGGAACCAACCGATGGCCTCGCCTCGTCCAAGGAACATGCGACGCTTCACGTCCCGATCGGTCGGCCCTCTCCTCGCCGTCGCGCTGCTCGGCGCCGCGTGCGGAGGCTCCGACGGTGCCGCCACCTCGGCGCTCGAGAGTCAGGCCGAACCGGCGGGGGTGGTGACCGACGCCCCGGTCGGCGAACTCGTCGACGGGTTCAACACCGCCGGGTTCGAGCTGCTGCGGACCCAGCCGGTCGGCGACAACCTCGTCTTCTCCCCGGCCTCGATCGGTCACGCCCTGCTGATGGCACGGGCCGCCGCCGACGACACCACCGGCACGTCGATCGACGCCGCCTTCGGCCTGCCCGACGGCATCGGCGCCCACGACGCGTGGAACTCGATCGCCGCCGACCTCGACGCCACCAACGGCACGGCCACCGACATCGACGGCGAGCCGACCCCCACCCTGACTCTGGCCGATCGACTCTGGCCCGACGTCACCGCCTCGCCCGACCAGGCCTGGGTCGACCTGATGGCCTCCCATCACGGCGCCGACGTGTCGCTCATCGATCGCACCGAGCCCGAAGCCAGCCGCGCCGCCGTCAACGATTGGGTCTCCGACCAGACCGATGGCCTCATCCCCGAGCTGCTGCCCGAGGGCTTCATCGACGGCAACACCGTCCTGGTCCTGACCGACACCGTCTACTTCGCCGGCGAGTGGCAGACCATCTTCGGCAAGTACGGCGAGGTCGACGCCGACTTCACCCGCCTCGACGGCACCACGGTCCCGATCTCACTGCTGCGCGACCTCGAGAACGCCGGGCGTCGCGGGCTCGGCGATGGCTACGCCGCCGCCACCATCCCCTACAAGGGCGGGGACGTGTCGATGACGATCGTCGTGCCCGACGAGGGCACCTTCGAGGCGTTCCGCGATCGCCTCGACGCCGACCTGCTGACCGAGCTCGATGCGTTCGAACCCGGCCCCTACGAACTGCTGATGCCCCGCTGGGAAACGACCAGCGCCATCGACCTGCTGCCCTGGCTCGGCGAACTCGGCGCCGCGCCCGGCGCCTACCCGGCCATCGACCCGGCCGCCTTCCTCGACGGAGCCGTCCACGGGGCCGACATCGCCGTCGACGAGTACGGCACGGTGGCCGCCGCGGCCACCGCCCTGGGGTTCGCCGAGTCGGGCCCTCCCGAGCCCGAGTTCACCGTCGCCGCCGACCGGCCCTTCTACTACCTGATCCGCCACGAGGGCACCGGGCTCGTGCTCTTCGCCGGCCAGGTCACCGACCCGACCGGCTGAGCCGGCCCCGACCGTCTCAGGCAGCCTCAGCGGTCGATCATGTCGAGCATCGCCGCCGAGTAGCGCTCACCCGACACCGCGACCGCAGCCGCCGCGGCGGCCAACTCGTCGAGCTTGTCAGCCGCCAACGACAAGGCGTCGGCGCCCAGATTCTCCTCGAGCCGGTGCAGCTTCGTGGTACCCGGGATCGGCGACAGATCGTCGCCCTGGGCCAACAGCCACGCCAACGCGATCTGGGCGGGGGTGGCGCCCAGCTCGGCGGCGGAGGTCTCCATCAGCTCGCGCAGCGCGTCGTTGGCCGCCCGGTTCTCCTCGGAGAATCGGGGGAACACCCCGTCGAGACCGCGGGCGTCGCCCTCGCCGAAGGAGGTGTCGGCGCTGATCGTGGCGGTGAGGAACCCCTTGCCGAGAGGGCTGAACGGGACGAGCCCGATGCCGAGTTCGCGCAGCACCGGCAGCACGGTCGCCTCGGGCTCGCGCCACCACAGCGAGTACTCGCTCTGCAGCGCCGTCACGGGCTGCACGGCGTGGGCCCGGCGGATCGTGTCGGGCCCGGCCTCGGAGAGCCCGAAGTGGCGGACCTTGCCCTCGGCGATCAGCTCGGCCACGGCGCCGGCGACCTCCTCGATCGGCACGTTCGGGTCGACCCGGTGCTGGTAGAAGAGGTCGATGTGGTCGGTGCGCAGATTGCGAAGCGACGCCTCGGCCACCTCGCGGATCCGCTCCGGGCGGCTGTCGAGCCCGTTGACGGGCGACCCCTCGACGAAGCCGAACTTGGTGGCGATCTTCACCTCGTCGCGCACCGGTTCGAGGCCCTCGCCGACCAGGCGTTCGTTGCTGCCCTGGCCGTAGGCCTCGGCGGTGTCGAAGAAGGTCACGCCACGCTCGTGAGCGGCCCGCAACAGCGCGGTGGCGTCGGCCGGGGCGAGCGGCTTGCCCCACGCCGAGTCGAGTCCCATGCAGCCATACCCGATGGCCGACACCTCCATCGCTGCGTCGCCGGTGCCGAGGGTTCTGGTCGAGATCGTCATGGGAGGCAACCTAGGACGGCGCCTCCGCCGTGGGGAGGGCGAGCGAAGAGGGGTACTCGGAGGACCTCCCTCGCCCCCGCCGGTCGCCCTAGCGTGGAGCCATGGGTTCGGCCACCGACCTGCGCGACTTCCTCACCTCCCGGCGGGCCCGGGTCACCCCCGACGACGTCGGCCTCCCCGCCGGCGCCAACCGCCGGGTGACGGGCCTGCGACGCGAGGAGGTGGCGGTGCTCGCCGGCATCAGCGTCGAGTACTACACCCGCCTCGAACGGGGCTCGGCGACGGGCGCGTCCGACCAGGTGCTCGAGTCGGTCGCCCGGGCCCTGCGCCTCGACGAGGCCGAACGGTCCCACCTGTTCAACCTCGTGCAGGCCGCGCAGCGATCCCAGCCCGGCGGGCGCTCGAGCGAACGTCGCCCGACCCCGACCCGGGTCCGCCCGAGCGTGCAGTGGGTCCTCGACGCGATCACCGAGGCCCCCGCCTACATCCGCAACGGGCGGCTCGACATCCTGGCCGCCAACCCCCTCGGTGCCGCCCTCTACGCCCCGATCCTCGACGACCCCGAGGCGAAGGGGAACACGGCCCGCTTCATGTTCCTGTCCGACGCCGCCGTCGACTTCTTCGCCGACTGGGAGACGATCGCGTCCAACGCCGTCGCGATCCTTCGGGCCGAGGCCGGGCGCGACCCCTACGACAAGCGCCTCACCGAACTGATCGGCGAGCTGTGCACCCGGTCCGACGAGTTCGCCTCCCGGTGGGCCAACCACGACGTCCGCTTCCACCGGGCCGGCACGAAGACCCTGCACCACCCGGTCATCGGCGAGGTCACCCTGTCCTACGAGGCGTTCGACCTGCCCGGCGACGACGGGCAGCGGCTGATGACCTACGCCCCCGAGCCCGGCTCGCCAGCCCAAGAAGCGCTCCGACTCCTGGCCAGCTGGAGCACACCCGACGCGGCGAGCGCTGCCACCGACGCACTCGACGGCTGACCGGTTGCGCGATTGCGCAGCCGGGTCAGGCCGGGACCTCGCCGGCGATCGTGGTGCGGTAGAGCTCGCGGCGGAAGCCGTCGTGGTCGTTGAACGCCTGGTGGACACAGAGCCGGTTGTCCCACAGGGCGACGGTCCCCGGCTCCCACCGCAGCCGGCACGTGAACGCCGGTTGGGTGATGTGCTCGGCCAGGAAGTCGAGGATCGACCGTGATTCGTCGCCGGTGAGGCCCTTGATGCCGACGGCGTAGGTGCGGTCGCAGTAGAGCGCCTTCTCCCCCGACCGGGGGTGGGTACGGACGAGGGGGTGGTAGGCGCCCTCGACCTTGCGCACTACCTCGTCTGGCAGCGGGCCGCCGTTCTTGGTGGCGGCGAGCCGACCGATCGGCGAGTCGCTGGGTTCGACGGTCTCCTGGGCGGCGGCCAACACGTTCTTCATCGACATGTGGACCTCGAGGCCGTCGACGATGCGCTGCATCTGTTCCGAGAGCATGGCGTAGGCCAGCGCCGAGTTGGCCCACATCGTGTCGCCACCGTAGGGCGGGATGTCGACCCCGCGCAGCATCGAGATGGCCGGCGGCTGGGCGAGGAACGGCGAGTCGGTGTGCCAGCCGGACCCGAAGATGAACTGCACCTTGGCGTCGGCCTCCTTCACCAGCGGCTGGACCTCGGGGTGGCCGGGCACGCCGGAGGTGTAGGCGTCCTCGGCGAACGGACCGAACCGTCGGCTGAAGGCCGCCTGGTCGCCGTGGCTGATCTCCTGGTCGCGGAAGAAGATCATCTTGTGGCGGAACAGGGCGTGCTCGATCTCGTCGAAGGCCTCGTCGGTGAGCGCCCCGAGGTCGACGCCGCGAATCTCGGCCCCCATCGCCGCCGAGAGGGGCACCACCTCGATGTGGTCGTAGGCGGCGGGAGCGTTGTCGAACTTGCCGGCGGGGTGGGCGATCATCTCGGCCAAGGTAGTGCGACGGCGGTCACACCGCCCCAGCGATCGGTCGGCTCGGAGCGTTATCGGTCGACCGGCTCGACCACCGGCGGCGGGAGCACCGGTGCGTCGCCGATGACGACCTCGTCCTCGCTGACCGGCCCGAGCTCGTCACCGGTCGGGCGATCGGGTGACGACCCGGCGGGCGTCGCGGCCATCACGCCGACGCCGAGGGCGCCGGCGACGGCCGCGGCGGCAACGATCGAACGGGGCGAGAGGCGTCGCATGGAGGTCACTCTCCACGCCTTGCCCCGTTCGGTCTGTGGCCAACCTCACACAGCGAAGTTTCTGTCAGCCGACAGAGAGATCGGCGTGTCGGCAGACGAAGACACCGGCCCGGGTGCGGACCCGCAGCACCCCGTCGACCGTCCGCCTCTCGAGCGCCGCTCGCAGCGACGCCACCTCGGCGGGCGCAGCGGTCTCCGCCGGCGGGAACGAGCGGGCGTAGGCCTCGGCGGCGCCGAGATCGTCGACCAGGAGGTCGTTGGCGAACGCGTGCCACGTGATCGACGTGAAGTGGTCGCGCAGCCGGGCCTCGCCCGAGTCGATGCCGAACACGTCGTAGAGCTCGTCGGGGTAGTTGTCGAACACTTCACGGATGGCGTCGACGATCGCCGCCATGTGACCTCGCCCGTTGGTGGCGACGAGCGCCACGCCGTCAGGGCGCATCACCCTGGCCAGCTCGGCCAGCGCCCGGTCGGGATCGGGCACGTGGTAGAGCATGTGGTTGGCGATCACGACGTCGAACGAGTCGTCGTCGAAGGGCAGGTCCTGCACATCACAGGACCGCCCGGTCACGGCGCCGAAGCCGTGCTCGGCGGCGACCGCCGAGGCCGCCTCGACCATCGCCGGTGACAGATCGGTGAGGGTGAGCCGGCTCGACGTCGGGGTGATCCCGTTACGCCAGAACATGCCGGTCCCGCTCCCACACTCCAGGACCTCGGCATCGGCTGGCCACGAGATCAGCCCCGCCTCGAACGAGGCGAGGCTGATCGGTGACGTCCCGAACCGGGTGTGCAGATCACCGCGGGTGGCCAGCTTGGCGGTCGTGCCGTACTGGTCGCCCCGCAGGTAGTCCTGGTCGCCGCCGGCGAAGGCGTGCCGCTCGCCCACAAGGATGCCTTCCTACTAGCCGGTCCTACTTGCCGGTCCAGTTGGGGGACCGCTTCTCGGCGAAGGCTCGGGG
>JAWSVN010000105.1:0-25081 GCA_033851875.1 Acidimicrobiales bacterium
CCCGCTCACGACGGCCGCCCCGGTGCCCGACGCGCTCACCGTCCGTGAGCTCGGCGACGCGCCGCTCCTCGGCGAGGAGACCGGCGCGTGGCTCCTGTTGACCGACCTCGGCCTGCGGGCGGTCGACCTCGACGCCGGCCGACTCGTCGACCTGGGGATGCGGGTCGATCAGGCGTGGCGCCGCGACCGGTGGCTGGTCGTCAGCCGCCAAGGCCGCTTCGAGCGACTCGACCTGGCGACGTTCGCGACCGAGCCGCTCGACGTCGAGGGGCAGGTCACCGCCGACCCGGCGTCAGCGGGGCAGGTCTGGTTCCGCGAAACAGACGACCGGGCGGACGGCGCCGATCGGCTGGTCCGGGTCGACCTCGCGGCGGGCACGGTCGTCGAGACGATCGACGTGCCGGCCGGTTGGGCGCAGTGGGGTCCGTGGCTCGACGTGCAGCTCGTCGGGTCGCCGCGCTCGGGCGGCGTGTACCGGTTGACGGCGGACGGGCCGGTGCAGTTGCTCGAGGCCGGCGTGCTGCTCGCGTCGACCGACCGCCGCCACCTCGTGGAACGGTGCGACCCCGAGCTGCGCTGCGAACTCGGCTGGATCGACGACGACGGCGCCGCGGTCACCTCGTTGGCCGTGCCGCCCGCCGGCTTCGATGCGGTGCGGGTGCTCGGCACCGGCGCGTGGCTCGCCGTCGAACGCTGGGGTGCCGGCTACGAACTGACGGTCTTCGACGCGGCCAGCGGGCGCTCGGTCGACATCGTCAACGGGAACTGGATCGAGGACGTGATCGTCTCGCCCGACGGGCGCTGGTTGCTGATGAACCGCAACGGCCGACTCGAGGTGCTCGACCTCAGTGACGCGGAGCCCGAAGCGGTCGACGTCGGCGCCGTGTTCGGTTCGAGTCTCGTCTGGCTCGACGAGCCCCTCGACCTCGAGGCGGTGGCGGTCGCCCAGGACGTGGCAGCCGACAACGATGGTGCGGGGGAAGGTGACGGCAGCTAGGGTGGCGTCTCCCGCGCAGGTGCCCGAGTGGCCTAAGGGAGCGGCCTGCAAAGCCGTGATTCGCGGGTTCAAATCCCGCCCTGCGCTCCAACACAACCGATGGTGGTGCGGCCCGGTCGAGCCGGTAGCCTCACCCCACCACCCGGGCCGTTAGCTCAGTTGGCTAGAGCACTACCTCGACACGGTAGGGGTCACTGGTTCAAGTCCAGTACGGCCCACTCGGGAAAGCGAAAGGCCGCCCTCACGGGCGGCCTTTCTGCATGTCAGGGATGTGTCTGGTCAAGCGCTGAAGCCGGGGCGCTTGGAGAGGTCGGCACACGCCTCGCACACGCTCTCGCTGATCAGGCCGGCCCGCATCAGCCAGCCGAACATCGTGCAGCCGAGGCAGTAGGCGAAGACGCTCTCGAGGGTGGCGGCGACGGTGATGCCGGCCACGACCACCGCCGCAGCGGTGGTCGAACCCGTCAGATGGAGGACGAGCGCCACGGTCGACATCGCCGTGCCGACGCCCTGGGCGAACCGCTTGGGCGGCCCGGGGGAGTAGTGGGCTCGCACGCCACGGGCCTCGAGGGCGGGCGCCACGACACGGGTGGCGAGGCGGCCGATCGGGCTGAGGGTCGGGCCGGTGAGCACCCGGGCCCAGAACCCGTAGACCCCGAAGGCGAGGATCGGGAACCAACCGGTGGCCACGTAGGCCACGGTCAGCACGACCACGCAGGCGGCGACGGTGCGGGCGGCGAGCTCGTTGACAGGATCGGGGAAGTCGAACAGGCGGCGGAGGGACTCGGACATCATCGTCAGGCTATAACCGACCAACTCGGTCAACAATTCCCGGCGGGCAGCGCGGGTGTCTAGGCTCGGGGCCGTGACCGGATCCTCCGACTATCCCGCCGAGTGGGAGACCGACGTCGTGCTGGCCGACGGCTCGACCGCCGCCCTCCGTCCGATCCGACCCGACGACCGGGACCTGATCGACGCCTTCCACCGTCGACAGTCCCAGGAGAGCATCTACTTCCGCTTCTTCCGTTATCGGCCGGAGCTGTCGGACAAGGAGCTCGACTACTTCACCACCGTCGACTACGCCCAGCGCATGGCGTTCGTCGCCATGCTCGGCACCGAGCTGGTGGCCGTCGCCCGCTACGAGACCTGGGAGTCGCCCGACCATCCGGGCCAGAAGGTGGCCGAGGTCGCCTTCTTCGTCGACGACCAGCACCACGGCAAGGGCCTGGCCACGATCATGCTCGAGTACCTGGCCGCCGCCGGGCGTCACGAGGGCTTCGATCGCTTCACCGCCACCGTGCTGCCCGAGAACGTGGGCATGCTGCGCGTCTTCCGCAAGGCCGGGTTCGAGGTCGCCACCAAGTTCGCCGATGGGGTGATCGAGGTCGATCTGGGCATCGAGGTGACCGACGAGGCGGCGGCCACGATCGCCGGCCGTGACCGTCGGGCCCAGGCCCGCTCGGTGGCCCGCATCGTCGCCCCGACCTCGGTGGCCGTGGTCGGCGCCGGTCGCACGCCGGGTTCGGTCGGCCACGAGCTGATCGCCTCGATCCGGCGGGGCGGGTTCGCCGGCCCGGTGTGGGCGGTCAACCCGGCCGCCGAAGGGGCGACCGAGCTCGGCGGCGTCGAGCTCGACGCCCCGGTCGTCGCCTCGTTGCGTGACCTCGACCTCGGCCCCGATCGTTCGCTCGACCTCGTCGTGGTCGCGGTGCCGGCCCCGGCCGTCGAGGGGGTGCTCGACGACGCGATCGCGGTGGGGGCGTCGTCGATGGTGATCATCTCGGTCGGCTTCTCCGAAGCCGGTCCCGACGGCGCGGAGCGGGAACGTCGGCTCGTCGAGCGAGCCCGGGCCAACGGGTTGCGCCTCCTCGGCCCCAACTCGTTCGGCCTCGTCAACACCGACCCCGACGTCGCCCTCGAGGCCTTGTTCGTGCGGGCATCGGTGCGGTCCGGATCGGTCGGCCTGGCGTCGCAGTCGGGGCCGCTCGGCGCCGGCCTGCTCAACGAGCTGTCACGGGCCGAGCTCGGCGTGTCGTCGATGGTGGCACTCGGCAACCGGGCCGACGTGTCGGTCAACGACCTGCTGGCGTTCTGGGCCGAGGACGAACGGACCCGCGCCGTCGCCCTCTACCTGGAGAACTTCGGCAACCTCCGCAACTTCTCCGCCGTCGCCCGTCACCTGAGCCGCCACAAGGCCGTGATAGCGGTGCGTCCGGCCGACGACGAGCTCGCCGAGTTCCTCGGCCACGCCGGCGTGATCCTCGTCGACCGGGTCGCCGACCTGATCCAGCAGAGCGCGGTGGCGGTCGGCCAACCGGTTCCGGCCGGCAACCGGGTGGCCATCGTCGGCAACACGGCCTCGGTGGCCCGCCTGTCGGCCGCCGCGTGTCGCCGGGCCGGCCTCGAGGTGGTGACGCCCGCCGGGGTGGAGGAGACCACGGTCAGCGACGTCGTGCTCGTGGCCGACGCCGACATCCTGGCCTTGCCTCGCGAAGCCGAGTTCGCCGCGTACGAGGAGATCCTGGTCGCCGCGGCGGTCGACCCGGGCGTCGACGCCGTGCTCGCCGCGTTCGTGCCCACTCCGACGCTCGCGGCCGACCGGCTCGGCGAGCTGCTGACCCGCGTCGATCGTGCCGTCGACAAGCCGATGGTGGCCACCGGCCTGGTCGACCCGAGCCTGCTCCATGCGTCGGACCTGCCGGTGTTCGTGTTCCCCGAGGAGGCGGCCCTGGCGCTGGGACGGGCCGCCGGCCTGGGTCGGTGGCGGGCCGATCAGGCCGACCTGCGGGTGGCGCCGCTGGAAGGGGAGCGGGCGGTGGCCGTGCAGGCTGCGGTGCATGCCGTGCTGGACCGGGCCGGGGGTGAAGCGTGCCTCGTCGACCCGGAGGCCGCCGCCGTGCTCGACGCGATCGGCCTCGACGCCGTGCCCTACCGCATCGTCGACGATGCGGCGTCGGCGGCGGCCGCCGCCGACGAGCTCGGGTATCCGGTGGTGCTCAAGGCCGGGCGGCTCGATCGCCGCTCGGCCGGCGAGGGCGGGGGCGCCGCCATCGATCTCCGCACCCCGGCCGAGGTGTCTGCCGCCTTCGAGCGCATGGCCGACGACCTCGGGGCGGAGGTGTTGGTTCCGGCGATCGTGCAGGCCCAGGCCCCCGTCGGGCATCATCTGCGGGTCGAGCTGGTGCAGGACCCCGAGCGGGGCGGCTGGATCGACGTCGGCATCGGCGGCTTCGCCGGCGTCGGCCTCGAACCACAGGCCAGCCTCGTGCTGCCGACATCGGCGAGCGAGATCGACGCCCTGCTCGACGAGCCGTGGGTGGCCGCCGCCGTCGAGCACCCCGCCGCCCGGGCCAAGGTGGCCGCCATCCTCGCCGACCTGGCCCGCACGGTCGGGACGTGCCCCGAACTGGCCGGGCTCCGGGCCGACCCGGTGCTCGTGCGCGACGACACGGTCAGCCTGGTCGACGCGTCGGTGACCGCCCGCCCCTGGCATCGCGACCTGTTGGCCGGGGTTCGCCACCTCGACTAGCCGGCTACTTCACGCGCGGCTCGCGGGGCAGGCCGAGCATGCGCTCGCCCATGATGTTGCGCAGGATCAGGGTGGTGCCGCCCATGATCGTGTAGCCCGGGGCGTAACAGATGTTGCGGCTGACCCGGTTCCACAGCATGGCGTCGGCGCCGGCGACGCGGCCGCACAGGTCGGCGACCTCGGTCTCGAACTCGGTGGCCAGCGTCTTGGTGATCGCCGACCAGCCCTTGGGAGCCTGGCCGAGCACCTCGCGCAGCACCATGTGGCGGGCGAGGGTGTAGATCGTCTCGGCCCGTGCGAAGCGCTGCCGCAGCAGTTCGTCCTCCGCGCCGGCCGCCGAGAACGACGCCCGTGCCTCGTCGTAGAGGGCCCGGTTCGACACGAGCCGGTCGATGCCGCCCCGCTCGTGTTCCATCTGCCGCATGATCTGGGCGAACGAGCCGTTGAGCTCGCCGACCAGGTTGTCGGCCGGCACCTCGACGTCGTCGAACCAGACCTCGCAGAAGTGGGCGTTGCGGGTCATGTCGGTGATCCGCTCGATCTTGATGCCCGGCGAGTCCATCGGCACGACGAACTCCGACAGGCCCTTGTGGGGAGGGGCGTCGGGGTCGGTGCGGGCGACGAGGTAGATGTAGTCGGCCTCGGCGGCGCCGGAGGTCCAGATCTTCTGGCCGTTGACGAGCCAGCGGTCCTCGGTGACTCTCTCGGCCTTGGTGCGGATGGCGGCCACGTCGGAGCCGGCGTCGGGCTCGCTCATGCCGATCGACCACATGTCGGTGCCCGAGACGATGCCGGGCAGCCACTGGGCCCGCTGGGTCTCGGTGCCGAACTGCAGCAGGGTCGGCCCGATCTGGCGATCGGCGAACCACGACGCGGCGATCGGGGCGCCGGTGGCGATCAGGGCTTCGACGACGACGAACCGTTCGAGGGCGGTGCGACCGCCGCCTCCGTGTTCGGTCGGCCAGGTCATACCCAACCAGCCGCGCTCGGCGAGCTCGAGGGAGAAGTCGCGGTCGGCGCCGATCAGCCAGGAGTCCTCGCGGAGGTCGCAGCGGGCTGCCGCGGCCCGGCCCACCTCCGTGGCCTCGTGCGAAAGGCGCCGCATCTCGGGGGGGAGGGAGAAATCCATTGCCAGCTACTGTGTCCCCAGTGATCGAGTTGGCGCAACTCACCAAGACCTACGGCGACGCCACCAGCGGCGATGCCGCGGTGCCGGTCCTCGAGGCGGTCGACCTGACGATCGACGCCGGCGAGTTCGTCTCGATCATCGGCCCGAGCGGCTGTGGCAAGTCGACACTGCTCCGCATCATCGGCGGCCTTCTCGACCACAGCGGCGGGTCGGTGACCGTCGACGGTGACGCACCCGACGGCGCCCGGCGCCACAAGCGCTTCGGCCTCGTGCCCCAGTCGCCGGCCCTGCTCCCGTGGAAGTCGGTGCGCGACAACGTCAACCTGCTCCTCGACCTCAACTCGGCGGCCGGTCGAGCCCCGCTCAGCCCGGGGGAGGTCGACGCCCTGCTGCATCGGGTCGGCCTCGCCCACGCCGCCGATCTGCGGCCCGCCGCCCTGTCGGGTGGGATGCGTCAACGGGTCGCCCTGGCCAGGGCGTTCGCGCTCGAGGCGCCGATCCTGTTGATGGACGAACCGTTCTCGTCCCTCGACGAACTCACCCGCGCCGACATGCGCTACCTCCTGCTCGAGTTGTGGGAAGCGACCCGCTCGACGGTTGTGTTCGTCACCCACTCGATCGACGAGGCCGTCGTGCTGTCGGACCGGGTGGTCGTGCTCGGCGGGTCGCCGGGACGGGTGCAGCTGATCGAGACGATCGACCTCGAACGGCCCCGCCACGAGGGCATCGAGGACGACGAACGGTTCCGGGCCCACGCCGCTGCGATCCGTGCGGCGCTGCACTCCGGCGCCGCAGCTCGATGAGCGGCGCCTCCCGGCTGCGCGGGTTCCTGACCTCGGTCGCCGGCCTCGCCCTGCTCTTCGGCGGTTGGGAGCTCTACGTCCGGCTGGCCGACGTGCGCCGGCTGATCCTGCCGACCCCCTCCAGCGTGTTCGCCCACCTCGGCGCCGAGTGGTCGTTCTACGTGCCCCACGCCGTCACCACCCTGACCGAGGCGGCCGCCGGGTTCGTCGCCGCCCTTGTCATCGCCGTGGTGTGGGCCACCGCGATGGTCCACTCGTCCGCGGTGGAGAAGGCGTCGTGGCCGGTCGTGGTGTTGGTCCAGTCGACCCCGGTCGCCGCCCTCGCCCCGGTGCTGTTGATCTGGTTCGGGTTCGGGCCGCTCAACAAGATCATCATCGCCGCCCTCTTCGCCTTCGTGCCGCTGGTGTCCAACGCGCTCACCGGGCTCCGCTCGCTCGACCGCGACACCCTCGAGGTCGCCCGTTCGGTCGACGCCTCGACCGCCGAGATCTTCTGGCGGCTCCGCGTGCCCCAGGCCCTGCCCGCCCTGTTCGCCGCGGCCCGGATCTGCGTGGGGTTGGCACTGGTCGGGGCCGTGGTCGGTGAGCTCTACGGCGGTGCCAGCGGCGGTCTCGGCTACCTGGCCCGCACCGGTCAGACCCGGGGGTTCGTCGACCAACTGTGGGGGAGCATCTTCGTGCTTGCAGGCATTGGTAGCGTGTTGACCCTTGCGGTGGTCGGCTTGGAGCGCCGTCTCCTTGTCTGGCACGCTTCGCAGGATTGACCGACCCCCCGATCGGAGCCCCCATGTTCGCCACCTCACGCCGACTCCTGGCGCTGTTGCTCGCCCTCGCCACCGTGGCCGCAGCGTGCGCCGACGACGAGCCAGCCGCCACCGAAGACACCAGTGACGGCGCGAGCACCGACGAAGACCGCTGCGCCGCCAACCAAGCGGCCGGCACGATCACCTACGTCTCGGGCTTCGACTTCGCCGCCTCGCCCGGCATCATCGACGTCGTCGTCGCCGAGGCCGAGGGCTACTTCGACGAGATGTGCCTCGACGTCGAGCTGATGGGCGGCTTCGCCCCGTCCAACGGCCCCCTCGTCGCCGCCGGCCAGGCCCAGATGTCGGCCGCCAGCTCGTTCGGCGAGATGGTCAACAACAACGTCAACGGCGACGCCGACCTCGTCGCCGTCGGCCAGCTCGGCCACACCGGCGTCGAGGCCCTCGTGGTGCCCGCCGACGGCGCCATCGCCGAACTGACCGACCTGCCCGGCACCACCGTCGGCATCAAGGGCGACCTGCCCTACACGATCCAGTCGATGCTCGGTCTCGCCGGCGTCGAGCGGGGCACCTTCGACGAGGTGCTGCTCGAGGGCTTCGACCCGATCGCCCACCTCGAGCTCGACATCGACGCGCTCCCCGTCTACAAGAGCAACGAGCCCGGCCAGCTCGACGCCGCCGGGATCGACTACGTCCTGTTCGATCCGGTCGACTACGACGTGCCCGCCTCGTTCGGTGTCTACTTCACCTCGGCGTCGTTCCTGGCCGAACACCCGACCGCCGTCGAGGACTTCGTGCGGGCCGCGCTGCGTGGCTTCCAGTTCTCGCTCGACGATCCCGACGCCGCCGTCGCCCACGCGTTCGAGCGCATCGAGGCCGCCGGCAACCCGGCGTTCCTGTTCGCCGAGAGCGAGGCGTTCCGCTGGGGCGTCGAGTCGGCCCTCGTGACCGACCACACCCCCGACGGCCTCGGCTACGGCCAGATCGACGCGGCGGGCCTCGCCGAGGAGGTCGCCCTGCTGACCCAGGTCGGGGTGTTCGACGCCGAGCCCGACACGGCCTCGATGATCGACACGTCGGTCGTCGACGGCCTCTACGACGGCACCGAGCTGATCTGGCCCGGACCGGCCGGCGAGTAGGTTCGACCCCATGGTCGAGTACGGGCTGTTCAGTCTCTGCGATCACCTCGCCGACCCCCACACCGGGCTGCGCCCCGATCAGGGGCTGCGGCTCCGTGACATCGCCGAGCAGGCCGAGTGGGCCGAGGCGGCCGGATTCGACGTCTTCGGCGTCGGCGAGCACCACTTCAGTGGCTACATCCTGCCCGCTCCCGAGCTGCTGCTGACCTACGCCGCGGCCCGCACCGAGCGGATCCGTCTGGGCACGTCGGTCACCCTGCTCGCCAACCGCGACCCGGTCCGCTACGCCGAGGCGTTCGCCGTCCTCGATCAGCTCTCCGACGGCCGGGCCGAGGCGACGCACGCCCGCGGGGTGTCGGCAGCGGCGGCCCAGGCGTTCGGCATGGCCGACTTCGACGAGCTGCGGCCGCGCTTCGAGGAGTACCTGCGCCTCGTGCTGCGCCTGTTGACCGAGGACGAGGTGACCTGGAGCGGCGAGCACCGCACCCCGCTCGAGGGCGTGCGGATCGAGCCGCGACCGGTCCAGGCGCCGACCGACGCCATGTGGATCGGTGGGGGTCTGAGCACGGTGTCGGCCGACCTCGCCGCCGACCTCGGGCTGCCGTTCCTGTTGCCGAGCCTGTTCCGCTGGCCCGAGGACTACCGCGAGATCGTCGAGCACTACCGGGAGCGGGCCGAGGCCCAGGGCAACCTCGGGGTCGCCCGAGTCGGATTCCCCTCCTATGTGCACGTGGCGCCCACCACCCAGCAGGCCCGGGCCGAGTGGCGGCCCTACTTCGACAACTACGTCGACTTCGCCCTCGACGTGCGCTCCAGCTTCGGGCGCCCGACCGACTTCGAGTCGCTGCTGACCGGGCCGGTGATCTGCGGCAGCCCCGCCGAGGTGACCGAGCGGGTGCTCGAGATCAACGAGCTGCTCGGCCTCGACCGTCAGCTCTTCCTGATGGACATCGGCGGCCTCCCGCCGACGATGCTCCACTCGTCGCTCGAACTCCTGGGCGAACAGGTGTTGCCGGCGCTTCGCTAGGGTTCGGCCCATGCGAGCCGTGGTGTTGGAGAAGAAGGGCGGACCCGAGGTCCTGACGATCCGGGAGGTGCCGGACCCGGTGCCGGGCCCGGAGGAGCTGCTGGTGCGGCTCCGGGGGAGCGCCCTCAACCGGGCCGACCTGTTGCAGCGTCGCGGCCTCTACCCGGGACCGCCCGCTGAGTTCGAGATCCCGGGGCTGGAGTACGCCGGCGTCGTCGAGGCGGTCGGCGACCGGGTACGGGCCTTCGCCCCCGGCGACGAGGTGATGGGCATCGTCGGTGGTTCGGCCCACGCCGAACTCGTCGCGGTCCACGAACGCACGGCCCTGCGGGTGCCCGAGGGCATCGACGTCGCCGACGCTGCCGCCATCCCCGAGGTGTTCCTGACCGCCTTCGACGCCCTCGTGGTCCAGGGCGGGCTCTCGTCGGGCCGCTGGGCCCTCGTTCACGCCGGGGCGTCGGGGGTCGGCACGGCGTCGATCCAGATCGCCAAGGCGCTCGGGGCCCGCATCGCCGTCACCACCTCCTCCGGCAAGGTCGACGCCTGCCGCGACCTCGGCGCCGACGTCGTGATCGACTACACGACCACCGACTTCGGCGAGGCCGTCGCCGCCGCCACCGATCGCGACGGGGTCGACGTGGTGCTCGACGTGATCGGGGGCGAGTACACCGTGCGCAACATCAAGAGCCTGCGGACCGGCGGCCGCATCATCCAGGTCGGCGTGATGGGGGAGGGAACCGTCGAGTTGCCCCTCGGCCTGCTCATGCCCAAGCGGGCCGGCATCATCGGCACCGTCTTGCGGGCCCGACCCCTCGAGGAGAAGGCGGCGCTGACCCAGCGGTTCGCCGCCGAACTGTTGCCTCGCTTCGACGACGGCACTCTGCAGCCCGTGATCGACTCCCGCTTCGCCTTCGACGAGATCGCAACCGCTCACGAGCGCATGGAGGCCAACGCCAACGTCGGAAAGATCCTGCTCACGTTCCGGACCGGCTGACCGAGACCGTCACCATGACGGACGCTCGCAACGATGCCCAGTCCGGAACGGTGCTCGTGGTGGAGGACTCCACCACTCAGCAGTTGCTCCTCCTTCGCCAGCTCGAGGGCGCCGGTGTCAGTGCCGACGCCGTCGCGTCGGTCGGCGAGGCGATCGACGCCGTCGAACACGAGAGCTACCAACTGATCCTGACCGACGTCCACCTGCCCGACGGCACGGCGTTCGACATGATCCCGCAGCTGAAGCAACGGTTCCGCGGCCCGATCGTGTGCCTCACCGCCTCGGACCGCGTCGACACCGAAGCGGCACTGCGCGAGGCCGGAGCCGACGAGGTCGTGGCCAAGCCGATCGACCTCGCCGAGCTGTGGTGGATGCTCGATCGCTGGATGGCGCCGGCATTCGACGAGGAGAAGTTCGGCCAGCTCGCCGTCGACGTCGGCGGCGGCGAGGTCCTCAACTCGATCGTGTCGACCTTCGCCGGTGAACTGCCTGAACGGGTGGCCGCCCTCGTGTCGGCGGATCGGGTCGACGACGACGCCGCCGTGCGCCACGAGGCACACACCCTCAAGTCGGGAGCGGCCCTGGTGGGAGCGGCCGGCCTCGCCGGCTGGTGCGCCTACCTCGACGATGGGGCCTGGACGCGAAACGAGCGGCGCCGCGCCGTGAGGCGGGTCCGCTCGCTCGCTGCGGCCACCGAGGCCGAACTGGTTCAGCGACTGGCGATCGGCACGTAGTTGCGCTCGCCGGGGCCGGTGTAGACCTGGCGGGGACGAGCGATGCGCTGGCCCTGGTTGAGCAGCTCCTGCCAGTGGGCGAGCCAGCCCGGCATGCGGCCGATCGTGAACAGCACGGTGAACATCTCCAGCGGGAAGCCCATCGCCTGGTAGATCAGGCCCGTGTAGAAGTCGACGTTCGGGTAGAGGTTGCGGCTCTTGAAGTAATCGTCGGAGAGCGCGATCTCCTCGAGCTTCAGGGCGATGTCGAGCATCGGGTTCTTGCCGGTCACCTCGAACACCTGGTCCGCGGTGTTCTTCACGATCCGGGCCCGGGGGTCATACGCCTTGTAGACCCGGTGGCCGAAGCCCATCAGGCGGCCCTCGCCGGCCTTCACCGACTCGACGAACGGCTCGATGTTGTCGTAGGTGCCGATCTCGTTGAGCATGTGGATCACGGCCTCGTTGGCGCCGCCGTGGCGGGGGCCGTAGAGGGCGCCGGTGGCCGCAGCGACCGCCGAGTACGGATCGGCGTGGCTCGAGCCGACCACCCGCATCGTCGTGGTCGAGCAGTTCTGCTCGTGGTCGGCGTGGAGGATCAGGAGGGTGTCGAGGGCCTTGGACAGCACGGGGTCCGGCTTGTAGTGCGGCTCGGCGACCTTCCACATCATCGACAGGAAGTTCTCGGTGTACGACAGGTCGTTGTCCGGGTAGACGAACGGCATACCGATGCTGGCCCGGTAGGCCATGGCAGCGATCGTCGGGCCCTTGGAGATGAGCCGGTTGACCTGCTTGTAGCGGTTCTCCGGGTCCTCGATGTCCTTCGCCTCGGGGTAGAAGGTGCTCAGCGCGGCGATCGCCGACACGAGCATTCCCATCGGGTGGGCGTCGTGGTGGAAGCCCTCCATGAAGCGCTTGCGCATGTTCTCGTGTACGTAGGTGTGGTACGTGACGTCGTGGACCCAGGTGTCGAGCTCGTCCTGGGTGGGGAGCTCACCGAAGAGGAGTAGGTAGCAGACCTCGAGGAACGTCGAGTTCTCTGCGAGCTGCTCGATCGGGTAGCCGCGGTAGCGGAGGATGCCGTTGCCGCCGTCGAGCTCGGTGATCTCCGACTGGGTCGAGGCGGTGGCGGAGAAGCCGGGGTCGAGGAACCAGATGCCGGGGAGGAGCTTGGAGAATTGCTTGGCGTCGACACCACCGTCGACGATCGGGATCTGGACCGAGTCGCCACTTCGGTTGTCGGTAATGGTGATCGATTGGTCGGACACGGCGGTCAGCTCCTGGGGTTGGGGTTCTCGGACGTAGGGGGCACGCCGTTGTGCCGTGGAGGACCGGTGCGAGGGCCTCGCGGGCCAATGTAACCGGGGTGATGGTCGCGTGTGGAACGTCCGTCACACATGGTTGACCGGTTCAACCCGGTGACCTGTCGACGGACGTGCCGGCTCACAGCGGCGTGTTGTCGTGACGGCGGGGACGGAGCTTCTCTCGTTTCGAGAGCAGCATCTCGAGCCCGGCCGCCAGTTCTCGGCGAGTGTCGTCGGGTTCGATCACCATGGAGATCGAACCGCGCTCGGCGGTGGGGTAGGGGGTGAGATGTTTGCCGGCGTACGCGGCCTCGAGTTCGACGCGCTCCTCCGGCGTCGCCTTGCGGTGCAGGATCTCGACCGCGCCCTTGGCTCCCATGACCGCAACCTCGGCCGTGGGCCACGCCATCATGAGGTCGTTGCCCATGAAGCGGCTGTCCATCACGATGTAGGCGCCGCCGTAGCTCTTGCGCAGGATCAGGCCGAGGCGGGGCACGGTGGCCCGGGCGTAGGCGAAGGCGAGCTGGGCGCCGTGGCGGATCATGCCGCGCCATTCGAGGTCCTTGCCCGGCAGGAACCCGGAGGTGTCGACCAGGGTGATGAGCGGGACGTTGAACGCGTCGCACAGGGCGACGAAGCGGGCGCCCTTCTGGCTGGCGGGGATGTCGATGCTGCCGGCCAGGGCCTGGGTCTGGTTGGCGACGATGCCGACCGACTGGCCGCCGAGGGAGGCGAAGCCGGTGACGAGGTTGGGGGCCCAGCTGCCGCGCAGCTCGAGGAACTCGCCGTCGTCGAAGACATCGCGGATCACCGAGCGCACGTCGTAGGAACCCGTTGCCGTCGCCGGCACGATCGAGCCGGCCTGATCCGACAGGCGATCGACGGGGTCGTCGCTGTCGATCATCGGCGGGGCGAGGTCGACGTGGTCCGGGAGGTGGCCGAGCACGGCGGCCGCGGCGTCCATCGCGCTGTCGAGGTCGGTGACGACGAGGGAGGCCACCCCGCTCGAGCGGCTGTGGGCGCCCGAGCCGCCGAGGGCCAGATTCGAGATCGGCACGCCGGTGAACGACTCGACCATCGCCGGGCCCGACACGAAGGCGTAGGCGTCCTCGGTGAAGATCGTGACGTCGGCCAGGCCGAGCAGGAGGGCGGGGCCCGACACGACGGGGCCGGCGGCGATGAAGACCGTCGGCACCACACCGCTGGCTCGCACCAGCGCCTTGGCGGCGCGGCCCCAGCCGGCGACCGAGTCGAGCCCGCCGTCGATCGACACGCCGTTGGTGGCGACGATCGCCACGATCGGCAGGGCGGAACGGACGGCCTCGTCGATGGCGGCCTCGACGACGGCGGCATCCGCGGGGGTGAGCCCCGTGCCGGGGGCGCCGCAGTCGAGTTCGATGCGCATCACCCGACGGTCGTCGAGGCTGATGGCGGCCGCCGTGGTGGAGGAGCTGGCCTTGGATCGGATCGACACCGTCGAGCTCATACTGCCCACCGTTCTAGCCGGAACGGTCAGCGTTCGTGCAGATCGATCCCACGGAGCTCGGCGGCCTCTCGTTCGACCACCTTCTCGACGAGTTCGATGGTCGATTGGGCGGCGAGGCTGAGCATGCCGCGGCGGCGGGTGGCGATGCCGACGGTGCGGCGACCGAGGCCCTCGACGGCCAGCTCGACCCAGTCGCCGCCGACCCATCCGGGGGCGGCACTGGCCGGCACGATCGCCACGCCGAACCCCTTGAACGCGAGGGTGGCGAGGAGGCGGAGCCCGTCGACCTCGACCTTGACCTTCGGGGTGAGGTCGGCGGCGTCGAACGCCTCGTCGACCACTCGGCGGAACGTCGTGCCCGGCGACGCCAGCAGCAACTCCTCGCCGGCGAGGTCTCCCACACCGAGGGGGTCGGTGGCGGTGGTGAGGGGGTGCCCGGCCGGGGCGATCACCACGTTTTCTTCGGTGAACAGCTTGCGGGTGCGCACCTCGGGGTCGTCGACCGGGAGGGCCACCACGCCGAAGTCGAGGTCGCCCTCGACGAGGCGCAGCACCTGGGAGCTGGTCGTGGCGTCGACGACGACGGGGCGGACGTCGGGTGTCTCCTTGGCCAGCCCGTCGACGACGAGAGGGGTGAGCCACCGGGCCGTCGTGCCGATGATGCCGAGCCGCACGGTGCCTCTCGGCGAGCCCTGGAGCGAGGCGACATCGCCCTCGAGGGCCGACAGCTCGTTCTGGATGCGGCGCGCTCGGGCGACCACCGCCTCACCCTCCTGGGTGGGGCGGCCGGTGGCTCGATCGATCAGCGTCGCCTCGAGGGCTCGCTCCAATCGGGCGACGTGGGTGGAGATGTTCGACTGCACGGTGTGGGTCGCCCGCGCCGCCGCGGTGAACCCTCCATGGTCGACGACGGCGAGAAACGCCTGCAGCTGGCGGAGATCCACGGGAGCGATGATCGCACAGGAGCATCGGCAAAAGCGATGGGAACCGTTCGCGACCAGTGATCAATCGCCCACTCAGATGACCGATGACACATGGAATCCGGTCGACAGATGACGGGCTGGTATCTAGAGTGAACCGCACAACGACAGCGACGCATCGGTCCCCCTCGTATGCGTCGCTGACATGGCGAACTGGTCGGTCCCCCTCGTGCCGGTCGCCCGTGAGACCGGCTGCTTCGCAGCCGGTCTTCTTCGTTTTCCGGCCAAGCGGGGGTGCCGGTAGCGTGCGGGAATGCGTCGATCCGGCTTCGCAATGTTCGTGAGTCTCGCCGTCCTCGTCGGGTTGGCGGCGGGCTGCGGGAGCAGTGACGAGATCGGTTCCGGCAGCGATGCCGGCGAGAGCACCGAGCCGCTCAGGGTCGGCGCCATCCCCGACCAGGACCCCGAGATCCTGCAGCGCCGTTTCGACCTCGTGGCCGACCATCTCGCCGAGGAACTGGGCGTCGAGGTCGAGTACGTGCCGGTCACCGACTATCTCGGCGCCGTCACCGGCTTCAGCGTCGGCGACCTCGACCTCGTCTGGTTCGGCGGACTCACCGGCGTCCAGGCCCGCCTCGAGGTCGACGGTGCCCACGCCATCGTGCAGCGCGACATCGACGAGGCCTTCACGTCGGTCTTCGTCGCCGGCGCCGACTCGGGCATCGCTCCGATCGCCGACACTGCCGGGTTGTCGACACTCGCCGGCACCTCCCTCGCCTTCGGGTCGGAGTCGTCGACATCGGGCCGGCTGATGCCGAGCTTCTTCCTCGTCGAGGCCGGGCTCGCCACCGACACCGACTTCGACGGGCCGCCCGTGTTCTCCGGCTCCCACGACGCCACGATCGCCCTCGTCGAGGCTGGCTCGGTCGACGTCGGCGCCCTCAACTCCCAGGTCTGGGACACCCGGGTCGCCGACGGCGAGGTCGACACCGACGCCGTCGTCGAGATCTTCCGGACCCCGACCTACCACGACTACCACTGGGTGGCGCGGCCGGGCCTCGACGAGCGCTACGGCGACGGCTTCACCGAGCGGATCGTCGCCGCCTTCGTCGACCTCGACGCGGCCGACGACACCGACCCCGACAACACCGACGCCGAGATCCTCGAACTGTTCGGCGCCGACGCCTTCATCGCCACCGACGACGCCAACTACGACGCCATCGAGTCGGTCGCCCGCGACCTCGGACTCATCCGCTAGGTCGGCCTGTCGGTGGTGGGGCTGATGGTCGTGCGGGTGTCGGCGGTGCGGCTGCGCGGCGTCTCGGTCGTGCACGGCAACGGCACCGCCGCCCTCCATGACGTCGACCTCGAGATCCGAACCGGCGAGCGGGTGGCCCTCGTCGGCCCTTCCGGTGCCGGCAAGTCGACCCTGCTGGCCCTGATCGACGGGCGGCTGCGCTTCGGCGAGGCCACGATCACCGGGGAGGTCGAAGTGCTCGGCCAACGGCCTGCCGAGCTCAAGGGGCGGGCGGCCCGTCGCCACGGCCGCCGGGTGGCCGCGGTGCCCCAACACCACGACACGGTCGGTTCGCTGAAGGTGATCCACAACGTCAACGCCGGCCGTCTCGGCGCCTGGTCGACCCCGGCCGCCTTGGCCTCGCTGCTGTGGCGTCCCGCAGGGCGCGACGGCGCCGTCGCCGCGCTCGAGGCCGTCGGACTCGAGCCCGACGTCGCCGAGGTGCGGGCCGACGAGCTCTCGGGGGGCCAGCGCCAACGGGTGGCGGTGGCCCGCGCCCTGCGCCAGGACGCCGATCTCATCACCGCCGACGAACCGGTCGCCAGCGTCGACCCGGCCCTGGCTGCCACCGTGCTCGACGCCCTGACCGGTGGCTGGACCACGATCGTCAGCCTCCACCAACCCGACATGGCCCGCCGGTTCGCCGAGCGGATGGTCGGCCTCGACGCCGGGCGCATCGTGTTCGACCTGCCGGCGGCCGAGGTGGACGACGAGCGCCTCGCACGCCTCTATACGTGACGCAGGACGCTGCGTGACCGCCCAGGCCGAGTTCTGGCGCTCGGCGCTCTCGCCCGAGACCGACCCGACGTTCCTGATCGACGTGGTCGAGGCCACGGTCACCACCGCCGCCTTCGCCGTGCTCGGCACCGCCCTCAGCCTGGTGATCGGCCTCGTCGGCGCCGTCGTCGCCCGGCGCCGCCTCGCCCGCCTGGCGTTCGTGGTGCCCCGAGCCGTGCACGAGATCGTCTGGGCGCTGCTCGGGGTCGAGGTCCTCGGCCTCCATCCGTGGGTGGTGGTGATCGCCATCGGGGTGCCCTTCGGGGCGGTGACCGCCAAGGTCTACGCCGAGCTGTTCGACGCCGCCGACCACGCCGCCTTCCACCACCTTCGGGCGGCCGGCGCCGGACGGATCACCGCCACGCTCTACGGACTGGCGCCCCAGGTCCGCGACGACCTGGTGTCGTACGGCTTCTACCGCCTCGAGTGCGCGGTGCGGTCGGCGGCCGTGCTCGGCATCGTCGGGGTCGGTGGCCTCGGGGCCCTGCTCGACCTCAGCTTCGAGTCGCTGCGCTACGACGAGATCTGGACGGCGATCTACGCCTTGATGCTCCTGTCGGGCGCCGCCGATTGGCTCTCGTCCCGGGTCCGGCGGCCGCGGCGTCGCCGCCGCCAACGACACCGCCTGGTCTGGCTGTTGGCGGGCTCGGTGCCGCTCGCGGCCTGGCACGTCGGCCTGAGCCCCGGTCACCTCGTGTCGGAGCGGAGCCGCCGACTCTTCGTCTCCGTCGTCGATCGGATGGTGCCGCCGCGGCTCGGGCCCGGCGGGTGGTCGGTGCTGTGGAGCGCCACCCTCGACACGGTCGTCATCTCCCTCGGCGCCCTCGCCGTCGCTGTCGTCGGCGGCCTCCTCGTCGCGGTGATCGCCGCTCGCCGCCGACCCAGCGCGGTCCCGGTGCGAGCGCTCGCCTGGCTGGCCCGCCTCGCGCTGCTCTTGGCCCGCGCCGTGCCGGCCCCGATCTGGGCGTTCCTCGTCGTGCTCTCGCTCCGCCCCGGCATCACCGCCGCCGCCATTGCCCTCGGGGTCTACAACGCCGGCGTCCTGGGTCGCCTCTTCGCCGAGGTGATCGAGACCCACGACGATCGCGTCGAACGACATCTGAGGGCGGCCGGTGCGCCGGCGGTGTCGCGGTTCGTCTACGGAGTGTGGCCCGTGGTGGCCCGCCGCATCGGCGCCCTCGCGCTCTATCGCTGGGAGGTGATCACCCGCGAGACGATCGTGGTCGGGGTCGTCGGCACCGCCGGCCTCGGCCGGCTCCTGCTCGATCACCTCGTCGCCCGCGACCTCGCCTCGGTCGTCGGCGTGCTCGCCGCCCTCGTCGCGTTGACCGTCGTCGTCGATGCCGTCAGCGGCCGTCTCCAGGCCCGGCTCGGCTGAGCGCGGGGTCGACCAACTACCGTTCGGACATGGCTGGAACCGGCGCTGCGTTCTTCGATCTCGACCGCACCCTGCTCAAGGGGGCGAGCGGTCCGATCATCGCCGACGCCCTGCGGGAGGCCGGGGTGATCACCCGCGGTGCCTACCCGGGGGAGAGGCTGGTGTTCGGCGCGTTCAACCTGATCGGCGAGACCTTGCCGTCGATGGCCCTCACCCGCCAGGCAGCGAGGGCGGCCAAGGGGTGGTCGGTGCTGAAGGTCCGCGAGGCCGCAGAGGTGGCCGCCGACCGCCTGGTCGAGGCGGTGGAGCCCTTCGCTCGTGAGGCGATCCGCGACCATCACGAACACGGCCGCCTCGTCGTCCTCGCCACCACGACCCCGTTCGACCTCGTGGCCCCGCTGGCCCAGCGGCTCGGCCTCGACGACGTGCTGGCCACCCACTACCGGGTCGGTCCCGACGGCGCTTACGACGGCACGATCGACGGCGAGTTCGTGTGGAGCCGGGGCAAGGCCCGCGTCGTGAAGCACTGGGCCCGGGCCCGCCAGATCGACCTCGACGACTGTTTCGCCTACAGCGACAGCGTCTTCGACCTGCCGCTCCTGCGCTCGGTCGGCCACCCCGCTGCGGTCAACCCCGATCTGCGCTTGCTGCCGATCGCCGTGGCGTCGCGCTGGCCGGTGTTGTGGTTCGACGCCCCGCCCGGTGTGCCCAAGCTGCTCGGCCTCGAGCCCCAGCGCGTCGCCACGATGCTCGCCCGCGCCGAGTTCCTGCCGTGGGTGCGGATCCGGGTCGAGGGCCTCGACCACGTGCCCGACGGCGGCGCCCTGCTCGCGTCGAACCACCGGTCCTATCTCGACCCCCTCGCCGTCGGCTTCGCCGGCGGACGCCTCGGCCGACCCGTGCGGTTCCTGGCCAAGAAGGAAGTGACCGACGCCCCGATCGTCGGTCCGATCACCACCGCCCTCGGCGCGATCCGCGTCGATCGCGAGGGCCCCACCGAAGAGGCCCGCGCCGCCGCCACCGCAGCCCTGCGGGCCGGTGAACTGGTGGCGATCTTCCCCCAGGGCACGATCCCGCGAGGTCCGGCGTTCTTCGAGCCGGAGCTCCAGGGTCGCAACGGCGCCGTCAAGCTCGCCACCGAGGCCGGCCGCCCGATCGTGCCGGTCGGGATCTGGGGCACCGAGAAGGCGTGGCCCCGCCACAAGAAGGTCCCCTACGTGATGAACCTGGCGGAGCCACCCGAGGTGACGATCCGCTTCGGTGAGCCCTACGTGCCCGAGCCCGACGAGGCCGGCACCGCCGAGCTGATGCGGCGAATCGCCGACCTCTTGCCGCCCGAGGCCCGCCAGCGCCGCGTCCCGAGTGACGCGGAGCTGGCGGCAACCTACCCGGACGGGGTCATCCCAGGTTCCGACGGATGACGTTGAGGGCCGACCCGGCGCGGAACCACTCGATCTGCTCGTTCGAGAAGGTGTGGTTGCCCTCGAAGCTCCACGTGTCGCCACCGGGGGTGGTCACCTCGACGATCACCGGCACGCCCGGGGCGAGGTCGGCGAGACCCCGAACGGCGAGGCGGTCGTCCTCGCCGATCCGGTCGTAGTCCGCCGGGTCGGCGAAGGTCAGGGGCACCATGCCCTGCTTCTTCAGGTTGGTCTCGTGGATGCGGGCGAAGCTCCGGGCGATCGCCACCACACCGAGGCGGAACCTCGGCTCCATCGCAGCGTGCTCGCGGCTCGAGCCCTCGCCCATGTTCTCGTCGCCGATCACGACCCACGGCTGGCCGGCCTCGTGGTAGGCCTTGGCCAGGTTGGGGAAGGTGTCGATCGACCCGTCGAGCTGGCTCTTGCCGTAGCCGACCTCGTAGGCAGCGCCGTCGGCCTTGGTGAAGGCGTTGACGGCGCCGAGGTAGAGGTTGCCCGAGATGTTCTCGAGGTGTCCCCGGTACTTGAGCCACGGGCCGGCCATCGAGATGTGGTCGGTGGTGAACTTGCCCTGGGCCTTGACCAGCACGGGCAGGTCCTCGAGGTCGTTGCCATCCCAGGCCGGGAACGGGGTGAGGAGCTGGAGCCGGTCCGACTTCGGGTCGACGGCGACCTCGATGCCCGAGCCGTCGTCGGGCGGGGCCAGGAAGGTGTCCTCTCCCGGATCGAACCCGGCCTCGGGCAGCTCGATGCCGACCGGCACGCTCAGTCGCACCTCCTCGCCGGCGTCGTTTTCGAGGGTGCCGTCGATCGGGTCGAAGTCGACCGTGCCGGCCAGGGCGAGAGCCATCACCGTCTCGGGTGAGGTGACGAAGGCGAGGGTGGCGGCGTCGCCGTCGTTGCGCTTGGGGAAGTTGCGGTTGTAGGAGGTGACGATCGTGTTGGCGACGCCGGGTTCGCGCTCGTCGGAGCGGTCCCACTGGCCGATGCACGGGCCACATGCGTTGGCCAGCACCGTCGCCCCGAGGGCCTCGAAGTCGGCGAGCAGGCCGTCGCGCTCGATCGTCGCCCGCACCTGCTCGGAGCCGGGGGTGATCAACAGCTTCGTCTTCACGCTCAGCCCCTTGGCGGCCGCCTCGCGGGCGATCGACGCGGCACGGGTGATGTCCTCGTAGCTCGAGTTGGTGCACGAGCCGATCAGGGCGGCCGAGATCTCGGTCGGCCAGCCCTGCGCCTCGGCCTCGGTGCCCAGGTCCTTCACCTCGCGGGCGAGGTCGGGGGTGTGGGGGCCGTTGATGTGGGGGCGCAGCTCGCTCAGGTCGATCTCGATCACCTGGTCGTAGAAGCGGTGCGGGTCGGCCAGCACCTCGTCGTCGGGGCGCAGATGGTGGGCGACGGCGTCGGCCGCGTCGGCCGTGCTTTCGCGGCCGGTCGACGTCAGGTAGCGGGCGATGGCGTCGTCGTAGGCGAAGATCGAGGTGGTGGCCCCGATCTCGGCGCCCATGTTGCAGATCGTGCCCTTGCCGGTGGCGCTGAGGCTGCGGGCGCCCTCGCCGATGTACTCGACGATGGCGCCGGTGCCGCCCTTGACCGTCAGGATCTCGGCGACCTTCAAGATGACGTCCTTGGGGGCGCTCCAACCGCTCAGCTCGCCGGTGAGCTTCACGCCGATCAGCTTGGGCCAGCGCACGTTCCACGGGAAGCCGGTCATCACGTCGACGGCGTCGGCCCCGCCGACACCGATGGCGATCATGCCCAGGCCGCCGGCGTTGGGGGTGTGGGAATCGGTGCCGATCATCATGCCGCCGGGGAAGGCGTAGTTCTCGAGCACGACCTGGTGGATGATGCCGCTGCCGGGCTTCCAGAAGCCGCCGCCGTACTTGGCCGAGATCGACTCGAGGAAGTGGTACACCTCCTCGTTGGTGTCGATCGCCCGGAGCAGATCGCGCTCGGCCTCGACCTTGGCCTGGATCAGGTGATCGCAGTGGGTGGTGGTCGGCACCTGCACGGCGTCGAGGCCGGCGGTGTCGAACTGGAGCCACGCCATCTGGGCGGTGGCGTCCTGCATCGCGACCCGGTCGGGTCGGAAGTCGACGTAGCTCTTGCCTCGCTCGACCTCGGCGTCGGCCCGGTCGAGGTGGTTGGCGAGGATCTTCTCCGACAGGGTCAGGGGGCGGCCGAGACGCTGGCGCAAGCCGCCGACGCGCTCGTCGAGGGTGGCGTAGACGCCGTTGATGAGTTCGATCGGGGTTTCCGGTCCGACGGCCATGGTGGGTCCTTCCATGTCGGTGTGGTGGCAGCTGTGATGTGACAGCAGGGCTGAATACAACTCTAATACAAGTGTCGTGGCTAGGGTGACGTCGTGCGCACGATTCGTTACAAGGAGATCGCCGCCACGATCCGCCGCGCCATCGAGTCGGGCGAGTTGGCGGCGGGCGCCCTGCTGCCGAGCGAGGCCAGCCTCGGAACGACCCACGACGTCAGCCGTGTAACCATTCGCAAGGCTCTCGAAACCCTCCGGAGCGAGGGGCTGGTCGACTCCCGCCAGGGTTTCGGGTGGTTCGTGGTGGGGGAGCAGATCCCGCTCGGCCTGTCGGGTCTGTCGACGATCGAGGCGCAGCTCCGACGCTCGGGGCGCGCCTCGGCCCGGCAAGTGCTCGAGTTCTCCTTTGTCGACGCTCGTCCCGTCGTCGCCGACCTCCTCGGCGCACGGGTGCTCGAGGTGCGGCGCCTCAACCTGGTCGACGGCGAGCCGTTCGCGCGCATCACGGTGTGGTGTCCCGAGCACCTCGGCGCCGAGCTGTCCAAGGCCGATGTCGAGCGGCGCTCGTTCCAGGAGCTGGTGCCGGTCACCCTCGGCGGGGCCACCCAGCGGATCGGAGCGGCGGTGGTCACCGCGGATGACGCCGAGCT
Source organism: Acidimicrobiales bacterium (assembly GCA_033851875.1). Taxonomy (GTDB): domain Bacteria; phylum Actinomycetota; class Acidimicrobiia; order Acidimicrobiales; family SZUA-35; genus JAWSVN01. The sequence continues at coordinate 22,592 of JAWSVN010000105.1, forward strand.
GCTCGGCTTGCCGGTGGGGAGCGCTGTGCTCGTGGTCGACCGCGTCACCCACGACGCTGCCGGCCAGCCAGTCCTGGTCTCCGAGCACGTGTTCCCGGCCCACCACGCCGAGTTCGTGGTCGACCTGCCGGCGTCGAGCGCCGAGGAGCACCACGTCGGGTCGCCGCCCGGGCTGCGCCTCGTGGGTCCCTGAGACTGCCTGGTGGGCCACGGGGACTAGGTCGTTCGGCTCGTCGTGCGCAGCGATCTCATTTCGCGGTGGTCCGCGGTCGAAAGGGGATCATGGAACTCCGCCGCCCCGTCCTCGGTCTCGCCGCGCTGACGTTGCCGCTGTTGTCGACCGGGCCGGTCGGCGCCCAGGAGGTGACCGACGAGGGCACCGGCCCGGCCGAGGTCGTGCTGTTGCGCACCACGGCCTCGCCGGTCGCCAAGGGTGAGAGCGGATGGATCCACCTCACGTGGACCACGACCATCGCCGATGCCGAGCAGTTCGCGGTCACCGCCACGATGCCCGACGGCACCGAGGTCGGCTACCCCGAAAACACCGAGGACCACTCGTCGCTCTACTGGGACGACGCCCTCGCCATCAGCGAGATCGACTACACGGCGCTCAACGTCGCCATGCCGGCCGACATCGGCGTGCCCCTCGTCCTCGACGTCACCCTCCGCTACGTCTCCCAGGGCGAGGAGTTCACCGACGACCTCACGGTCATCGTTCCCTTCGAAGAGGTGATCGATGGCCCGACCGCCCCGGTCGAGCCCGGCGATGAGGGTCCGACCACGACGACTCCGTCGACGACAGCTCCCTCCACCACCGAGCCCTCCACCACCGAGCCCTCGACGACAGCTCCCTCNNGCCCGAGCCGACCGAGCAGGTCATCTACGACTCGGCCGTCGACGGCACCGACGGCTGGGTGTTCAACCCCTACGGCTCCGACACCGCCACCACCGGCCTTTGGGAGTTCACCGCCTCGCCCGACGAGATCGTCTGGTCCGGCTTCACCACCCAGCTCGGCTCGACCCCGAGCGGGGGTCCTGGTCTGTTCACCACCGGCGCCCGCGGCGCGTCGACCGGCGTCAACGACGTCGACAACGGCGTCACCTCGGTCCTGTCGCCCACCTTCGACCTCCCGGCCGGCGACCCCAGCCTCGAGTTGTCGTGGTACTTCGCCTTCCTCGACAACGCCGATGTCGACGACCACTTCACGGTGTGGGTCGTCACCGATTCCGGCGCCGAGGTGCTCGTGCGCAACAACGGGCGGGTCGACACCGAGCAAGAAGCCGCGTGGCGCTCCGAGACGTTCGATCTCGCGCCGTGGGCCGGCACCTCGGTGCGGTTCCTCATCGAGGCCGCCGATCTGGCCGAACCGAGCCTGATCGAAGCCGCCGTCGCCGACCTTCGCATCTCGGCGTTCATCTGATCGTCGGCCACCGCTCACCTCGTCGTCGAGCACGGCTCGCCGAAGAGCGCTAGACCGTGGGCGGGGCCGGGCGGACGCCCGTGCCTCGGTGAACCCAAGGAGCGGAGTACATGCGAACGACGACGGGGCGCCGTGCGCCCTTCGCCGGCATCGTCTTGGCCGTGGCGCTGTTGGCGTCGCTGGTCGGATCGAGTCCGGCAGGCAGTGAGCCGACCACACCGGTCGACCCAGGGGTCGGCGCGCCGAGCGCCAACGCGGTCAACGAGGTGACCGGCGACATCGAGCGGGCCTACAAAACGATCCTCGGTCGCCTGCCCGACCCGCAGGGTCTCCGGTTCTGGCTCGCCCAGTACGCGGCCGGCATGGACCTCGCGGCCATCTACGGTCACTTCCTCGCCTCGCCCGAACGGCAGGATCGCTACCCGGCCGGGCAGGACGACACGGCGTTCCTCACCCAGCTCTACCTCGACGCGTTCGGCCGTGCGCCCGACGCCGGCGGCCTCGAGTTCTGGCAGACCCAGCTCGCCGGCGGCACGTCCCGCACCCGGGTGATCGAGTTCTTCGCCGACTCGCTCGAGCAGCGCGAGGCCGTCGCCGCCGATACGGCGTTCAGCCTCGAGATCCTCCACATCAACGACCACCATTCCCACCTCGAGGGCGACGACACCGACCTGATGTTCGGCGTGGCCGAGGTCGAGGTCGACTTCGGCGGCTTCAGTCGGGTCGTGGCGTTGATGGACCAGCTCGCCACCGACGATCCGACGTCCAACGTCGTGAAGATCCACGCCGGCGACGCCATCACCGGCACCCTCTACTACTCCCTGTTCGACGGCGAGGCCGACGCCGCGATGATGAACGAGGTCTGCTTCGACGTCTTCGCCCCGGGCAACCACGAGTTCGACGGTGGCGACGAGGGGCTCGCGACCTTCCTCGATTTCCTCGACGCCGACCCCGACTGCGACACCGACGTGGTCGCCGCCAACATCGTGCCGGCGGTGGGGACGCCGCTGCTGCCGACCGCCGAGACCGGCTACCTCGAGCCCTACACGATCATCGACTACGACGGCGA
>JAWSVN010000106.1:0-6455 GCA_033851875.1 Acidimicrobiales bacterium
GGTCCGCTCGGCGCCGTGTCGGCAGGTGCCGTCACCGCCGGGCTCGGCGGCCTGATGGGGCTGGTGGCGTTCGGACCGACCCGTTCCCTCGTCGGCCGCTTCCTTCCCGATCCCGGCGAGGGCCCCAGTCCCGAGGCGCAGGAGGCCGGCTTCTTCGATCTGCGCTTCTTCGGCACGACGGCCGACGGCCGCTCGATCACGACCAAGGTGACGGGCGACCGAGACCCGGGCTACGGGTCGACGGCGAAGATGCTCGCCGAGTCGGCCACCACGTTGCTCGCCACCAACCGCGGCGAGAAGCTGGGCACGCCCGGCGGCTTCTGGACCCCGGCGACCGCGATGGGCGACCGCCTCATCGAAGCACTCGAAGCCCACGCCGGACTGACCTTCGAAGAGCTCGACGACTGACGAACTCGCTCAATCTGCAGCCGAAGACCGGCCCAAGATGCGAGCGACCTCGCCGGCGGTGACCTCGACGTCTTCGGGGCGAGGGCCAGAGCGGTTCGAGATGTCGATCTCCGGCTCGAGCGCGGCGGTCGGCGACCCGAAGACGTCGGCGAGCCAAAGGGTGCGTTCGCTGAACCAGTAGCGCAGCATCGCGACGTCGCCGCCCCCGAGATCGGTGACGCAGCCCTCGCTGGTGACGAACCCCGCCCACGACAGGTGGACGGCGTCGCACTCTCCGGCAACCGATGACCAGTCGGGCACCAGGTGCCGACCCACGGCATCGCGGGCGGCCCGCTGCCCGGCAACCGCGAGCAGGGGCGTGAGATGGCTGTTCGGCTGGTTGATGCCCGGCAGCTCCCAACCGGGATGAGGTGCACCGACGCGAGGGTGCGCCTCGACGAGGTCAGCCCAGTCAGAGGGACGGTGGATCTCGAACACCCGGGCCTCGGGCCGCACCGGCAACGTCCAGGTCACGTACGGGCCAGCCTCGTACTCCCAGGCAGCCACCATCTCGAGCAGCGCCTCCGCTGGGGGTTCGGTGGCCGTCCAGAGCCCTCCGAACGTGAACTCGCCGGCGCCGTAGACGCGGTCGAACGACTGGAATCTCGGAATCGTCGGCCCACGCAGCCAGCGCTCGCTCATCCACCGCTGCCGAGCCCGGTCGAGCGGAGCGTGGAGCTGGTCGCCGAATCGCTCGGCGACAGCCGCTGCGATCGGAGCCCGCGACTCGGCGAGACGGTAGGCCTCGGCGATCTGGGCGGGAGCATCGCCGATCCATGGGCCCGCTACGAATACACCGGCATGGACGGCGGCCTCGACGACCGACCCGAAGCTCAGCGTCTCGATTCGATCGACGGCGGCCTCGACGGTCGACGGGAGAGAGGTCGATGCTGCTCCAGCCCAGCCTTCACCGTCGCGCGACGGTCCCGCCTCGAGCACCGCGAGCCACGACACACCCAACGGCGAAGCGAGCACTGCGTCGACGAACTGCTCCGCTATTCCCACGTCGAGCCCTACGGGCGGGCGAACCGGCTCCAGCGGTGGAGACCGCCGTCGCGTTCGAGATGGATCTCACGGACGAGGTCGTAGGGGCGAGCGAAGCGCTCGTCGAACTCTGCCTGGAGTCGTTGTTGGATGTCGGCGGCGCCGACGGCATCCCACGTCGACTGGTCGGGCCACACGAACACGATCGTCACCTCGCCGGGCCGCGTGTCGTCGAGCCACACCTCCTTGGACAGGAACGGGATCTCGTCGCCGTCGAGCGTGGCCGCCTCCCCGAGCGTCCAGACGTCGTGGTCGATCTCGAGGAAGTCGTCGACGTCGCCGGGGTCCATCGTGAAGACGAGCACCTCGACCGGCCGACGCTCGTCGGTCGTGTGGCGGTGCGGACGCTCGGTCATCGGCTCGACGTTACCGTCGCGCGGCCATCCGGTTCCGCACCGCACGGCTTCAGGACCCCTCGTCGAGTAGATGCCGGAAGAACCGGTCGGGTGCATCGAGGAACGAGCGCCACAGCTGCACCGACTCCACCTCGCCCCACTCGGTTCGGTGGGCTCCCTCGCCGTCCAACTCGTAGATCACCGCGCCCGGGAGAGCCATCAAGACCGGGGAGTGCGTCGCGACGATGAACTGGGCTCCCGCCGCCACCGCGCCATCGATCGCAGCCAGCAGCTTCAACTGACCGTGGAACGAGAGCGCCGACTCCGGTTCGTCGAGGAAGTAGAGCCCGTCCCCCGTCATCCGGCTCTCGATCAGGGTGAGGAACGACTCGCCGTGCGATCGGTGATGAAGGTCGGGGAAGATCTGCAGCAGTCCGCTGTCCTCGTGGATGTGGCTCGCCATCCCGTAGAACGTCTCGGCCCGAAGGAACCAACCCCACTTCGGCCGACGATTCCATCGCAAGGCGAGCTGGTCGGCGAGGTCGCTGTGGGTCGCGTACGTCTCGAAGAGGAGGTTGCGGCTGCCACCTTCTGCGTTGAAACCAGCAGCGATCGCAAGCGCCTCGACGACCGTCGACTTCCCAGAACCGTTGTCGCCGACCAGGACCGTCACCGGCGCGAAGTCGATCCCACTCAGCGCCCGAACCGCCGGCAGGTCGTAGGGATAGTCACCACTCGGGTCGCCGTCGACGGCTGCGTTCTGCAAGTACACCGCTCGATCTCCTCAACCAAGCTGCTCGGTCAGTGGGTCCATGGGCTGCATCAGCTCGAGGCGGTTGCCGAACGGGTCCGAGACGTAGACGCGGTCGAAGCCTTCGAGCGGTTCGTCGTCGATCACCTCGAAGCCGGCGTCGGCGACCGTCCGAGCCAGCGTTCGAACGTCGTCGACGATCAGGGCCGGATGCGCCTTCCTCGCCGGACGGAAGTCGGGGTCGACCCCGAGGTGGACCTTCACCTGGCCGTCCTCGAACCAGCAGCCACCGCGCCGAGCGAGGTGCTCCGGCTTGGGGACGTGTGCGATATCGAGCAGCCCCTCGTAGAAGGCGATCGCCTCGCCTTCACGGCCGGCGGGCATTGCGAGCTGCACATGATCGAGCCGAATCACCGCCATACGACGAGTCTGCCCGACGCCGGCTCAGATGTCCGAGCGGTGGAACGCCGCGACCGCTGCGGCGGTGAGCAAGCCGATCGACGTCACCAAGCCAACAGCCGCCGGCACGATCGAGACCTCGAGTTCGCCCTGGCCGCTGATCCACGTCGTGACGTCGACGGTGAGCGACCACGGCGTGTACTTGCCGACCCTCGGGATCACCGCGAGGAGCGGGCCGACGATCAACATCACGCCGAGCGATCCGAGCATCGCGTAGGTGTCGTTGCGCAACAGGATGCTGAGCGCGAATGCGATGGCGGCGGTGACGAGGGCGAACGCTGCACCCCCGAGAACGTTGCGAACGACCCCGTCCCACTCGATGGCCTCGCCGAACGAAAGTGCCGAGGCGGCGGAAGCCAGCGCACCGATTCCGGTCGCGACCGACATGCCGAGGATCGCAGCGACGAGTCCGATGCCGGCCTTGACGGCGATCAACCGGCCGCGACGAGCATCGTTGCCGAGCACGCGTCGCAGCGTGCCTTGGCGGAACTCGTGGCCGATCATCCAACCACCGAAGACGGCGCCGAGGAGTGGCGCCATGATCCCAGCCACACCCAGGTAGGCGTCGGTGAAGTCCGCCGTGTCGGCCGGGTTCTTGATCGCGAAATACGCCGGCGCGACACAGAGAGATGCGGTCAGGACCGCGAACAGCACCCACGGGGTGCGGTGGGTACGGAGCTTGAAGACTTCGGTGCGGATCACGATCGGCCTGCTTCCTGGGTGGTGGGACGTTCGGCGTGTTCGGTTCGGACGAGTTCGAGGAAGGCGTCCTCCAACGATGTCGCCTGTTGACCGATCGACGTCGCGAAGACGCCGACCGCGACGAGGAGTTCGTTGAGCTGACGGCCGCCGACCTTCGCTGGGGGCGTGACGACGAACGTCCCGCCGACCTGCTCGGTGACATCGACTCCGGCCGTATGCAGGGCCGCCGCCGCTCGGCCCACGTCTGTGGTGTCGACCGTCAGGTGGAAGACGTGCTGGGAGCGGCCGGACAGGATGTGGGAGGTGGTCCCCTGGGCCACGGTTCGTCCGTCGGCCAGGATGATGAGCTGATCGCACGCCTGTTCCACCTCGGCGAGCTGGTGGGACGACACGAGGACGGTCGTGCCAGTGTCGGGGAGGCGCCCCATCAACCTGCGGATCTCGATGATCCCGGCCGGGTCGAGACCGTTGCCCGGCTCGTCGAGGATGGCGAGGTCGGGTTGGCCGACCAAGGTGATCGCGATCCCGAGGCGTTGGCGCATCCCGAGCGAGTAGCCGCGGGGCCGATCATCGGCCCGACCGGTGAGGTCGACGAGGCGGAGGAGCTCGTCGACCTCGTGGTCGTCGACCGCGCCACGCACCGCGAGACATTGGTACTGAAGGTTCTGGCGGGCGGTGAGTCGGTGATAGATCGGCGGCTCCTCGATCATCGACCCGACCCGTCGCAGCACGTCGCCCCAGCCCGGCTCACCGAGCGTGCGGCCCAGGAGGGCGATGTCGCCGCCGCTGGGCCGGACCAGCCCGAGGAGCATCTTCATCGTCGTGGTCTTGCCAGCGCCGTTGGGGCCGATCAGGCCGACGACGTGGCCTCTCGGGATCGAGAACGACAGGTCGTCGACGACGGTGTGGTCGCCGTACCGCTTCGACAGGTGGCGCACCTCACAGAGGCCGTCCACCGAGGTGGTGGTGTTGGTCGGGGTAGGTGTCATGGCGCTCATCGTCGGCTCGGCGCCGCAGTCGGCACCACCTCCCCAGGGCGCGTTCTCACGTGGCCGAAAGGACGAGAGACGAGTGCTCCGCACAACAACCGCCTTCGCCCAACGGCCGCTGGGCCAGCTGGTCGGAGGAACGAGCGGGTCGTCGGATCGTGGCCATCCGGCCGATGCGAGCGGCGGCCAGGCTCCACACGATGCCGACATGCACAGAACCACGAAGGCCACATCCACTCGCCCGTTGGGTCGGCTCCGATGCAACGCGGCGCTGCTCCTCGGCCTCGCACTGGCTGCCGGAGCCTGCTCGAGCGACAGCGCATCATCCGCGGATCCGCCGCCGGCCGCGCCGCCGACCGCACCGTCAGTGACGCCGACCGACTGCGCGCCGGACCTCCCGGACCTCGAGATGACGTGCGGCGAGATCGCGGTGCCGGTCGATCACGACGACCCGGCCGGCGACACCTTCACGCTCCCCTACGTCGTGCTGCCGGCGCTCGGCGACACCCCCGCCGAGGAACCGCTCGTGTTCCTTCAGGGCGGGCCCGGCTTCAGCACCCTGTCGGCGATCCCGCTGTTCGTCGAGTTCTCCGAGTTGCGTCAGGACCGCGACGTGATCCTGCTCGAACAGCGGGGCGCCGACCCGTCCGGGGTGTTCCTCCGGTGCGATGGTGGCTTCGACAGCCTCGACGACGCCCAGGAGTGCCGCGACCGCTGGTCGGCCGAAGGCGTCGATCTCTCCTCGTTCACGACCCTCGACGCCGCCAAGGATCTCGCGCTGCTGCGAACGGCGCTCGAGATCGAACAGTGGCATCTGCTCGGCGCCTCCTACGGCACCACGCTCGCCATGGTGCTGATGGACAACGACCCGGACGGCACGGCCTCGGTGATCCTCGACGGCCCGACCGCGCCCGATGTCGTGATCTACGAGGCCGACGCCGAGAGCCTCCTCAACGCCTTCTCCAACGTGTTCGCCGACTGCGCCGACGACGCCGACTGCAACCACGACCATCCCGCCCTGTTCGAAACCCATCTCGCCAACCTCGAGGGACTCGCGACGGAACCGTGGGACGTGTCTGCCTCGGACCTCGCCCACGTCTTCGGCCCCTCGGTCGATCACGACGTCTACTTCGAGGTGAGTCGGCTCCTCGTGTCGGAGCAACCCGGCGCGCTACCCGCCTTCGTCACGGCGATCGCGGAGCGCGACACCGAGGCGCTGCTCGAGTTGGCCAGCGAGACCGACGATGACGAGGGCGCCGACGTCGACGGAGCAAGCATCGAGATGGGCGAACCCGAGTTCGCGATCGGGCAGAACTACTCCATCTACTGCGCGGAGGAAGCCCCCTTCTTCGACCCTGCCCAGCTGCGGATCGAGACCATCGACGAGTGGCCGATCGACGACCTCGCCCACCTGCTCAGCCCCGTCGAGGAGCTCTGCGCCATCTGGGACGTCGCACCCGCCGACCCGGGTGACGTCGACCAGGTGAGGAGCGCGATCCCGACGTTGATCCTCGCTGGCGAGTACGACTACACGACGCCGCTTCGCCAGGGCGAGATCGCAGCAGCGGGCCTCAGAGAGTCGGAACTGATCGAGGTGCCGTCGACCGGCCACACGACGATCGTCAACGAGTGCGCCCGCCGCATCATGACCGACTTCCTCCGCTCCCCCGGCGGCGACCGAAGCTGCCTCGACGACATCCCGCCGATCGAGTGGCGCTAGCCACCTCG
>JAWSVN010000107.1:0-20394 GCA_033851875.1 Acidimicrobiales bacterium
CCGACCCCGCCGCCTGCAGCGCCGACCCAGCACTTCGCCGTCTCCCAGCCGCCGTCGGTCGCCCCCGGTGCCGCCCCGCCCGGTATGCCGTCGCCCGGTGGCATGCCCCCCGGCCCGGTCCCCCCGGGCGGCGCACCCCCGGCCTACGGCAACGCCGATTTCGGCACCGGTGCCACCTCCACCAAGCCCGAGGGCAAGGGGCGCGGCCCGCTCCTCGCTCTGATCGGCCTCCTGGTCGCCGGTGTGATCGGCATCGGCGCCTACCTCGGCCTCTCCGGCGACGACGACGGCGACGCCTCGCCCGACACCACGATCGAGAGCACCCAGTCGACCGTCGCCGACGAGGCGACGACCACGACCGAGTCGCCCGAGCCCGTCTCGACCGGTCCGCTCAGCAACGACGAGGCCGCCGCCCGCGTGGTGCAGATCTTCGCGGCGGTCGACGGCCAGCTGGTCTGCCAGGGGTCGGGCACGATCATCTCGAACGACGGGCTGATCCTGACCAATGCCCATGTGGTGACCCGCGACGATTTCTGCCCCTTCAACGAACTCCTCGTCGCCATCACCACCTCGACCGACCAGCCGCCCGAGATCCGATACCGGGCCGAGATCTACGCGTTCGATCCCGCCCTCGACCTCGCCGTGATCGGCATCGCAACCGACCTCGACGGCTCGCCGGTGACCGTCGCCGACCTGCCTGCAATGCCGGTCGGCGACTCGGATCAGGTCGGTCTCGGCGACTCGATCGAGATCCTCGGCTACCCGGTCACCGGCGGCGACACCATCACGTTCACTTCGGGTTCGGTGTCGGGCTTCACCGCCGAAGCGGGCATCGCGGATCGGGCCTTCATCAAGACCGACTCGGTCATCTCCGGCGGCAACTCGGGCGGTCTGGCGATGAACGCCGACTTCGAACTCATCGGTGTGCCGACCCAGGCCTCCGGCGGGGCCGGCCTCGAGGTGGCCGACTGTCGTGTCGTCACCGACACCAACGGCGACGGTTTCATCGACGCCAACGACACCTGCATCCCGATCGGTGGCTTCCTCAACGGCATCCGTCCGATCAACCTGGCCCTCCCGCTGATCGAGGAGGCCCAGGCCCGCTCGGCGATGGACTTCGAGATGGTCGAGGACCAGCCGGCACCCGTCGGGGCCGAGGTGCTCGGTCTGTTCTTCGACGTGCGCATGACGAGCGCCATCGGAGACGACAACTACCCGGTCGACAACGTGAAGTTCCTCCCGTCGGGCAGCACCGAGGTGTGCGCGGGCTTCGGCTACGAGGAGATGAGCCCCTACGACACGTGGGACGCGGTGTGGACCGTCGACGGTCAGCTCGTCGAGGAGTACTCGATCTTCGATTCGGAGTGGATCGGTGAGACCGCCGGCGACGACTGGTGGGTGTGCGCGTTCAGCGACGTCGCCGGTCTGCCCGACGGGGTCTACGAACTCGCCCTGCTCATCGGCGGCGAGTTCCGGGCCTCGGAGACCGTGCACATCGGCGACCAGTTCGCTCCGTCGCCGGTCACGGTGGTCAACGCCGTCGGTGTCGACGTCTGCTACCTCCGCCTGTCGCCCTCGGCGGCCGGCTACTGGGGGCCCGACGAGCTCGGTGCCACCGAGCTGTTCGAGAACGGCGGGTCGCGCACCTATGACCTCCCACCCGGCAGCTGGGACGTGCTGGCGCAGGACTGCGACGGCAACACCCTGGCGGAGATCTACGAGATCCCGGTGCAACCGGGGACCGTCATCGAGGTCACACCGCTGTAATCCTGGTGGCAAGGCGCCGTCGCTCCGAATAGGATCGTTCCTGGCAGAAGATTCCGTGAAGTGGGTCCCGTGAGGCCCACACGGACCCAGGAGGAACGTTCTTGGCTGAACGCGAACGACGACGCACGCCCCCGTACGGGGGCGTTTTTGTTGCCCGCAACGTGGTCCTCGACCGTGACGCCGTCGCCCGAGCGGTGCGGCGCATGGCCCATGAGGTGATCGAACGAAACGAGGGGCTCGACGACGTCGTCCTCGTCGGACTCCAGACCGGTGGCGTGCCCTTCGCCGAGTCGATCGCCATCGCCCTCCACGAGATCGAAGAGGTCGAGGTCCCGGTCGGCCGCCTCGACGTCGCCTTCTACCGCGACGACATCAACCTGCGCCCGGTCCTGCCCCAGGCGGTCACCGAGATCCCCTTCGACATCGACCGCAAGACGGTCGTGCTCGTCGACGACGTCCTGTTCACCGGGCGGACCATTCGGGCTGCACTCGACGCACTGATCGACCAGGGCCGGCCTCGCGCCGTCCAGCTGGCCGTCATGGTCGACCGCGGCCATCGGGAACTGCCGATCCGCCCTGACTACGTCGGCAAGAACCTCCCGACGCGGCGGATCGAGGTGGTCAACGCCACGATCGACGGCGTCGAACTGGGGGAGATGGACCGCTCGTGAAACACCTCCTGTCGATCGACGACCTCGCCCGCGACGACCTGGTCGAGCTCCTCGACCTCGCCGAACAGTTCGACACCGTCCAGCAACGCCAGGTCCGCAAGGTGCCGGCGTTGCGGGGGCGGACCGTCGTGCTCGCGTTCTTCGAGGACTCGACCCGCACCCGCACCAGCTTCGACCTCGCCGCCCGTCGACTGTCGGCCGACGTGGTCAACTTCGCGGCCGGCTCCTCGTCGCTGAAGAAGGGCGAGTCGCTGCGCGACACGATCGAGACGATCACCGCGATGGGGGTCGACGGGATCGTGGTGCGCCACGGTTCGTCGGGCGCCCCCCACCAGATCAGCCGCTGGACCGACGCCAGCGTGGTCAACGCCGGCGACGGCTGGCACCAGCACCCGACCCAGGCCCTCCTCGACAGCTTCACGCTGCGGCGTCGCCTCGGCGACCTGGAGGGCCGCAGGATCGTGCTGTGCGGCGACATCCTTCATTCGCGTGTCGCCCGCAGCGACATCGCCGCCTTCACCACCCTCGGCGCCCACGTCACCGTGTGCGCCCCGGCGACGATGCTGCCGCCGACCATCGGCCGCTGGCCGGTCACCGTCGAACGGTCGCTCGACCGAGCCCTCGACGGCGCCGATGCCGCCTACTTCCTGCGAATCCAGCTCGAGCGGCAGGGCGGCAACCTCGTCCCCAGCCTGCGCGAGTATCGGACCGTCTATGGCCTCACCGTGGAGCGGGCGGCCCGCCTCGGTGACGGTGCCGTGATCATGCACCCCGGCCCGATGAACCGAGGGGTCGAGATCGACCCCGAGGTCGCCGACGACCCTCGGTCGGCCGTGATCGACCAGGTCGCCAACGGCGTGGCCGTTCGCATGGCCGTGCTGTTCCGCACCCTCGGCCCCGGCCGGTTCGACGGGGCCGATCCCGACGCGACCGCCGGCGAGGTCGCCGCCGATACCGGCAGCGGCCACCGGGCCGATCACACCACCTCACCCGACTCGACCCTCGAGGAGCTTCCGACATGACCGACCTCGTCCTCAAAGGCGGCCGCATCATCGATCAGGACGGTGAGCGGTCGGGCGACGTGGCCATCACCGGCGGCGTGATCACCGAGGTCGGGCCCGATCTCGCCGGCGACCGGGTGCTCGACTGCACCGGCTGCGTGATCGTGCCCGGGTTCGTCGACCTCCACGTCCACCTCCGCCAGCCCGGCAACGAGGCGGCCGAGACGATCGAGTCCGGCAGCCGTTCCGCCGCCCTCGGCGGCTTCACCGCCGTGGTCGCCATGCCCAACACCGACCCGTGCACCGACTCGGCCAGCGTCGTCAACGACGTGCTCGCCTGGGGCGTCGACGCCCTCTGCGAGATCAAACCGTCGGCCGCGATCACGATCGGTCGCGAGGGCCACGAGCTCAGCCCGATGGCCGAACTCGTCGGCCTCGGGGTGCGCATGTTCACCGACGACGGCACCGGGGTGCAGGACGACGGCGTGATGCGTCGGGCCCTCGAGTACGCCGGCGGTCTCGAAACCGGCGACGGCGTGCCCCTCGTGCTGTCCCAGCACTGCGAGGTCACCGCCCTCAGCCAGGGCGGGGTGATGCACGAAGGGGAGTGGAGCGACCGCCTCGGGCTCGGCGGCCAGCCGGCCGAAGCCGAGGAGCTGATGGTGATGCGCGACATCGCCCTGGCCCGCCTCACCGGGGTGCGGGTCCACTTCCAGCATCTCTCGACCGCCGGCAGCGTCGGCATGGTCCGGGCCGCCAAGGCCGCCGGCCTTCCCGTGACCGCCGAGGCGACGCCCCACCACTTCTCGATCACCGACGCCTCATGCGCCGGCTACGACGCGACCTTCAAGGTCCACCCGCCGCTGCGGACCGACGCCGACGTGGCGGCGATCCGCGAGGGGCTGCGCGACGGCACGATCGACGCGATCGCCACCGACCACGCCCCCCACACGCCCGACTCGAAGGAGCTCCCCTTCGATCAGGCGCCCCCCGGCATGCTCGGGCTCGAGACGGCGATGGCGTTGGCCATGGCCGAACTCGACCTCGGCTTCGCCGACCTGTTGCCACTGCTCTCGTGGCAGCCCGCCGCCATCGCCGGCCTCGCCGATCGCCACGGTCTGCCCGTGGCCGTCGGCAACGCCGCCAACCTGGCGGTCGTCGACCCCAATCACACCTGGACGGTGAGCGGCGAGGCCATGGCCAGCCGCTCCCGCAACACCCCCTTCGAAGGGAGAACCTTGACCGGACGAGTGCGCCACACCATCCACGACGGCGAGGCCGTCGTCGTCGACTTCGAGGCCACCCGATGAGCGCCGCCGGGACCCCCCGAGCCGCCGCTCTCGTGCTGGCCGATGGCTCCACGTTCGAAGGGGAGGCCATCGGCGCTACCCCCGACGGCGGGATCGCCACCGGCGAGGTCGTCTTCAACACCGCGCTCAGCGGCTATCAGGAGGTGCTGACCGACCCGTCCTACGCCGGCCAGATCATCACCTTCACCTACCCCCACATCGGCAACTACGGCACGACGGCCGACGACGACGAGAGCCGCGCCGCGTTCGCCCGCGGGGTGATCGTGCGCGACCTGGCCCGTCGTCATTCCAACTGGCGGGCCGAGAGCGACCTCGACAGCTTCCTCAGGGCCAAGGGCCTGGCCGGCATCGCCGCCATCGACACCCGCCGCCTGACCCGCATCCTGCGTGACGCCGGTGCGATGGGCGGCGCGTTCGGTCCGATCGAGGGCGACGGCGCCACCGACCTGGCGGCCCTCACGGCCGCCGCGGCGGCCGAGCCCGGCACCGACGGGGTCGACCTGGTCAGCCAGGTCACCACTCCCGAGGCCTACCGGGTGGGCCTCGAGCCCGGAACCGGCAAGCACGTCGTCGCCTTCGACCTCGGCGTCAAGCGGGCGATCCTCGACCAGCTCGGCCGCTTCGCCACCGTCGACGTCGTCCCGGCGTCGACACCGGCCGCCGAGGTGTTGGCCATGAACCCCGACGGGGTGTTCCTGTCCAACGGGCCCGGCGACCCCGAGATGCTCGGCGGCACGATCGACGCGATCCGCGATCTGGTCGGCCAGGTCCCCATGTTCGGGATCTGCCTCGGTCATCAAGCCCTGGCCCTCGCCCTCGGCGGCACGACCGAGAAGCTGCCGTTCGGCCACCACGGCTCGAACCACCCGGTGCGCGACGAGACGACCGGCAAGGTCGAGATCACGGCGCAGAACCACAACTTCGCCGTCGTGGCCGACTCGGTGGCCCACGTCGCCGACGTCACCCACATCAACCTCAACGACGGGGTCTGCCAGGGCATGGCGCTGCGCGACGAGAAGGTGTTCAGCGTCCAGCACCACCCCGAGGCCAGTCCCGGCCCGCATGATTCCGCCTACCTCTTCGACCGCTTCAACGCCCTCATGGAGGGCGACACCGAGAACGGAGCCGCCTGATGCCCCGCCGCGACGACATCGAATCGATCCTGATCATCGGCGCCGGACCCATCGTCATCGGTCAGGCCTGTGAGTTCGACTACTCGGGTACCCAGGCCTGCAAGGTGCTGCGCGAAGACGGGTACCGGGTGATCCTCGCCAATTCGAACCCGGCGACGATCATGACCGACCCCGACTTCGCCGATGCGACCTACATCGAGCCCCTCGACCGCCAGGTCCTCGCCCGCATCATCGAGACCGAGAAGCCCGATGCCCTCCTGCCGACGCTCGGTGGGCAGACCGCCCTCAACCTGGCCATGGAGCTGGTGGAGGACGGGGTGCTCGAGCGCAACGGCGTCGAGCTGATCGGCGCGTCGGCCGACGCCATCGAGACCGCCGAGAATCGTGAGAAGTTCAAGGAGGCCATGACCGGGATCGGCATGGAGGTGCCGCGCTCCAACGTGGCCCACACGATGGACCAAGCCCGCGTCGTCATCGAGGAGATCGGCCTTCCCGTCGTCATCCGCCCCGCCTACATCCTGGGCGGACGCGGCACCGGCATCGCCTCCACGATGGAGGAGTTCGAACACGTGGCCGCCAATGGCCTGGCCGCCAGCCCGATCTCGGAGATCCTCATCGAGGAGTCGATCGCCGGCTGGAAGGAGTTCGAGCTCGAGGTCATGCGTGACCACGCCGACAACCAGGTGATCATCTGCTCGATCGAGAACCTCGATCCGATGGGTACCCACACCGGCGACTCGATCACGGTGGCGCCGATCCAGACGCTGTCGGACAAGGAGTACCAGGAGATGCGCGACGACGCCTTCGCCTGCCTGCGTCGCGTCGGCGTCGAGACCGGCGGCTCGAACGTCCAGTTCGCCGTCGAACCGGCCACCGGTCGCCGGGTCATCATCGAGATGAACCCTCGGGTCAGCCGCTCCTCGGCCCTGGCGTCCAAGGCCACCGGGTTCCCGATCGCCAAGATCGCGGCCAAGCTCGCCGTCGGCTACTCCCTCGACGAGATCCCCAACGACATCACCGAGAAGACGCCGGCCAGCTTCGAGCCGACGATCGACTACGTGGTCACCAAGATCCCCCGCTGGGCGTTCGAGAAGTTCCCCGGCACCTCCGGCAAGCTCGGCACCTCGATGCAGTCGGTCGGCGAGGTGATGGCGATCGGCCGTACCTTCCCAGAGAGCGTGCAGAAGGCATGCCGCTCCCTCGAGCAGGGCCACACCGGCCTCGATGCCGGCGGCCGTTGGGACGGCCTCAGCGACGACGAACTGCTCGCCGCCACCGCCGTCTCCACCGCCGACCGCCTGTTCCAGGTGGCCGCCGCGCTCGCTCGCGGACTCACCATCGACCAGATCCACGATGCGTCGAAGATCGACCCGTGGTTTCTCGACCAGCTCTCGATCGTCACCGAGGAGCGAGCGGCCCTCGCCGAGGTGGCCCTCCAGGGCCGCGGCCTCGCCGACCTGAGCCGCGCCGAGTGGCGGCGTGCCAAGCAGCTCGGCTTCTCCGACGCCCAGGTGGCCGACGTGTTCGGCGCCTCCGAGGCCGACGCTCGCGCCGCGCGGATCGCCAACGGGGTGATCCCGACCTACAAGACCGTCGACACCTGTGCGGCGGAGTTCGAGGCGTCGACGCCGTACCACTACTCGACCTACGAGGACGAGAACGAGGTCAGCGAGAGCGACCGCGACAAGATCATCATCCTCGGGTCCGGCCCCAACCGCATCGGCCAGGGCATCGAGTTCGACTACTGCTGCGTCCACGCCAGCTTCGCCCTGCGCGACGCCGGTTTCGAGACGATCATGGTCAACTGCAACCCCGAGACGGTGTCCACCGACTACGACACCTCGGATCGGCTCTACTTCGAGCCGCTCACCTACGAGGACGTCATGAACATCGTCGAGGCCGAGCGGCCGGTCGGGATCATCGTCAGCCTCGGCGGGCAGACCCCGCTCAAGTTGGCCGATGCTCTGCCACCCGAGCTCGTGCTCGGCACGAGCCCGGCCTCGATCGACGCGGCGGAGGACCGCGACCAGTGGGCGTCGGTGTGCGCCCGGCTCGACATCCCCCAGCCGGCCGGCGGCACCGCCTCGTCGCCCGAGGAGGCCGAGGCCGTCGCCGAACGCATCGGCTTCCCCGCCCTCGTCCGCCCCAGCTACGTGCTCGGCGGCCGGGCGATGGAGATCGTCTACGACACCGACGGCCTGATCGCCGCGATGCGAGCGATGGCCGTCGACGGTTCGCTCGGTCGGGAGGGGGGCCTGTCGGCCGAACGCCCGGTCCTCGTCGACCGATTCCTCGAGGACGCGACCGAGGTCGACGTCGACGCCCTCCGCGACGCCACGGGCGCGGCCATCATCGGCGGCGTGATGGAGCACGTCGAGGAGGCCGGCGTCCACTCCGGTGACTCGGCCTGCGTGCTGCCGCCGCCGAATCTCTCCGCCGAGGTGATCCGCGTCATCGAGGGGTACACCCGCCAGATCGCCGAGGAGCTCGAGGTCGTCGGTCTGATCAACGTGCAGTACGCGGTGAAGGACGGCCAGGTCTTCGTGATCGAGGCCAACCCCCGGGCGTCGCGCACCGTGCCGTTCGTGGCCAAGGCCACCGGCCGTCCCCTCGCCAAGCTGGCGTCGCGGGTGATGGCCGGCGCCACCCTGGCCGACCTCGCCACCGAGGGCCTCCTGCCCACCGCCGACGGCGAGATCCCCGGCTGGGCTCCCGAGGGCATCTGGGCGGTGAAGGAGGCGGTGTTGCCGTTCAACCGGTTCCCCGAGTCCGACGCGCTGCTCGGCCCGGAGATGCGTTCGACCGGCGAGGTCATGGGGATCGACGTGACCCCCGGCCTCGCCTTCGTCAAGAGCCAGCTGGCCGCCGGTCAGAAGCTCGAACCGGGCGGCACGGTCTTCCTGTCGCTCGCCGACCGCGACAAGCCCGCCGGTATGGAGGTCGCCGGCCTGTTGGCCGAGCTCGGCTTCAGCTTCGTCGCCACCGCCGGCACGGCGGCCGCCCTGCGCGACGCCGGCCTCGACGTCGCTCGCGAGGTCACCAAGATCGTCGATGGCGAGAACACCGATGCGGTCACCGCCCTCACCCTCATCGAGTCGGGCGAGGTGTCGCTGGTGATCAACACGCCTCGGGGACGCGGCGCTCGCGCCGACGGCGCCTACATCCGCACCGCGGCCGCTCAGACCGGGGTCGCCCTGATCACGACGGTGGCGGCCGCTCGGGCGGTGGCCCGCGGCCTCTCGGATTGGCAGGACTCGCCCCTCGAGGTGCGATCGCTCCAGTCGGTCCACGCCACCTACACCCCGGCCTCGGGGATCTGATGGCCGTCGACCTCGCCACCACCGTCGGGTCGGTGAGCCTGCAGACCCCGATCTGCACGGCCGCCGGTACGGCCGGCCATGGCGCCGAACTCGGCGCCTACGTCGACCTCTCGACGCTCGGCGCGGTCGTGGTGAAGTCGCTCGCCGCCTTCGCATGGGACGGCAACCCGGCCGTCCGGGTCCACCAGACGCCGTCGGGCATGATCAACTCGGTCGGGTTGCAGGGGCCCGGGGTCGAGGCGTGGCTGGCCCATGACCTGCCCCAGCTCGAGGCCCAGGGCGCGACGGTCGTCGCCTCGATCTGGGGTCGCTCGATCGACGACTACGCGGCGGCCGCCGATCAGCTCGCCGCCGCCGGCCCGGCGGTGGTGGCCGTCGAGGTCAACATCTCGTGCCCCAACACCGAGCACGGCAACGAGCTGTTCGCCCACGATGCGGGCATGACCGCCGAGGCGATCGCCGCCACCGCCGGCTGCGGTCGTCCCCGCTGGGCCAAGCTCAGCCCCAACGTCGGACCCGCCCTGCCCGACATCGCGATCGCGGCCGCCGACGCCGGGGCCGAGGCGGTCACCCTGGTCAACACCTACTTCGGGCTCAGCATCGACCCGATCACGCGTCGCCCTCGCCTCGGTGCGGCGGGGGGTGGACCCGGTCGGGCCGGGGGCGTCTCGGGCGCCGCGATCCACCCGTTGGCCGTCAAGGCGGTGGCCGACGTGCGGGCCCAGCACCCCGACCTCCCGATCGTCGCCGCCGGAGGCGTGAGCGAGGTCGACGACGTCGTCGAGTTCCTCCTGGTGGGCGCCAGCGCCGTGCAGATCGGCACCGCGACGTTCGCCGATCCGCGGACCTGCGGGCGACTAACCACCGAATTGTCACGCTGGTGCGCTAAACAAGGGATCGCGCGGGTGTCGGAACTCGTCGGTGCGGCGGAGCTGCACTGACCCCGGCGGCCCGAACCCACCCATCATCGGAACGAAGGACCAGCCGTGGCCGACACCACCACCGAGACGCCGAGCACCCTGGCCGCCGACGGCCTGCCCGCCGAGCTGCGGGAGAAGATGGCGCTGGCGCTCGACGTCGACGACCTGGTCCAGGCCAACCGGCTGGCCAAGCAGCTCGCCCCCTGGTTCGGGGTGGCCAAGGTCGGTCTCGAGCTCTTCACCGCCGCCGGTCCCGACGCGGTCGGGTCGATGATCGACCTCGGGTACGACGTCTTCCTCGACCTCAAGCTGCACGACATCCCGACCACGGTCGGCAAGGCATCGACGGTGGCCGGCGCGTTCGGCGTCCGCTACCTCACGATGCACGCCCACGGCGGGTCCGCCATGCTTCGAGCAGGCGTGGAGGGGTTCAACGAGGGTGCGGAACGTGCCGGTCTGCCGACGCCGACGTCGTTGGCCATCACCGTGCTCACCAGCGACAAGGACGCGCCCGACCACATCGTGCCCAACCGGTTGCGCACCGCGGTCGAGGCCGGCTGCACCGGCATCGTCTGCGCGGCGAGCGACCTGCGCAACATTCGCGAGATGGCACCGCGTACCATGCGTGTCGTGCCCGGGATCCGGGCCGCCGGCGCCGAGCGCCATGATCAACCCAAAGCGGTGACTCCAGCCGAGGCCTTGGCTGAAGGGGCTGACCTGTTGGTAGTCGGTCGAGCGGTGACGCTCGCCGACGATCCGGCAGCAGCCGCGGCCTCGCTGTTCGCCGACATCGCCCAGTAGCTCCCCAGCGGAGCCGTCCATGAGGAACACAACAGCATGCCCCAACCTCCGAAACTGACCCCCGAACAGCGCCAAGCCGCCCTCGAGAAGGCGGCCCAGGTCCGGAAGGTCCAGAAGGAAGTCAAGATGCGGCTCAAGATGGGGAGTCTCTCCTTGCCGGACCTGCTCGAGATGGCCGATGGCGACGAGATCGTTGCTCGCATCAAGGTGCTGGCGGCGCTCGAGTCGTTGCCGCGCGTCGGCAAGGTGAAGGCCCGCCGCACGATGGAGGAGATCGGCATCGCCGAGTCTCGCCGTCTCTCGGGCCTCGGCGACAACCAGCGCAAGGCGCTGCTCGAGGAGTTCAGCTGACGTCCGGACCGCTCGTCGTCGTCGTTTCCGGCCCCGGTGGGGTCGGGAAGGGCACCGTCGTCGCCGAACTGGTTCGCCGCCACCCCGACACGCTGTGGCTCAGTCGCTCCTGGACCACCCGCGCCCAGCGACCGGGTGAGGCCGACGACGCTTACGTGTTCGTCGACCGCGACGCCTTCGAGGGCCGGATCGAGGAGGGTGGCTTCGTCGAGCACGCCGAGTTCCTCGGCAACTACTACGGGACGCCCACGCCCGAGGCGCCCGACGGCAAGGTGCTGATCTACGAGATCGACGTCCAGGGCGCCCGCCAGGTGAAGGCGGTCGACGAGGACGCCGTGCTCATCTTCCTGCACGCGCCGAGCGAGGCCGAGCAGCAGGCTCGGCTGCGACGGCGCGGCGATCCCGAGGACAAGGTCGCCGAGCGACTGGCCAAGGCGGCGGAAGAGGCCCACGCCGGCGCCGAGCTCGGCGCCATCGAGGTCGTCAATCACGATGTGGGCGAGACTGCCGATCGGTTGTGGGAACTGATCGACGACGCCAACCGCCAGCGTGGCGGGGAACCCGGATAGGCTGGAGAAGATATGTCTTCCTACGATTCGATGATGTCGCCCCAGGTCGAGGGTCTCATGGACAAGGCCGGGTCGAAGTTCGGCCTGTGCACCCTGGCCTCGATGCGGGCCCGAGAGATCAACGCCTACTTCAACCAGCTGGGCGAGGGCCTCGGACAGATGGTGCCGCCACAGGTCACCTCGGTGGCCCGCAAGCCGCTCAGCATCGCCTTCGAGGAGATCGCGGCCGACAAGATCGTGCCGGTCAAGCCGGAGGCCCCGACGGAGACGTCCGACGAGGCCGACGACGGCGCTGCCTGAATCTCGCCCTCGGTCTCGTGATCGTGCAGCCGACCCCATGAGCCTGCCGCTCGCCGGCAAACGAGTCGTACTCGGGGTCACGGGCGGGATCGCGGCCTACAAGTCGGTCGAGGTCTGTCGTCGTCTGATCGATCTCGGCGCCCACGTGGCGCCGATCTTGACGACCTCGGCCAGCCGCATGATCGGCGAGTCGACCTTCCGGGCGCTGGCCTCGGAACCGCCGAAGTCGTCGATCTTCGACGACGCCGACCCCAGCCCTCACACCACCCTCGGACAGGGCGCCGACCTCGTGCTGGTGTGCCCGGCCACGGCTCGGATCCTGTCCGATGCCCGCTCCGGGCGTTCGGCCGATCTGCTGGCGGCCACCCTGCTGGCGACCGAGGCCCCGGTGTTGATGGCCCCGGCCATGCACACCGAGATGTGGGAACACCCGGCCGTGCAGGAGAATCTCACGGTGCTCGCGTCGCGGGGCGTCCACTTCGTCGGTCCCGACGAAGGGCCGCTGGCCGGGGGCGACATCGGTCGCGGTCGCCTCGCGGCCCCGGCCGACGTGGTCGCTGCGGCGGCCGCAATCCTGATGCCGACCGTCCCGGACCTGGCCGGCCGCCGGGTCCTGGTCACCGCCGGCGGCACCCGCGAGGCCCTCGACCCGGTTCGCTTCATCGGCAATCGATCCTCCGGCAAGCAGGGTTACGCCCTCGCCGCCGAGGCCGCCGCACGCGGGGCCGAGGTCGTCCTGGTCACCACGGTCGACCGCGAGCCGGCTCCCGGTGTGGAGCGGGTCGACGTGGTCACCGCCGCCGAGATGGAGGCGGCCGTGCTCGATCGAGCGGCCGATTGCGACGCCGTGATCATGGCGGCCGCCGTCGCCGACTTCCGACCGGTCGCCGTGGCCACCTCGAAGATCAAGAAGGGCGACGGCGTCCCGACGATCGAGCTCGAGCGCACCACCGACATCCTCGCCGCCCTCGGTGCGGCCAAGCCGGTCGGGCAGGTGCTCGTCGGGTTTGCCGCCGAGACCGACGACCTGGCGGCCAACGCCGTCGGCAAGCTCGAACGCAAGCGCGCCGACTACATCGTGGGCAACGATGTGGGCGCACCCGGGGTGGGATTCGGGCACGACACCAACGCAGTTACTATCTTCGGATCCGACGGGACGGCCACCGAGGTGGCGCTCAGTGACAAGGGCGAGATCGCCCGGGCCGTTCTCGATGTTGTTGCCGCAGCACTCACCACCTGACCACACGGTTCTCACCGCTTCCGCCTACCGGAACGACGGGGCCTTGCCGAGGCTCCGAGTCGGAGAACCGCCGAACCAGAAAGACCCACTGTGAGCGACAACTACACGTTCACGTCCGAGTCGGTCACCGAAGGTCATCCCGACAAGATGGCCGACCAGATCTCGGACTCGATCCTCGACGCCCTGTTGGAGCAGGACCCCGCCAGCCGGGTGGCTTGCGAGACCCTCGTCACCACCGGCCTCGCCATCGTCGCCGGTGAGATCTCGACCTCCGCGTATGTCGACATCCCCAGCGTCGTACGCAACACGATCACCGGGATCGGCTACGACAAGGAGTCCTACGGCTTCGACGGCAGCACCTGCGGCGTCATGGTCGCGATCGACGAGCAGTCGGTCGACATCGCCCAGGGCGTCGACAAGAGCGAAGAGGTGCGTTCCGGCGCCTCCGGCGACGCCGTCGACGATCAGGGCGCGGGCGACCAGGGCATGATGTTCGGCTACGCCTGCCGCGAGACCGACGTCCTCATGCCGCTGCCGATCCACACCGCCCACCGCCTCTCCGAGCGGCTGAGCGAGGTCCGTCGGGCGGGCACCGTGCCCTACCTGCGGCCCGACGGCAAGACCCAGGTGACCTTCGACTACGTCGACGGCAAGCCGACCAAGCTCCGCACGGTGCTGATCTCGACCCAGCACGACGACGGCATCGACCGCGACTCGATGATCCGGCCCGACCTGATCGAGCACGTGATCCGACCCGTGATTCCCGAGGAGTTCGCCGACGACGACTACGAGGTGCTGGTCAACCCGACCGGTCGCTTCGTGATCGGCGGCCCGGTCGGCGACGCCGGTCTCACCGGTCGCAAGATCATCGTCGACACCTACGGCGGCTCGGCCCGCCACGGTGGCGGCGCGTTCTCCGGCAAGGATCCGTCCAAGGTCGATCGCTCCGCCGCGTACGCCACCCGCTGGGTGGCCAAGAATCTCGTCGCCGCCGGCGCCGCCGAGCGCTGCGAGGTGCAGGTGGCTTACGCCATCGGTGTCGCCCGCCCGATGTCGGTGTTGGTCGAGACCTTCGGCACCGAGAACGTCGATCCGACCAAGATCGCCGATGCCGTCCACGAGGTCTTCGACCTCCGCCCGGCCGCCATCGTGCGCGATCTGGAGCTGCGCCGCCCGATCTACGCCCGCACCGCCGCCTACGGCCACTTCGGCCGGGAGGACGCATCGGGCGAGGGCTTCACGTGGGAGCGCACCGACCGGGTCGACGCCCTGAAGTCCGCCCTCGGTCTCTGAGAGGCCGTCGCTGAGCGACCCGACACTCTTCGAGCCCACCCGGGCGCCGCTCCCCGAACGGGAGCCCGGCGCCCGGGTGGCTCGCGTCCTGCCCGACGTGTCGGGGCTCGACAAGGAGTTCGACTACCTGGTGCCGGCGGCCCTCGCCGAACGGGTCGAGGTCGGCAACCTGGTGCGGGTCGAGCTCCACGGCCGGCGGGTGGCGGCCTGGGTGGTCGCCCTCGACGTCGAGCCACCCGAGGGCGTCGAACTGCGCCCGATCCTCAAGGTCTCGTCGATCGGGCCGTCGCCGGAACTCGTCGAACTGTCGACGTGGGTCGCCCACCGCTGGGCCGGCCGCCGATCGTCGGTGCTCACCTCGACGATGGGCGACACGATGGTTGACCGGCTCCCGGCCGGACCCGGGCCCCTGCGGCTGCCCGCAGCCGACCCTGAGGCCGCGGCAGCGTTCGCCGAGCCCGGCGTGACCGTGGTGCAAGTGCCGCCGGGGGACGACGGCTACCGCTTCGTGCTGGCTGCCGCCCACTTCGGCGACGCCCTGGTGATCACCCCCGGGATCGCCCGGGCTCGGCGTCTCGGCGGACGGCTCCGGCGCGACGGCGGCCGCGTGGCCCTCGCCGGTCGCGACTTCGCCCTCGGCGCCGCAGGCGGGGTCGTGATCGGGGCTCGGAAGGCCGCCCTCGCACGCACCCGGTCGCTCGCCGCTGTCGTGGTGCTCGACGAGCACGACGAGAGCCTGCAGGAGGAGCGCAACCCCACGTGGCACGCCCGGGACCTCGCGATCGAACGGGCCCGTCGGGCGGACGCACCCGTCGTGTTGGTCTCGGCGTCGCCGTCGATGGCGGCCCTGGCGATCGCCGACCGTGTCGTGCGGCCCGGAAGGACCGTGGAGCGGAATGGCTGGCCCATGGTCGACGTGATCGATCGGCGCCAGGCCGAGCCGAGCGAACGGGGGTTGTTCTCCCACGCCCTGGTGCGAGCCGCTCGCGACACCCGGGGGCGGGTGGTTTGCATCCTCAATCGCAAGGGCCGGGCGGTGATGCTGTCGTGCGGCTCGTGCGGCGAGCTGGTGCGGTCCGCCGACGGCGAGCGGCTGATGAGCGAGCGGGCGACCGACGATGGTCGCCGTGTGCTCGTCGGTCCCGACGGCGAGGAACGGCCCAAGATCTGTGCCTTCTGTGGTGGCACGAAGCTGAAGCGGTTGCGGCTCGGGGTCGAACGGGCTCGCGAAGAGCTCGAGGCGCTCGTCGGGGAATCGGTCCAGGAGCTCACCGGCACGTCCGCCGACGGCGACGGCCCGGTCGACGCCCGGGTCGTGATCGGCACCGAGGCGGCCCTGCACCGGGTGCAGCAGGCCGACCTCGTCGCCTTCCTCGACATCGATCAGGAGCTGTTGGCGCCCCGCTATCGGGCGGCTGAGCAGGCGATGGCCCTGGTCGTACGCGCCGCTGCGCTGGTCGGCGGTCGCCCCGGCCGGGTCCTGGTGCAGACCCGCACCCCTGATCACCGAGTGTTGCGGGCGGCCCACCTGGCCGACCCATCACGGTTCGCAGTGGCCGAGCGCGAGCTGCGGGAGGCGACCGGGATGCCGCCGACCTCCGCGCTGGCCGAACTCAGCGGTGCCGGGGCCGAGGAGATGGCCGAGAGCCTCCAGGGCGTGCTCGGCGTCGACCTGCTCGGCCCGGACGATCGGGGCCGCTATCTCGTGCGGGCCCCCGACCCGGCCACGCTGGCCGACGCCCTGGCGACGACCCCGCGCCCGAAGGCCCGGGTGCGGGTCGCCGTCGACCCGCCCCGGGTCTGACCCGGACGCGGCAACCGGTTGCCCCCAGCGCCAGAAGTGGCGCCGGCGGCAACCGGTTGCGGGAAACGTCGGGGACGGCGCAGGGGTGCGGCGCCGCGAAGGCAGGCCGTGCGGCGCCGAGGGAAGGTCAGACGGTGGCGCCGAGGATCGCCTTGGTCTCGAGGAACTCGTCGAGCCCGTGGGTGCCCCACTCCCGGCCGTTACCCGACTGCTTGTAGCCGCCGAACGGGGCACCGAAGTCGGGGCCGGCGCCGTTGACATGCACGTTGCCGGTGCGGATGCGACGGGCGATGTCGATCGCGCGCTCGCCGCTGCCCGACACGTAGCCCGACAGGCCGTAGACGGTCTCGTTGGCGATGCGCACGGCGTCGTCGTCGTCCTCGTAGCCGATCATGACGAGCACGGGGCCGAACACCTCTTCCTGGGCGATCGTCATGTCGTTGGTGACGTGGGCGAACAGCGTCGGCTTCACGTAGTAGCCGGCGTCGAGCCCGTCGGGACGGCCGAGGCCGCCGGTGACGAGGGTGGCGCCCTCGTCGATCGCGGCCTGGATGAGGCCCTGGATCTTGTTCCACTGGACCTCGGAGACGACCGGGCCGATCGTGGTGCCGTCGCTGGTCGGCGAGCCGACGGTGACGTTCTCCATGGCGGCCTTGGCGATGGCGATCGCCTCGTCCATCTTCGAGTTGGGCACGAGCATGCGGGTGGCGGCGTTGCAGGACTGGCCGGAGTTCATGCACATGCCGAAGGCGTCACGGCCGACGGCCTTCTCGAGATCGGCGTCGTCGAGGATGATGTTGGCCGACTTGCCGCCGAGCTCCTGGGCGACGCGCTTCACGGTCGGGGCGGCGCCCTTGGCCACCTCGACGCCGGCCCGGGTCGAGCCGGTGAACGACATCATGTCGACGCCCGGGTGCTGCGACAGGTGGGCGCCGACGGTCGGGCCGTCGCCGTTGACCAGGTTGAACACGCCGGCCGGGACGCCGGCCTCGTGCATGATCTCGGCGAAGATGATCGCGTTGAGCGGGGCGACCTCGGAGGGCTTGAGCACCATGGTGCAGCCGGCGGCGAGGGCGGGAGCGACCTTGCAGGCGATCTGGTTGATCGGCCAGTTCCAGGGGGTGATCATGCCGACGACGCCGACGGGCTCCTTGACGATGAGCGAGGTGCCGACCTGCTCCTCGAACTGGTAGTCGGCCAGCACGGCGGCGGTGGTGGCGAAGTGGGCGAGGCCGGCGGGGGCCTGGGCGGCCTTGGCGAGGCCGCCGGGGGCGCCCATCTCGGCGCTGATGGCGTTGGCGAGGTCCTCGCTGCGGGCGCCGATCAGCTCGGTGATCTTGTTGAGCAGCGCGAGGCGCTCCTCGACCGTCGACTGCGACCAGCTGTCGAAGGCCCGCACGGCGGCGCCGACGGCGGCGTCGACATCAGCGGTGCCGCCCATGGCGATCGTGCCGATCGGTTCCTCGGTCGCCGGGTTGATGACGTCGAGCTGGTCACTGGTGGAGGGCTCCACCCACTGCCCGTCGATGTAGAACTTGGTCGCATTCTCCAACTGATCCATGCGCGGACGTTAGGGCCCGCCCAGGCCGCCGGTCGAGTCGGCGGGGCAAGAATCTCGGGGTCGTCAGCGGCGGACGTCGAGGAGGCGGAACGCCTTGCGCGACCTGCGGCGTTCGACGCTGAACCCCTGGTCACCGAGCCATCGTTGCAGGCTGTCGGCGCCCAGGTGTTTCTGCACGACCAGATGGGCCGAACCGGCGGGCGAGAGGTGGCCCAGCCACCGGAGCAAGAGCTCGTGGAGGGCGGCCTTGCCGATCCGGATCGGGGGGTTCGACCACAGCCGATCGACGACGAGATCGGTGGGCACCTCGTCGGGGGTGGCCACCACGACGTTGTCGCACCCGGCGGCCTCGGCGTTGAGCCGGGCGAGCTCCCGGGCCCGTTCGTTGACCTCGACCGCCCAGACGGTCGCCTCGGGGTGGCGCCGGGCGAGGGCGACGGTGATCGGCCCGTAGCCGGCGCCGAGGTCGAGGACGACCCTCGCCTCGGGGTCGGGGGCGGGGCCCTCGAGCAGGAGGAGCTTCGACCCGGCGTCGACGTGGCCGGGTGAGAAGACGCCGCGATCGGTGGTCAGCTCGATGCTGAGGTCGGGCAGCACGAGGGGCACGGTGCGCCGCTCGGACGGCGTCGACGGCGAGGCGTCGAAGTACTGGGACATCGGGTCGAACGGTAGCCTTGCGGCCATGACGTCCCCCTTCGATGTCCGGGTCTACGGCGATCCCGTGCTGCGCGCGGTGGCCGACGAGGTGACCGACATCGACGGCGCCCTCGCAGCTCTGGCCGACGACATGTTCACCACGATGTACGCCGAACCCGGGATCGGCCTCGCCGCACCCCAGATCGGCGTCGGCAAACGACTCTTCGTCTACGACCTCGGCGGGGAGGAGGGGAGCGACCCGAAGGTGATCGTCAACCCGGTCATCACCGAGTCCGACGGCGAGTGGTTCTACACCGAGGGTTGCCTGTCGGTCCCCGGTCTGAGCTGGGAGATCCGTCGCCCGAAGCTGGTGCACATCACGGGCTACGACCTCGACGGCAACGAGGTGTCGGTCGAGGCCGACGAACTCGAGGCCCGCCTGTTCCAGCATGAGCTCGACCATCTCGACGGCGTGCTCCTGGTCGACCATCTCGAGGGTGAAACCAAGACCGAGGCGATGAAGGTGGTCCGTGAGCGGTTCCTGGCTGCGGGGACCCGACTGGCACCCGCCGCAGAGCCGGCGCCCCGCCCGAAGCCCGGCCTGACCCTCCCCTGAGCTCGCCGATGCGTCTCGTCTACCTCGGCACCCCGGCGGTCGCCGTGCCGCCCCTGCAGGCCCTCGTCGCCGCCGGCCACGAGATCGTCCTGGTCGTCAGCGCCGGCGACAAGCGCCGTGGCCGGGGCTCGAAGCTGGTCCCGTCGCCGGTGAAGGCGGCGGCGGTCGACCTCGGCCTGGCGGTCACCGACCGCATCGACGACGTGCTCGACGTCGAGGCCGACCTCGGGGTCGTCGTCGCCTACGGCCGACTGATCAAGCCGCCGCTGCTCGCCCACCTGCGCATGATCAACATCCACTTCTCGCTCCTGCCGCGCTGGCGAGGGGCTGCGCCGGTCGAGCGGGCGATCCTGGCCGGCGACGCCGAGACCGGGGTGTGCCTGATGGCGGTGGAGGAGGGGCTCGACACCGGCGGCGTGTATCGCCGGGCGACGGTGCCGATCGCCGATGACGCCACCCTGGAGGGGCTGCGGGGCGAGCTGATCGAACTCGGTTCGAGCCTCCTCGTCGACGCTCTCGCCGACGGTCTCGACGGCCTCGGCCAACCCGAGCCGCAGGTCGGAGAGCCGGTCTACGCGGCCAAGCTCGACCCGGCCGAGTTCAAGCTCGAGTTCGATCGACCGGCGGCCGAGCTCGACCGCACGATCCGGGTCGGCCGAGCGTGGGCCACCTTCCGAGACAAGCGGCTCCGGGTGTGGGAGGCCGGTCTCGTCGACCGGGCCGATCTCGCCCCGGGAGCCTTCGACGGCGTCGTGGTCGGCACCGGCGACGGCGCCCTCGAGCTCGTGGTGGTGCAGCCCGAAGGCAAGGGGCGGATGGCGGCCGGCGACTGGCGCAACGGCGCCCAGCCGAGCCCGTCGGACCGTCTCGCATGAGCGGCAAGCCTCACGGCGGCCGCGGCGGTGCCGGTGGTGACAGGGCCGCCGGCTCGGGCAACTCCGGTGTGGCCGCCCGACGGGCCGCCATCGACGCCCTGGTGCGGATCGAGGAGACCGGGGCCTATGCCAACCTGCTCCTGCCCAAGCTGTTGGAACGCAAGCAGCTCGAGCGCCGTGACCGAGCCTTTGTCACCGAGTTGGTCTACGGCACGACGCGGATGCG
>JAWSVN010000278.1:0-1152 GCA_033851875.1 Acidimicrobiales bacterium
CCATACGGGACGAACCCGCCAGTGAGTCAGCGCTCACCCGGCGAGCACCCTGTCGGACGCACGAGCCGGCGCGTCGAACCTGAGCGGATCGGCCTCATCCGAGGGGCGCGAAACGAGGGTCGACGACCTCCCTCCCCCTACGGTCGATACCTCGCGACGTAGCCGTCGCCGGTTGACCTTCGACGAAGGGACGGCGACATGCGCCCACGCTCCCAACAGACGGCCACGAGCCGGCTGATCAATCACCTCCGCACCCATCGGGTCGCCACGGTCGACGACCTGCGATCGGCCGGCGTGTCGACCTCGACGGTGTCGCGCCACCGACGCACCGGCGTCCTGCGCTCGCTCGGGCCCGGCGTGGTCGGCCTGGCCGACGACCCGGATCCATGGCGACAACGCCTCGACGCCGCCCGGCTCCTCAACCCCGACGCCGTCGTGTCCCACCAGTCAGCCGCCCAACTCTTGGGCATCAACTTCCACGACGACACGATCCACCTCACGCTCGACCTGTCCCAACGGGTGCGGGGTCACGAGGTCACCGGCCACCGCACCGCCGACCTCACCGACGACGACCGGACCAGCGTCGGCGGCATCGCGGTCACGTCCGTCGCGCGGACACTGTGCGACCTCGCCGCCGTGACCACGAGCGACCTCCACTACGGCGCGCTGATCCGCACGGCGCTCGACGATGGACTGGTCACCCAGGATGCGCTGCGTGCCGTCGCCGAGCGTCTCGTCGGGTCCGGGCGACGAGGCGCCGCACGACGAGACCGCGTGCTGGCGCCGATGGTCGCGCCGGATCGACCGGCCACCCGGTCGGTGCTCGAA
The DNA here is from genome assembly GCA_033851875.1 of Acidimicrobiales bacterium. Taxonomy (GTDB): domain Bacteria; phylum Actinomycetota; class Acidimicrobiia; order Acidimicrobiales; family SZUA-35; genus JAWSVN01. The sequence goes on from JAWSVN010000278.1 coordinate 829, forward strand.
CGATCGGTCGACGACATCATCGAGCGGGCCGGGATCGAGGGGGTCGTCCGGCAGTTCGTCCCCGAGTGGGCGACAGCGACCGACCACAGCGGCGGACGCGTTGCCGGTGTGGTCGACTTCGCGATCCCGGCGGCGAAGTTGATCATCGAGGTCGACGGGCGGGCGTTCCACGAGACCCGCGAGGCGTTCGAGCGCGACCGAGCCCGTGATCGGGTCGCCGCCGAACACGGCTGGCGGGTGATCCGCTTCACCTGGGCAGCGGTCCACTCCGACCCCGACGGCGTCGCCGACAGCATCATCGCCGCCGCTGCCGTCACGTGAGCG
>JAWSVN010000279.1:0-3729 GCA_033851875.1 Acidimicrobiales bacterium
CGGCGTTGTCCATCGAGTGCTCGAACTTGCCGATCGGATCCTTCGTGCCCTCGGGGTGGGGGTAGTCGCTCGAGAAGAGATAGAGCTCGGGGCTCGACTGGGTGATCATCTTGCCGACGTCCTCGCCGGGGAACGGGGTGAAGCGCACCTGGCGGCGCACGTACTCCGACGGCTTCAGCTCGAGCTCGGCGATCGTCGGCTCGGTGCGGGCGAAGCTCTTGGCTGCGTAGTCGAGGCGGTCGAGCAGCGACGGAACCCACGAGGCGCCCATCTCGATCACGCCGCAGCGAAGGGCCGGGAAGCGATCGAACACGCCGTCGAGCACCATCGCGGTGAGCCAGGTCTCGGCCGCGTGCTGCACCGAGGGGAGGTCCTTCGCCCGCAGGTTCTCGCCGCCGCCGTGGAGGTCGACCGGGCGGGGCAGGCCGTTGTTGTGCCAGGCCTTGCCGACGTTGCTCTTGCCGCCGCCGATGTGGAGCAGGGCCGGGATGCCGGCGTCGGCCAGGGCGGCCCACACCGGATCGTGCTCGATGTGCGACGGCGACTTGCCGGCGCTGGTGGCATGGGCCATCCACATCGCTCGGCAGCCCATGTCGAGGGCCTCCTCGAGGGCGACGAGCGAACGATCCGGGTCGTTGAGGGGGAGGAACCCGACCGGGATCAGGCGCTGGTCGTCGCCGCAGAACTCGCTCATCATCCGGTTGTGGGCGGTGGTGCCGGCATACACGGTGTCGGCGTCGTCGTTGAAGGCGAAGAGTCCGACCGAGAAGGTCGAGAACACGAACTGGGCCTCGAAGCCGAGCAGGTCCATCGCCCGACTCCGCTCGGCGGTGTCCATGGCGCCGAGGGCGAACCAGCCCTTGGCCGACGCGATCACGTCGTCGGCGAGCGCCTCGGTCTTCTCCGGGTCGTTGATCCGTGCCTCGCCGGCCTGGATGGCCTTGCCGGCGCCGGCCCCTCCTTTGTCGAGGGCTCGGGACAGGTCGGGCAGCAGTTCCCGTCCGGCCGGGTCGGCGTGGTCGCGCAGCCAGGTCAGCCCCTCCATCAGGTGGCTGTCGGCATCGAGGATGCGGGGTCGGTGGGCGTAGGTCGTGGCCATGGCAGATCTCCGGTGCTGAGTTCGTCGGCGGCCGCAGGCTAACAACGTTCGCCTGGCACGGGCAAGCCGACGCGTCCCGTCGGCTGGGCGGCGAGGGGGCGGCGTGGCAAGCTCTGCTCGTGACCGCCTCGGACCTCGACCGCTACCTCCAGCCGACCGACTTCCTCGACGCCGACGCCGCCGAGGTCCAGGAGTTCGCCGACCGCGCCCTCGACGCGGCCGGCCTCGATCGCGACAGCGCTCGGACCGACAAGGCGGTGGCCCTGTTCCACGCCGTGCGCGACGGCTTTCGCTATGACCCCTACGACATCGCGTCGGACCCGGCCGACTATCGGGCCAGCGCCGTCGTCGGCACCGACTCGGCGTGGTGCGTCACCAAGTCGGTCGTGCTGGCAGCATCGGCCCGGGCGGTCGGCATCCCCGCCCGTCTCGGCTTCGCCGACGTCAAGAACCACCTCACCAGTGCCAAGCTGTCGGCCTCGATGGGCACCGACCTGTTCGCGTGGCACGGGTTCGCCGAGCTGTTGTTGCCCGACGGCGACGAGGGGGAGCGCTGGTTCAAGCTGAGCTCGGCGTTCAACATCGAGCTCTGCGAACGGTTCGGGGTGAAGGTCCTCGAGTTCGACGGCACGGCCGACGCGCTGATGCACCCCTTCGACGAGGCCGGGAACCGTCACATGGAGTACGTGCGTGAGCGGGGCAGCTTCGACGACCTGCCCCTCGAGCAGATCCTCGCCGACTTCGCCGTCATCTACCCCGACACCCTCGTCGCGGGTCCGGGCGGCGCCGAGGCTGCGGGCGACGACGAGTTCGCCTGAGTCGGGAGGCGCTCAGCGCAGCGTGGCCAGCTCGCCGAGCGATGCGAACGCTCGCTCGAGCTGTGTGCCGAGGCGAGGTCGCCCGCCGGTCGCCTGCCACCGGTCGATGGCGACATCGACGGCGAGGAGGGCGGCGCCGGCGAGCAGGGGGGCGTTCGCCCGCTGTTTTCGGCTGAGGGAGCCCTCCAGTGCCGCGGCGAGTTCTTCTCGGTCGCGGAAGTCCTGCTCGACCGCGGCTGCATGGAGCGCCTCGGTGGCGTAGATGAATTGCACGCGCTGGAGTTGGAAGGGGTCGTCGTCCCAGCGGGCGGCGAGCGACTCCTGGAGTGCGAGCAGGATTGCCGTCAGCGGCGGGTGGGAGGGCAGCCGTGTGGCGAGGGCTGCGTCCACCTCCTGATCGAACTCGTGCCAGAGCACCAACCCTTCCTTGGTGTCGAAGTGTCGGTAGATCGTCGACGCCGACATCGCTGCCGCCTCGGCGACGTCCTCGACCGTGACCGAGTCGAAGCCGTGCCGCACGAAGAGCTCGAGGGCCAGCGTCTGCGTCTCGCGCATGGCGGCGCGTCGGCGTCGGGCCCGATAGTTCGGCATGGGCCGCACCCTACCGCTCGCGCCGATTCTGACACCAACGAGCGAAATGACAGTCACTTGCAAAATGCAAGGCACCTTCGTACGGTGATCTCGTGACCAACACACCGCCGACCCCGAGCACTGGCACTGCTGCTGGCACTGCTGCTGGGACTGCTACTGGAACCGACCGGATCACCAGCCTCGACGCCGTGCGCGGTTGGGCGGTGCTCGGCATCTTGACGATGAACATCGTCTCGTTCGGCCTCGGCACGTCGGCCTACTTCAACCTCGACGACAGCAGTCCACAGTCGACCGCCGACTGGGTGGTCGGCGTCGCCGGTGAGATCTTCTTCGATCAGAAGTTCATGGCGATGTTCTCGATGCTCTTCGGGGCCGGGATCGCCCTCTTCAGCGACCGGGCGGCGGCGCGGAGCGGCCGGCCCGCGCTGCTCGGTCTGTGGCGCAACAGCTTGCTGCTCGCCTTCGGGCTGCTTCACGGTCTGCTCTGGGACGGCGATGTCCTCCAGGTGTATGCGCTCTGTGCGCCGGTGCTCATCGTGGTCCGAGGCTGGTCGCCGAGGACCCTGGCCAGCACCGGGCTCGTCGTCATGGCGATGTCGCCGCTCGGCGCCCTGCTCGCCCAGGCGAGCGTCGGTGCCGGCGGCGAGGGGTTGGGCGAGTACTGGGGCGCGAGCGGCGAGCTGTCGGACCCGGTGGGGCTGTGGCTGCTCGCCGACTTCTTCGCCCGGTCGCTCGGCATGATGCTGCTCGGCATCGCCGCCTACCGGATCGGGTTCCTGAGTGGCTCGCTGCCCCGATCGGTGTTTCGGACTTCGGCGATCCGAGGGCTGGTGATGGGACTGCCGTTGTCGGCGCTCGGAGTCGCGTGGCTGGCCGCCGGCGACTTCGGCCCCGAGCGGGCGGTCGTGGCGTCGATCCCCAACACGATCGCAACGGTGCCGGTCGCCCTCGCCTACATCAGCCTCGTGATCCTGTGGCACGGGCGAGCCTCGGGTGGGGCGCTCGACCGTCGCATCCGCTGCGTCGGTCGAATGGCGCTCACCAACTACCTCGCCCAGACCGCCGTCGGGCTCTTCCTCCTCGACGTCGTGCTCGACGGCGTCGAGGTCGGGCGACTCGGCTTGCTCGGCGTCGCAGCGGTGATCTGGGCGCTCCAGCTGTGGTGGTCGCCCTGGTGGCTCCGCCGGCACCGCTTCGGTCCGGCCGAGTGGCTGTGGCGAG
>JAWSVN010000108.1:0-15842 GCA_033851875.1 Acidimicrobiales bacterium
TGCAGCGTGAGGTTGTCGTGGTCGATCACGTTGAGGTCGGCCAGCTTGCCGGGGGCGACGACCCCGCGATCGTGGAGGCCGTAGACCCGAGCGGTGGCCTGGGTCTGCTTGTGGACCAACAGCTCGAGGGGCAGCAGATCGCCGCGTTGGCGGTCACGGGCCCAGTGGGTGAGCAGATAGGTCGGGAAGCTGGCGTCGCAGATCAGGCTGCAGTGGGCGCCACCGTCGCCGAGGCCGACGACCGACGCCGGGTGGAGCAGCATCTGGCGAATCGCCTCGTGGTCGTGATCGGCGTAGCTCCCGAGCGGCGAGAACAGGAACGCAGTCCCGTCGCCCTCGAGCATCCAGTCGAGCACGACGGCCTCGGGCTGACGCCCTTCGCGCTCGGCGACGGCGAGGGCGCTGGTCTCCTTCGGCGGCTCGTAGTCCGGGGTGGTGCCGAGCCGGTACATCTGGTGGAAGGCCCGAGCCAGGCCGGCGGCCGACTTCTGCTTCGTGAAGGGCTCCTCGCTCAAGAGCTGCTCACGCACCGACGGGTCGCGCAGCTTGGCGACCTTCACCTCGAGGGGGTCGTCCCACATCTTGCGGAACGTTGGATGGGCCATGAACGGATGGAACGAGCTCCGCAAACCGAACAGCATCCCGGTCGGGCGACACGGCACCTGCGGGGTGATCCGCACCCCGGCATCGGCGCCGGCGAGGGCCTTGTCGAGCGCCGCCTTGTAGGCCTCGGGGGCCTGCGGGAGCTGGGCGAGGGAGTAGGTGGCGGCCACGCCGCGGTCGGCGAGGGTGCGCAGCCAGGCGGCCTCGCCGGGCGGGTCGACCTTGTCGTCGGACACGAACTGGAACAGGCCCCGTCCGACCTCGGCCATCGCGTCGGCGATCACGCCGAGCTCGTCGTCCGCCGCGAACGTGCCGGGCACGTAGCCGTGGCGGGAGCGGTGCAGCACCGTCCGCGACGTGGAGAACCCGAAGGCACCGGCCTGCAGGCCCTCGATCACGGCATCGGCGATCTGCTGGCACTCGTCCGCGGTCAGCTCATCCTCGTGGGCCCGGTCGCCGAGCACGTAGGCCCGGATCGCGGCGTGGGGCACCTGGGCGGCGAGGTCGAGGGTGCGATGGGTCGACGCCAACGCCTCGAGGTACTCGCCGAAGCTCTCCCAGCCCCAGGTGAGGCCCTCGTGGAGGGCGGTGCCGGGGATGTCCTCGACGCCCTCCATCAGCTCGACGAGGAAGTCCTGCCCGCCGGGGCGGACCGGGGCGAAGCCGACGCCGCAGTTGCCCATCACCGCGGTGGTGACACCGTGGTCGATCGACGGCGACATCTCGGGGTCCCAGATCGCCTGACCGTCGTAGTGGGTGTGCACGTCGACCCAGCCGGGGGCGACCAGGGCACCGTCGGCATCGACCTCACGACGACCGGCACCGGAGACGACGCCCACATGGGTGATCGTGTCGCCGTCGATGGCGACGTCGGCGGTGACGGGTGCGGCGCCGGTGCCGTCGACGACGGTGCCTCCTCGGATGACGATGTCGTGCACGGGTCCCCTTCAGTGCTTGCCTTGTGGCTGCTTAGAGCGTCGAATCATCCTGCCCCATGCGGCGCCGCGTCACCAAGTCACGGCGACGAAGAGGCGAGCGCTGGTCCCAAGTGGCATCGCGGCGTGTTCTCGGGGCAGCATGGCGGGCGCAACAGGGACCGGTGTCCACGATGGCCCGGTCGGAGAAAGGACACCCATGCCTCGAATGGACCTCAACGGAGCCTCCGCCGTCGTGACCGGTGGCGCTTCCGGCATCGGCGAAGGCGTCGCCCGCCAGCTCGCCGACCTCGGCGCCCACGTCGTCGTCGCCGACCTCAACGAGGAGAAGGGTCAGGCCGTTGCCTCGGAGATCAAGGGCATCTTCGTCAAGTGCGACGTCTCCTCCGAGGAAGACGGCGCCGCCGCCGTCGCCGCCGCCGCCGAGATGGGCCCGCTGCGCGTCTGCGTGAACTCCGCCGGCCTCGGCATGGCCGCCCGCACCGTCGACCGCAACAACGAGCCGATGCCGCAGAAGACCTTCGACTTCGTCATCAAGGTCAACCTGCTCGGCACCTTCAACATGCTGCGCCTCTGCGCGGCCGAGATGGCCAAGACCGAGCCGGTCGACGCCGATGGCAGCCGTGGCGCCATCGTCAACCTGGCTTCGGCCGCCGCGTTCGACGGCCAGATCGGTCAGGCCGCCTACTCGGCCTCGAAGGGCGGCGTCGTCGGCATGACCCTGCCGATCGCCCGTGACCTGTCGGCCATCGGCATCCGCGTCAACACCGTCGCCCCCGGCCTGATCGACACCCCGATCTACGGCGAGGGCGAGCAGTCGGAGCAGTTCAAGGCCCACCTGGGCAAGTCGGTGCTGTTCCCGAAGCGCCTCGGCTCGGCCGAGGAGCTGGCCTTCATGGTCGTGGACTGCATCACCAACCCCTATATGAACGCCGAGGTGATCCGGGTCGACGGCGGCATCCGCATGCCCCCGAAGTGATCCTCTCCTCGAGGTGATCCCGGCCGGGCGGCCGGCACTCGCGCCCCCTCGATGGGGACGTCAGTGAGTGCCGGTCGTCCCGACGGGGAACAGGTTGCCGAGCGCCATCGCGGGCTGGAAGAGATAGCCCTGAGCGAGCTCGATGCCGAGGTCGAGCAACATCTCACGCTGACCCATCTCCTCGACCCCCTCGACGATGATGCGCAATCCCATCGCCCGGCCCAGATCCTGGAGGGCCGACAGGAACCGGAGCGACTGCTCGGGTGAGTCGCCAGAGGTGAACTCGCGGTCGATCTTGAGCCACGTGAGCGGCAGTTGGCGGAGGCGGACCAGCGACGAGTAGCCGGTCCCGAAGTCGTCGAGCCCGATCGCCACGCCGGCCTGGGCGAGGGCCTCGATCCCGGCGACCGACGACGGCGATGCCTCGAGGTCGGATCGTTCCGACACCTCGACGACGATCTGCCCCGGGTGTACCCCGTGGCGCGACATCGCCGCGATCAGGTCGAGGGCGACGTTGTCGCTGAGCTCGGCGGGGGTGAGGTTGACGAACCAGGTGAGGTCCCGACGCCAGGTCGACTCGCTGGCGGCGATCTCCCGGCACAGCTCGTCGACGACCCAGCGGCCGATGTCGCTGATCACCCCGGTCGACTCGGCGATCGGCATGAACGACCCGGCGGCGACCAGTTCGTCGCCGCGCCGCCAGCGCAACAGCGCCTCGACGCCCCACACCCGATCGGACGGCACGTGCATGATCGGCTGATAGGCGAGTTCGAACTCGCGGTCGGCCAGCGCTCGCCGCAGTTCGGCGGCATCTTCCTCGGCGCTGGGCACCGAGTCGACGAGGGCCTCCTGGGCCTTGCGCCGGTTCTTCGCCTCGTACATGGCGGCGTCGGCTCGGGCGATGAGTTCGTCGGCGGTGAGGGCCGGGTCGGAGGTCCACGCCGGCCCGGTCGTGGCCGACACCCGGATGCGCCGGCCGTCGACCTCGAGGTCGTGACGGGCGAGTTCCTCGAACCGCTGTGCCAGCATCACCGACACCTCGACCGACGGGGTGTCGGGGCAGATCACGAGGAATTCGTCGCCACCGAGCCGACCGACGACGTCGCCCTCGCGCACGGCGTCGAGGAGGCGACGGGTGACCGACTCGAGCACGGCGTCGCCGGCGGAGTGGCCGAAGGTGTCGTTCACGGCCTTGAACTTGTCGAGGTCGAGGTAGACGACGGTGAGTCCCGCCGACGGGTTGCCGAGCAACGCCTCGAGGGTCTGCACGGTCGACTCACGGTTGAGGGTCCCGGTGAGCGAGTCGAAGGTCGCTCGGACGTGGAGCTCCTTGCGCATCGCGGCGCTCTCGGTCGTGTCGGTGATCGCCATGATGGCGCCGGAGACCGCCTCGGACTCTTCGGTGAGGGCTCGGAGCCGCACATTGCAGACCCGTCGACGCCGCTCGAACTCGAGGGTGACCTCGAGCTCTTCGGGCTCGCCGGTGGCGAACACGCTCTGGGCGGCGGCCATGAGGCGCGGCCCGTCATCGTCGGTGATGTGCTGGAACAGGTCGTCGAAGGTGTCGCCGTCGGCGCCGAGGATCACGGCCGCCCGATCGTTGCGGTAGACGATGGCACCCTCGGTGTCGAAGTGGATGACGCCGAGGGGAAGGGCCTGGGCGAGGCGATCGAGGAGCTGCTCGCGGGCCCGGAGCTGTTCCTGGGCTCGCATCTCGTCGCTGATGTCGAGCATCTCGGTGACGACGAAGCCCTCGGCGTTCTCGTCGAGCTGGTTGTGGTTGGCGAGCTCCATCCACCCGAACTCGCCGTCGCCGCGCAGGTGACGGAGACGGATCCGGCGCACGGCGTGGCGGTTGCCGAGCATCTCGAGCCAGGCGTCGACGGCCGGCGGCTGATCGTCGGGGTGCACGAAATCGAGCGAGCGCTTGCCGACGAGTTGGTGCTCGTCGAAGCCGAGGATCTCACACAGGTCGGCGTCCGCTGCGACGATCACGCCGGCGGCGTTCTTCTTCATGCGCCCGAGGCGAGGACGGATCGGCACCGACTGCACGACGTCGAGGGCGGTGGCGGTGGCGGTGCCGGCCGGGGTGAGCATCCCGATGAACGCGCCGTGCGGCTCGGACAGGTCGAAGATCCGCACCCGGATGAGGGTGGTGGCGTCGGCAACGAGCTGGGCGATGCACTCGCCGATGCCATGGAGCTTCGCCTGCTCCCACGCCTCGATCACGGGCCGCACCGACTGGGGCACGACCAGGTCGAGCAGTGACCGGCTCTCGATCGTGCGGTGGCCGGGTCCCAGTTCGAGGGTGTCGGGGAGCGGCACGGTCAACCCGTCGCGGCCGACGGCGACGACCACGCTGTCGGCGTGACGGTCGAGCACGGCGGCGAACGCCCGACGCTGTTCGTGCACGTCGGCGCTGGGATTGACTTCGATGTCGTCGGACATGGCGTGGCGGCCCCTCGGGTGAACGTCAATCAGCATCCTCGGCCCGTCGCCAGGGGCTATGAGCGATCCGGGTGAGCACGAACGCCCAGTGGGCCGGGCCGAACGGCCCAGGTTGCACTCGGTCGAGCGGACGGCGACGCCTGCGATCCCGGGTCGCCCGTCGTCAGCCCGGGTCGGGCGGGTCGTCGAGGCGGGCGAGCAGGGCCGGCCGACCGGCGAGGAACAGTCCGATCACGACGATCCCCAGCCCGGCGCCGGTGACCACGGCACGAGGGCTGGTGGCGTCGGACAGGCGGGTCTGCACGAGGGCGCCGAGGGGGTAGGCGGCCTGGAAGGTCATGATGCGCAACGACATCACCCGACCCCGGATGCGGTCGGCGACGATCGACTGCACGGCGGTGTTGCTCGTGGCGACGACGGAGATGAACGCCATGCCGGCGCCGAGCAGGCCGACGGCGCCGATCCACGGCGACGTCGACAGCCCGAACACGATCACGGCGACGCCGTAGACGGGGAACGCCACCCGGATCACCGAGCCCCTCGCGAGGTCGCCGAGCATGCCCGACACGATCGGGGCGCCGAGTATGGCGCCGACGCCGAGCAGCGAGCTCAGCACCCCGAGGCCGGTCGGCCCGATGTCGTAGACCTGTTCGGCGAACACCACGACGAAGGTCACGATCGGGAAGCCGAGCGATGCGACGATGACGGCGGCCAGGATGCCCACACCGATGCCGGGCTGGCCGCGGGTGTAGCGGATCGCCTCGACGAACCCGGCGATCACCGGCCGCTTCTCGCGCACCTGGCCGGTAGCGCCCGGGTCGATGACGAGCAGGGCCAACAACACGGCGGAAAACGAGAAGGCGTTGGCCAGGAACGCGGCCCCCGGGCCGGCCGCGGCGATGAAGGCGCCTCCGACCGCGGGTCCGATGCCGCGGGCGATGTTGAACTGCAGGGAGTTCATCGAGATCGCCGAGGGCAGGTCCTCGTTGGGCACGAGGAGGGGGATGAACGACTGCCAGGTCGGGATCAGGAAGCCGCCGACCAGCCCGCCGAGCGCGGCGACGCCGACGATGACGCCGGGCCTTCGCTCCCCCGACGCCCACAGTGCAGCGAGCGACAGCGCGGCCACCGCGGCGAGGGTCTGGCCGACGATCAAGACCCGGCGCCGGTCCCAACGGTCGGCGACGTTGCCGGCGAAGGGGGCGAGGAACACCGACGGGAACAGCGACGCGAACGCGGCGAACCCGGCCCAGCTGGCACGGCCGGTGATCTGCAACAGGACGTAGGGCAGGGCGAGGTTCTGCAGCCACGTGCCGGAGTTCGACACGAGCGCTCCCAGCCAGAACCGGCGGAAGTCGCGGTGGCGGAACGCCCGCAGACCGTGTCGGACCCCGCTCGGTCTGTCGCCGGGGGTATCCACTCGCGCCCAGCCTAACGGCGTTCGCCCTCCTCGGCGGCGGCCGCATCGAGCCGCTCGGCCAGGTGGCGGCGCTCCACCTCGTTGCGGGTGATCGTCATCGCCCGCCCGAACGCGTCGGCGGCTTCGCTCCAGCGGCCGAGCTCGAGCAGGAGCTCGCCCCGGGTGCTGTGGAGGTAGGGGTAGTCGGCGAGCTGGTCGACGAGTTCGGTGTCGTCGTCGATGAGCGCCAATCCGTCGACCGGGCCGGTCGCCCGCGACACGGCGATCGCCCGGTTGAGGCGGTGGAGCGGCACCGGCCACCGCTCGGTCAGCAGGTCGTAGAGGGTCACGATCGTGGCCCAGTCGGTCCCGCCGGCAGTCTCGCCGGCAGTGCCGTCGCCGGGGGCGACGTGGAGCGCCGCGATGGCGGCGAGGAGCTGGTAGGGGCCGAGGCGACCGAAGGCATGGGCGTCGGCCAGCAACGCCCGGCCGAGGTCGAGCTTGGCGCCGTCCCACAGGGCGCGGTCCTGGCGGTCGAGGGTGACCAGGCGGCCGTCGTCGTCGAGTCGAGCGTCGCGACGGGCGTCGGTCAACAACAGCAGGGCCCGCAGCCCGATCAGTTCGGGGTCGTCGGGCACCAGGCGATGCAGCAGCTCGGCGAGCCACAGCGCCTCGTCGCACAGGTCGCCGCGCACCAGCTCGGCTGGGGTGGTGGCGGTGTGGCCCTCGGAGAAGATCGAATAGACGACCCCGGCGACCACCCCGAGGCGGTCGGTGAGCAGGTCGCGGTCGATCGCTGCGAACGTCACGTCGTCGGCCTGGAGCCGTTTGCGGGCCCGGCTGAGGCGGCGCCCCATCGCCGCCGGCGACACGAGCAGGGCCCGAGCGATCTGGTCGGTGGTGAGGCCGGCGACCACCCGCAGGGTGAGGGCGATCTGGGTGTCGCGGTCGAGGTCGGGGTGGCAGCAGCCGCACAGCAGGGCGAGCTGGTCGTCGACGACGGTCTGCGACGGCGGGGCGTCGGCGGCGTCGGGTGCGGTGGCCGCCAGCGAGGCGGCGACGGCGAGCTGCGGCAACCGATCGGCGAAGCGCCGATCGCGGCGGTGCCGGTCGATGGCCCGTCGACGGGCGGCGGTCAACAACCACGCCCCGGGCCGGTCGGGGGCGCCGTCGGTGGCCCAGCGGCGGGCCGCCTCCTCGAACGCCTCGGCGGCGAGGTCCTCGGCGAGGGCGACGTCGCGGGTCTCGCGCACCAGCACCGACATCAGTCGGGGCCATTCGGTGCGGAAGACGGCCGCGACGTCGACATCCTCGCTCACGGCGACCTCACGCTCGGTTCGACGTGCGATTGCTCACTCGTAGCTCATGACCGGCCACACCTCGACCGTGCCGTAGGTGACGTTGGGGATCTTGGCGGCCCACTCGATGGCGGCGGCCTCGTCGGCGACGTCGATCAGGTAGAAGCCGCCGAGGACCTCCTTGGTCTCGGCGTGGGGGCCGTCGGTGGTGACGACGGCGTCGTCGCGCACCCGCACGGTCTTGGCCGCCGCGGCCGGCTGGAGGCCTTCGCCGCCGAGCAGGGCGCCGGCCTTGGTGAGGGCCTCGGTGTATTCGAACCAGGCCTGCATCTCGGCAGCCATCTCGGGCGAGTCGGGGGCCGGGGCGGCGGCTTCGTCGGCGTAGAGGGCGAGGAGGTACTTCATGGCGGTGCTCCGTTCGTTGGCGGGTGTCCGATGCGATCCGGGTCGTTCCCGGTCGCCATCATGACGAACGGGTCGACACCATTCGGACAGCGGACGCAGAAAAAGTTCTCGCCCCTCGCCCGGCGACGACCGCGCACGCGGTTGCGAAGCCGATCGCGACCGCCACCCCGACCTCGAGGGGGAACACGACGGTGAGCGACGTGAGCAGCAGCGGCATCGCCATGCCCGGGTAGGCGAGGAGGTAGAAGGTCGAGGTCAGCGAGCCGCGGGTGGCGTCGTCGGCGACCTGGCCGAGCACGGTGAGACTGCCGGCGGTGAGGGCCCCCGACGCGGTGCCGAGCAGGGCGGCGGCCGGCAGGATCAGCGGCCACGACCCGGTGGCGAGGGCGGCGAGCCCGAACCCGTAGCCGACGATGCCCACCACCATGCTCGTGGGCAGGGCGACGGCGGCGCCGATGCGGGCGACCAGGGGGCGGGCCAGCACGCCCGGGAGTGCGGTGATCATGCCGACGGCACCGGCGACGAGGACCCGTGACGCCCCGGTCGACCCGTCGAGGATGATCACGGGGAACAACGCGAACGACACCGAGGCGAAGGCGAACACCCAGATCGCGGCCGGGGCGACCAGTCCGAAGAAGGTCGCTCGGGCGTGGGACGGCACCCCGAACTCGATCCGCAACGGACGCGGCTCGCCGGCCGGCCGGTGGTCGGGCACGGCGAGGACGAGGGGCACGACGGCGACGGTGAGCACGATGTGGACGACGAAGGGAACGGTGAGCGGCGAGCCGATCGTCTCGGCGATCACCGCCGACACGATCGGGCCGAGCCCGAACCCGGCGTAGCTGACGACGGTGGTGAGCACGGCGGCCCGCTGTTCCTGGCCCCGACCCAACAGCTCCTGGAGCCACGCCGACGCGATGCCCAGCACGGCGCCGCTGACCACGCCGAGCATCAGACGTCCGAGGAGCAGGAACACGAACGAGTCGCGTCCGACGATGAGGCACAGCGACGCCACCGCCGACAGGGCGACGAAGGGCACAACGATCGGTTTGCGGCCGAGCCGATCCGAGATCGGGCCGATCACGAGCAGGGTCGACAGGATGCCGGCGACGTAGACGACGAAGATCGCCATCGTGGCCGAGTCGCCGAGCTCGAGCCGGTCCTTGTAGAGGACGAGGAACGGGGTGGAGACGTTGGTGCCGTAGGCGACGGCGAACAGTCCGGCCGCGACCGAGACGGCGTCGCGGTTCACGAGGCGTTCGCAGCGAGGGGCACTCGCGGGACGTTACCCGCGGCCGGCCGAGGCCCGGTAGCCGGCGAAGCGACGCAGACGCAGGCTGTTGGTGACCACGAACACCGAGCTGAGGCCCATCGCCCCGGCCGCGATCATCGGGTCGAGCACGCCGAACGCGGCGAGCGGGATGGCCGCCGCGTTGTAGGCGAACGCCCAGAACAGGTTGCCGCGGATCGTGCTGAGGGTGCGGCGGGCGAGGGCGATGGCGTCGGCCACGGCTCGCAGGTCGCCCGACACGATCGTCAGGTCGCTGGCCTCGATGGCGACGTCGGTGCCGGTGCCGATGGCGATGCCGAGATCGGCCAGGGCGAGGGCGGGGGCGTCGTTGATGCCGTCGCCGACCATCGCCACCCGCTTGCCGCCGGCCTGGAGGCGTTCGATCTCGGCCGCCTTCTGCTCGGGCAGCACGCCCGCGATCACTCGGTCGATCCCGACCTCGGCGGCCACCGCTCGGGCCGTGCGTTCGTTGTCGCCGGTGAGCAGGGTGACGTCGAGGCCGAGGTCGCCGAAGGCGGCGACGGCGTCGGCCGAGGTGGGCCGGATCGAGTCGGTGACGACGAGCACGGCCTCGGCCACCCCGTCCCGCCCGACGAACACCGCGGTGTCACCGGCCGCCTCGGCCGTCTCGGCGAGAGCGGCGACCGAGTCCGGAACAGCATCGAAGAGCAGGGCGCGGCCGACGAGGGCCTGGCGGCCGCCGATCGTGCCGACGACGCCGCGGCCGGGCTTGTTGACGAAGCCGTCGAGGTCGTGGCGCACGTCGGAGGCGGCGGCGATGGCGGCCGCGATCGGGTGCTCGGATCGGTCCTCGAGGGAGGCCGCCAGGCCGAGCAGTTCGTCGGGGTTCGCGCCTTCGCTACCGTCGATGGCGGCCGGGACGAGGGTCTCGCGCAGGGTCATGCGGGCCTCGGTGATCGTGCCGGTCTTGTCGAGCACGATCGTGTCGATCGCCCGGGTGTCCTCGAGGATCTCGCCGCCCTTGATGATCACGCCGAGCTGGGCCCCACGGCCGGTGCCGACCATGATGCCGAGCGGGGTGGCCAGCCCAAGGGCGCACGGGCAGGCGATGATGAGGACCGCCACCGCGGCGGTGAAGGCGTCGTCGACGGGGCGGCCCAGCAGGAGCCAGGCGGCGAGGGTGACGACGGCGACCACGAGCGCGGTGGGCACGAACACGGCGGAGACCCGGTCGGCAAGGCGTTGCACCTCGGCGCGGGACCCCTGGGCCTGTTCGACCAGGGCGACGATCTGGCTGAGGGCGGTGTCGGCACCGACGCGGGTGGCCTCGACGGTGAGCGAGCCATTGGTGTTGACGGTCGCCCCGATCACGTCGTCGCCGACGGTGACGGCTTCGGGCACGGGTTCGCCGGTGACCATCGAGGTGTCGATGGCGGATTCGCCGGCGACGATGACGCCGTCGGTGGCGATGCGTTCGCCCGGTCGCACGACGAAACGGTCGCCGACCTCGAGCGATTCGACGGGGATCTCCGAGCCGTCCTCCAGGCGGGCGGTTCGGGCGCCGAGTTCGGCGAGGGCACGGATGGCGTCGCCCGAGCGGACCTTGGCCCGGGCCTCGAACCACTTGCCGAGCAGGATCAGGGTGATGATGACCGCCGCGGTCTCGAAGTAGACGTGGCCGCCCTCGAGGGCGTCGAACCGGCCGGCGACGAGGACGACGGCCGACCACACGAAGGCCGACAGTGACCCCATCGACACGAGGGTGTCCATCGTGGTGGCCCCGACCCGCAGGTTCTTCGCGGCAGCCCGGTGGAACCCCCAGCCCGACCAGAACACGACCGGGGTGGTGAGGGCGCCGACCACCCATTCCCAACCGTCGACGTGGAGGGCCATGACCATCGAGATGACCATCACCGGCACCGACAGGGCGGCGGCGACCACGAAGCGGCGGAAGAGGTCGTCGGCCCGGCGCTGTTCGGCTTCGCGGGCGTCGTGGTCGACGGGGACGGTGTAGCCGAGGCGGGTGATCGTGTCCTCGAAGCTCTTGGCGGCACCGGCGACGTCGTCGCTGCGGTGGATCACGGTGGCTCGACCGTTGGCGAAGTTGACCCGGACGTCCTCGACGCCCTCCAACTTGGAGATCCCCCGTTGGATGCGGTTGGCGCAGGCCGCGCAGGTCATGCCCTCGATGGCGAGGTCGACCCGCTCGAGCCCGGGGACGGCGGGCACGCGGTTATCAGGCACGGTGCGCGTGTCGGTCATACCCCCAGCTTAAAGGTTCCAGCGGACTGGAAGGTCAAGCGCGCACCACTCGGACCGCAGTCACCGCCGTCCCACAGCGGCGCCGATCACGCCTCGCGGTGATCGACGACCGATACGCCGGGAAGGCCCTCGAACGCAGTCCGATCCGCGCTCACCACGGTCCGCCCACCTGATCTCGCCGTCGCAGCGATGATCAAATCGTGTGCCCCTCGCGGCGTCCCGGCGCGCCGCACGGCGGCGAGCAGCACCGCGTGGTGCATCGCCACGCCGACGTCGTACGGGAGGATCGGGATCACCTCCGCGATCTCGTCCACGTAGGCCTGCCGACGGGCACGCCGCCCCTTCGAGGCCAACTCGACGCCGAGCTGCAACTCGGCGAGCGTGATGGCCGCGATCGCGACATCGTCCTCGTCATCGATCACCGCGTCGAGCGACGCACCCCCGCGTTCCACGTCGATCAGGAACGTCGTGTCGAGCACCAGCAGGGTCACGACCGCTCTTCCACCTCGAGTAGCTGACGCACTGCCCCGACGTCGTCCATCCAATGCGAGTCGGGCCGGTGGGCTCGCAGCAGCGCCTTCACCTCAGCACCACGGCCACGACCGATGGGCTCGATGTGAGCCACCGCCTTGCCCCGGCGAGTGATCGTGAATCGCTCGCCCCCATGTTCGACCGAGTCGAGCAGATCAGCGAACTTTCGGGCGGCTTCGGTCGCGGTGATCTCCGACATGAAATCAGATTATCAGAGATCGACGCCGCGGTCGATCGGGAATACTCCGACGGTGGCATTTCGGCGACAGGTGATGGCGGTGACGGTCGGGGTCGTCGGCCTGCTGTCGGCGAGCTGCGTCGAAGCCGCGCCGGACGACGACTGGCTCCTCCCCGACGACTGGCAGGCCGTCGAGATCCTCGGCGGCACGGTGGCGATGCCCGACGACCTGACCGAGACGTCGAGCGCGCCGACCTGCACGTCGTTCAGCCGCGATCCCGCGATCGACCTGTGCGACCCCTCGACGTGGGCCGACACCTCGTTCGGGCTGACGGTGCTCGACGTCCCGCCGACCGTCGGCTTCCCTGGGACCGTGCTTCCCCGCACGGCGCGCTGGCAGCCCTTCGTCGCCGCCGACGTCGAACCCGACGAGCTGGGCCGCGGCGCCGCAATCACCGGGTTCTCACTCCCCGCCCGCTACACCCGCCCGCCGGGGTCGGTCACCGCCGAGGTGCTCGACACGACCAGTGACAGCTCGGGCGCCCCACTCCGCCAGCTCCGAGCGGCCAACGGCGACACCCTCGCCATCGTCGGGCTCTGCACTGCGGACGACGACGCCGGCTTCTGTCGGGGCGTCCGCGAGCTGTTGGCCGACGACGTCGCCGTCGCCACCTGCCGCCACCATCGCCCGTCGACCAACATCGACTGCCGACTGACCGACGACCTCGGCATCCGCATCTTCCAAGGATTGGTCGACACCTCGGAACTCGAGCGGCTCCGCGACTCGATCTGAGCCCGACGCGGCCGAGGTGCCTACCGACTCGGCGACAGGGCGGTCAGGGGTGACAGGGCAGCGTCAGGCGACGCGTGCGCGCTTGGCCACCCCGGAGAACGACATCCGGCTCTCGAGTTCCCGCCAGTCGAGGTGGATGATCTCCCACCCCTCGGCGCCGAGGGCGTTCAGGTAGCGCTCGACCTCCTCGGCCGACGGGCTCTTCATGAACCCACCGCCTTCGACGTTCTTCGAATCGAGGATCTTGTACTCCCAGATGGTCATGCGCTCATTCTCTCGCGGCGGCGTCGGCGACTGTCGACGCCCCGACATCGATGACCTGGCACCGATCGGGATCGGTACACCCGGACGGGTCGAGGGACGCCGCCCGCTCGGCGAGCGATGCCAGCTCGATCCGCGCTGCTTGGAGGCGTTCGATCTGGGCATCGAGGTCGGTGAGGTGACGCTCGAGCAGGGCCCGGGTGTGCTCGCAGCTCGTGGCGCCGGCGTCCTTGAGTTCGAGCACCGACCCGATCTCGGCGAGGGTGAGGCCGCTCGCCTGGGCGTCGCGCACGAACCCCAGCCGATCCACGGCCCGCTCGTCGTAGAGCCGGTAGCCCGACGGGGAGCGATCGGGCTCAGGAAGGAGTCCGATCTGCTCGTAGTAGCGAATCGTCTTGGAGGTCACGCCCGAAGCGTCCGCCAGCTCACCGATCAGCATCGCTCCAGTATGGGTCGGCCTGGCAGACTGTGCCGATGCGCACGCGCCTTCTCGTGTTCCTCGTCGCGTTCCTCGCGGCCCTGACACCGACGGCCCCCGCCGGCGCCCAGGTCGAGCGGGAGCCGGTCGACTTCGACTACGTGGCCGGACTCGACGAGCTCACCGACGACCACGCTCGGGTGCTGCGCCTCTACTGGGCGGCCTTCGACCGGGTGCCCGACGTGGGCGGCGCCCTGTTCTGGATCGACCGGTTCGAACGGTGCCAGCCGTTCCTCGACATCGCCGCCTTCTTCGCAGCGAGCCCCGAGTTCATCGACACCTACGGCGAGCTCGACGACGCCGGCTTCGTCGAGGTCATCTACCGCAACGTGCTCGACCGCGACCCCGACGCCGGCGGACAGGCGTTCTGGGAGGGCCGCCTGGCCGACGGCGCGAGCCGGGCCCGGGTGCTGGCCGACTTCTCGTGGTCCGAGGAGTTCACCGCCAATCACCCCCTGCCGTCCGACGGGGTGCCGGGGCGCCGCTGCATCGGCTCGAGCGGACCGACCGACAGCGAGCGGGCCCGCAGCTTCACGCCGACCGAATGGGTGCCCTTCGCCGCGGTGAACGGGGTGACGTTGCGCCAACCCTCGGCGGTGGTCGAACTGATCGGCTACCACCAGTCGAACCACGACGGCGCCCAACGGCTCCTGCCGCTCGCCGGCTCGAGCGCCTGGACCACGCTGGACGACCGGGGTCGCGACACCGACCGGCGCGGCGCCGCCGACATCGTCGTGCACCCCCTGACCGAGATCCGCTCCCCCGTCACCGGCACCGTCGTGCGGGCCGGCGGCTACACGCTCTATTGCGACTATCGCGACGACTACGTCGTGATCGACCCCGACGACCGGCCGGGGTATGAGGTGAAGGTGCTCCACATCGACGGCGTGCAGGTGCGGGCCGGCGACCGGGTGATCGCCGGCGAGACCGTGTTGGCGCCGAGCGCTCGACGCCTGCCCTTCGCCAGCCAGGTCGATCGGCTCACCGGCCAGCCGGCGTGGCCGCACGTCCACATCGAGGTGGTCGACCCGACCATCCCCGACCGCCCCAGCACCGGCGGCGGCTGCTGAACGAGCACCCCATCCGACGTTGACAACAGCCTTGAAATTCTAACTTGACATGTTAGTATTTCAAGTATGAATCGGAAGATCGAGCGGAGCACTGCGAACGAGTCGCTGAGGCAGGCGCTCGCTGAGGCTCCGGTGGTGCTGCTGTCAGGACCCCGGCAAGCCGGTAAGTCGACCATCGCCCGCGACTTGGTCGATCCGAGCCCGGCGAACCTGTTCGATCTCGAGGACCCCCGCGACCTCGCACGCCTGGCTGATCCGACGCTGGTGCTGGCCGGACTCGAGGGAACGGTCGTCATCGACGAGGCACAGCTGCGCCCCGACCTGTTCCCGATCCTTCGGGTCCTGGTCGACGAGGATCCGAAGCCAGGCCGTTTCCTGGTCCTGGGCAGTGCATCGCCCGACCTGATCGGACTCGGAGCGGAGAGCCTCGCCGGACGTGTCCGTGTCGTGGAGCTGGGCGGCTTCGAACTCGACGACGTGGGTGCTCCCGGCCTGGGTCAGCTCTGGTTGCGCGGTGGACTCCCCCGTTCGTTCCTCGCCGAGAGCGAGAGCGCTTCCGCACGATGGCGCGATGACTACATCGCGACGTTCCTGCAGCGCGACCTCGCAGCCCTCGGCTTCGGGATACCGGCCACCACGATGCGGCGCTTCTGGTCGATGCTTGCCCACTTCCACGGGCAGACGTGGAACGGCGCCGAGCTCGCCCGGTCGATCGATGTGTCCCAGCCCACCGTCCGGCGATACGTGGACGCACTCACCGATGCGCTCGTGGTCCGCCAGCTCCCGCCCTGGCACGCCAACATCTCCAAGCGACAGGTCAAGTCGCCACGGGTCTATCTACGCGACACCGGGCTCCTCCATCGGTTGCTCGGCATCGAGACGATGGTCGGCCTCCAGCGCCACCCGAAGCTAGGAGCAAGCTGGGAAGGAATGGTCATCGAACACCTCGC
>JAWSVN010000280.1:0-2493 GCA_033851875.1 Acidimicrobiales bacterium
GCCACGGCTCGAACGTACCCCGTCGCGCCCGGCGCTGACCGCACATCCGCGTGGCTATCGTCACCGGTCGTGTCGTTGCAGAGCGGACCGACCGATCACTTCCTCACCATCACGTGCCCCGACCGGCCCGGCGTGGTCCACGCCGTGTCGGGAGCGCTGCTCGAGGTCGGCGGCAACATCAACGAGAACGCCCAGTTCCACGACCCCGACACCGACCGGTTCGTGTTGAGAACGGCGTTCAGCGCCACCGAATCCGATCCGGACGTGATCGCCCGCGTGATCGCCGAGCGACTCGACGACGACGAGGCCGACATCCACGTGCGCCTCGCCGACTACCGGCCCCGGGTGCTGATCATGGTGTCGAAGGCCGACCACTGCCTCGTCGACCTCCTCTACCGCTGGCGCAACGGTGACCTCCCGATCGACATCGCAGCGGTCGCCGGCAACCACACCGTGTGCGCCGAGCACGCCGCTCGCTACGGGGTCCCGTTCCATCACCTGCCGGTGACCAAGGAGACCAAGCCCGAGCAGGAGGCCCAGATCCTCGCCCTCGTCGAGGAGCTGTCGATCGACCTCGTGGTGCTGGCCCGCTACATGCAGATCCTGAGCGACGACCTGTGCGACGAGCTCGCCGGTCGGGCGATCAACATCCACCACTCGTTCCTGCCGGGGTTCAAGGGCGCAAAGCCCTACCACCAGGCGTTCGAGCGGGGTGTGAAGCTGGTGGGGGCCACCGCCCACTTCGTCACCGCCGACCTCGACGAGGGCCCGATCATCGAGCAGGACGTCGTCCGAGTCACCCACGCTCACCGGCCCGAGGAGCTGGTCCGCCTCGGCCGCGACTCCGAGCGGCTCGTGTTGTCTCGGGCGGTCCGCGCCTTCGCCGAGGACCGCATCATCCTGCTCGGCCAGAAGACGATCGTCTTCGGCTGAGCACACGGCGGAGAAGGCGGCCGGGGCGCACCCCGACCGCCTCACCTCACGCCTGTTCCGTTTCGTCCTCACGACGCCGGGCGACGATCAGGGCGAACCAGCCGGCCGCCAGCAGGGCGACACCGGCGCCGACGATCACACCGGTCGACGAACCCGTGTAGGCGATCGTGCCGCTGCTCGTCGTCGTGGTGGTCGTGCCGATCGTCGTCGACGTCGTGGGCTGGGTGGTGGTCGTCGTGTTGGTCGTCTGGGCCGACAGCAGCTGGAGGCCGCCGAAGGCCGTCTCGACGGTGTCGACCGACGCCACGACCACGACCACACGACCCGAGGAGTCGATCACCGAGCCGTCGGGGGCGGTGGTCTGGGGCGTGATCGTGAAGCCGACCGGCGGCTCGACCTCGACGATGTAGGTGCCGAGGGGCAGGTCGTCGAAGCGATACGAACCGTCGGCGAGGGTGAGCATGCGAGCCACCTCGACGCCGGCGGCGTCACGGAGGATCACCGTCACCTGCGACATCACCGGCTCACCTGGCTGGCGCACACTGTCGCCGTCGACGTCGTGGAAGATCACGCCGTCGATGGCACCCAGGGCGGTCGGGTCGGGTTCGTAGCCGAAGTCGGTGACCACGCTCGGCGAACCGGCGGTGACCGTCACCGGCGTCTCGGCGTCGAGGGTGCCGTCGGCATCCGCGGTGCGGCTGGTCACCCCGGCGGGCAGCGTGGTCTCGTCGACCCGCAGGGTGTAGTCACCCGGCGGGACGTTCACGAACCCGAGGCTGCCGTCGGCGGCGGTGGTCGTGCTGCCGATCACGATGCCGGCGGCGTCGACGAGTTCGACCCGCACACCGGGGATCGGCGGTTCGCCGGCGTCCTGGACGCCGTCACCGTTCTCGTCGAGCCAGACGCCCGAGGCGATGGTGCCCGGCGCCGGCGGCGGCGTGCGGTAGCCGAAGTCGAGGCCGGTGACATCGACCGAACCGGTGATCGTCGCCGGGGTCCGACCGTCGAGGGTCGGGTCCGGGTCGGCCGTCTGCACCATCGACGCCGGGAGCGTCGAGGCATCGATCCGCACCGTGTAGTCGGCGTCGGGGAGACCGGTGAAGGCGTAGGCGCCGGCCGGGTCGGTGGTCGTGGTGGCGATCACGGTGCCGGTGGCGTCGAGCAGCTCGACGGTCACACCGGCGAGGCCCGGCTCGGTGCCGTTCTGGGTGCTGTCGCCGTCGACATCGTCGAAGACGGTGCCGTCGATGGCGGCGAGGGGCTGGTAGCCGAACTCGTCACCGGTGCGGTCCTCACCCGGCGCCAACGTGAACGCCGTCAGGCCATCGAGGGTCGCATCCGGATCACCCGTCTGCGTCGTCGTGTTCGCCGGCAACGTCGAGGCGTCGACCCGAGTCGAGTAGTTCCCAGCGGGCAGACCGGTGAAGACCACCTGGCCGGCGGCATCGGTCGTCGCCGTGGCGGTCACCGAACCGGTGCCGTCGAGCAGCTCGACGGTCACACCGACCAGCGGGGACTCGCCACCGTCGAAGGTGCCGTCACCATCGACGTCGGCCCACA
>JAWSVN010000109.1:0-5597 GCA_033851875.1 Acidimicrobiales bacterium
ATGGTCGTTGCAGCGTCGTTCACCCCAGCGTCAGTCACGAGCTGACCCTAGCTCGGATGTGAACGTTCACGCAGGGCCGAAGGGCCCCGTGTCGGCACTGCCGAACGGCCCGAGTCGAACCGCCGAAGGGCCCCGAGCCGGACGCGCCAAATCCATACGCTCGCAGGCCGCCAAGGAGGCGCGAACGTATGGATTTGGAGGCGGTTGGCTAGCCGAGTTCGGAGCCGACGATCGAGACGAAGCTGACGCACTCGCCCGGCGCGCCGCCGAGGTTGTGGGTCATGCCGAGGGTCTTTCCGCCCTCGGTCACGCTCTTGATCTGCCGCTCGTCCGGCGCTTCCTTACGAAGCTGCAGCCAGCACTCGAACAGCATGCGGAGGCCCGACGCGCCGATCGGGTGGCCGAAGCTCTTGAGGCCGCCGTCGGGGTTGACCGGCAGTTCGCCCTCGAGGTCGTAGGTGCCGGCGAGCACCTCCTTCCATCCCATGCCTCGCTCGGCGAACCCGAGGTCCTCCATCAGCACCAGCTCGGTCGGCGTGAAGCAGTCGTGGACCTCGGCCATGGCGATCTCGGCCCGAGGGTTCTCGACGCCGGCCTGGGCATACGCATCGGCGGCGGAGGCGACGACCTCGTCGAAGCTCGTGTAGTCGTAGTCGGGGTCGATCGGACCACGGGCCGGGCCGGCGGCGAACGACAGCGCCTTCACGTAGAGCGGGTTGTCGGTGTACTTGTGGGCGTCCTCGGCCCGCACGATGATCGCGGCGGCCGAACCGTCCGACACGCCCGAGCAGTCGAAGATGCCGAGCTGGCCGGCGATGAGGGGTGCGTTGCAGATCGTGTCGCGGCCCACCTCCTTCTGGAACTGAGCCCGGGGGTTCTTGGCGCCGTTGGCGTGGTTCTTCCACGCGATCCGACCCATCACGTCCTTCATCTCGGTCGGGTCGACGCCGTACTTCTCGGCATAGGCCGGGGCGAGCAGCGAGAACATGGCCGGGGCGGTGAGATCGGACTTGGTGCCGTCGTCGGGGATGCCGCCGACGACGAGGCCCGACATGCCGTTGTCCTTGAGCTTCTCGACGCCGATCGCGCACGCCACGTCGTAGGCGCCCGATGCCACGGCGTAGCAGGCGTTGCGGAACGCCTCGGAGCCGGTGGCGCACATGTTCTCGACCCGGGTGACGGGCTTGTAGTCGAGCTTCAGTGCCCGGCTGAGGGCGAGGCCGGAGATGGCCGACCCGAACGTGCCGAACCAGTAGGCGTCGACGTCGGCGGGCGTGACGCCGGCCGACGCGTAGGCCTCTTGCGAGGCGTCGACGAGCATGTCCTCGACGCTGCGGTCCCAGTGCTCGCCGAAGGGCGTGCAGCCCATGCCGACGATGGCGACCTGATCCTTGATGCCGTGCGATCCCATTTCGATGCTCCTCAGTTTCCCTTGCCCGTGCTGTCGGTCGTGCCCGCCGTGAGTGGCTTGGCTTTCCAGAAGTAGTTGTGGATGCCGTCCGCGGTGAGCAGGCGGCGGAACGTCATCTGCACCCGGTCGCCGATCGCCACCTCGTCGGGGCTGGCGTCGGTGAGCTGGCACTGGAAGCGCCCTCCTCCGTCGAAGTCGATGACGGCGGCGATGGTGGGCGGCGCGAGCGAGTAGGCGAGGTGGTCGATCGTGTAGGTCACGACCGTGGCGGCCACGTCGGCCATCGGCACCATCTCCATGTCGTCGACGGCACCTCCCTTCACCGAGACCCGCTGGGGCGGCAGGTGGACGGCGCCGGTGGAACGGTCCCGCGAACCGACGAAGGCGTACTTCCACGACTCGTTGCGGTAGGACGGCGGCGCGGCGGGCGGCACCGGGTCGGGGCGGCGGGGCGGCTCCCGCTCGAGGAAGCCACGCCAGGTGAGGAACGAGGCGTAGGTGAGCGAATCGTTGCCGGCCTCGATCTGAGCGGCGACGGTCGGGGCCGCCTGGTAGTCGGTGATGGCGTCGGTGGTGCGGTAGAAGCCGACGTCGCAGCCGTCGGCCAGGTGGATCACCATGATCGTGGTGCCGGGGGCGGCCTCGTCGAGGACGGAGGCCAGCACGAGTCCGGCGTGGGAGGTGCCGGTGTTGCCGACGGTGTCGGTGAGACCGTCGGCGATGGCCACGCCGCCGATGCCGGCCGCCCGGGCGGCGCCGCGCACGGCCCGGCTCTGCAGGCCGGTGACGATGGCGATGTCGATGTCGCCCGGCTCGAGGCCGACCTCCTTGAAGGCGGCGTCGGCGGCCTCGGTGACGAGGGGCAGGTAGGCGTGCTCGCCGAAGCGCTCCTCCCACACCCGGGAGTAGTCCCAACCCGGGGCCCGCCAGCGGTCGAGGAACTCGGCGGTGGCCGAGGCGCCGCCGAGCCACTCGGCGATCACCGGCGCCGGGCTGGCGTCGCCGCCGCCGACCACCCAGGCCATGGCGGCGTCGCCGAGCTGGGCCTCGTCGGCCGACGACGGGCGGCCGGTGCGGACGTCGGCGGCGACGATCAGGGAGGTGCGGGTGCCGTCGAGGGCCGACCGCAGGGCCCCGTTGACGCTGCGGGGCGAGCCGGCGGCGTCGGAGGCGAACACCCGGCTCGGCAGGTCGAGGGCGGCGTGGATGACGTTCGCGTTCGTCTTGTCGAGATACGGCGGCGTGGCCGTGGCGAAGGTGACGTCGTCGGGCGTGATGCCCGGCAAGGTCCGCATCGCGTTGCGGCCGGCTTCGACGGCCATCGAGGTGGCGTCCTCGTCGAACGAGGCGACGGCGCGAGTCCCACGCCCTCCCCCGCTGCCGAGCGACTCGCCGATCGCGGCCCGCCGCAGCCGGTGATAGGGCACGTAGGTGCCGTAGCCGATGATTCCCCTCATCCATCCCCCTCGGGTGACAGTTGTCGGGCGACAACGTTCCGGACGCTACGCAACCCCACCGCCAGGCGCCAGCCAGCGGGTTCGATTCCCGGCGACGTGCCCACTACGGTCCGGCGCCATGCGCGTTCACGTCACGTCGTCCGGTTCCGGCTCCCCGATCATCTTCCTCCATGGCATCGGCTCGAGTTCGGCCACGTGGGCCGCCGTGATGGAGAAGCTCGCCGACCGTCACTCGGTCCACGCCATCGACCTGATGGGCCACGGCGCGTCGCCGGTGCCGGAGGACCCGGCGGAGTACACCCGCGACCGGGCCCTCGACGACATCGACGATCTCATCGCCACCCTCGACGAGCCGCCCGTGCTCGTCGGCCACTCCCTCGGCGGCTACCTGGCCCTGGCCCACGCCGCCACCCGCCCGGCCGGCCAACCGGGCGGTGCGCGCGGCATCATCGTGCTCAACACCGGGCCCGGCTTCCGCGACGCCGAGAAGCGTGAGGGCTGGAACGCGATGTCGCGCCGCAACGCCCACCGCTTCGGCGTGGTCCCCCAGGCCGCCGAACTCAACCTCCAGCACGACTCGGTCGTGATGGACCGGGTGGCCGAGATGGACGTGCCGACGCTGATCCTCGCGGGCACCGAGGACCGGCCCGACTACACCGGGGCCGGCCAGTACCTCGAGCGCAAGATGCCCAACGCCCGCTTCGTCGCCCTCGAGGGCGGCGAGCACGCGATGCACGAGGACTCCCACGCGGATGAGGTCGCCTCCCTCATCGCCGAGTTCGCCACCGACGCCTGAAGTCGCCGCTGTCTCCCTACCGCGGCGCCAGGCCGAGCTGGCCGAGGCATCGCTCGACGCCGGTCACCTCGGGCCGCCAGTCGGGGGCCACCTCGGCCCACCGCTCGGCGGTGAGCCGGAACTGGACCTGTTCGACGGCGCGGTCGCGCTGTTTCGCTGTCACGGTGCCGTTCTCGACGTAGCCGACCCGTTCCGACACCCGCTGCGAGGCGACGTTGTCGACGAACGCCGAACTGGTGATCTCGCGTGCGCCGAGGTGGTCGAAGGCGACGGCCACGACGGCCTGACGCATCTCGGTGCCGATGCCCTTGCCCTGAAAGTCGAGCCCGAGCCACGAGCCGGTCTCTGCGGAGCGGACCGTCGGGAAGTCGGTGGCGGCGAGCTCCTGCACGCCGGCGGGTTCGCCGTCGACGAAGACGGCGAACGGGATCGTCCACCTCGCCGGGCTCACCTCGCTGCGGCACCGCCACCAGTACTTGAGGGCCTCCCGTTCGAACTCGGGCGGCTCGAGGTCGGTCCACGGCACGAAGAACGGCATCCGCTCGGGGTCGTGCACCCCTCGACCGGCCACGTCGATCAGCGACGCGATCTCGTCGTCGTCCGGGTAGCGGAGCTCGAGGTTCGGGGTGCGGAGTCGCAACCCGAACAGCGGCCAGTGGTCGACGAGTGCCATGGACGCACCCTGGCAGATCGGCCGCGGCGAGGAGTCGGAATTTCGTCGGTCCAGAGGTTTGGCTCGGTCCGACACGGGTAGATCGTCGCCACGCAAAGCAACACCGTCCCACCACGAAGGAGTTGATGTCCCGTGTTGTTCCGCGATCCCTTCCACGAGTTCAACGAGTTCACGAGTTCCCTGCCTCGCCAGCGCCAGCTGCTGGCGATGGACGCCGTCCGCAACGACGACGAGGTGACGCTCTACTTCGACGTTCCGGGTGTGAAGCCCGAGGAGATCGACCTCACCGCCGAGCGCAACGAGGTCACCGTCGAGGTCCAGCGCCGCTGGTTCGACGCCGACAAGAAGGTGTTGAACCGGGAACGGGCCCAGGGCTCGTTCCGTCGACAGATCCAGGTGAGCGACAACCTCGACACCGAGCACATGAAGGCCAAGCTCGACAACGGTGTCCTCGTCGTCACCATGCCGGTGGCCGAGAAGGCCAAGGCCCGCAAGATCCAGATCACGGGTGGGTCCACCCAGGAGCTGACCACCTCCGACGCCTGACGGTTCGCTCCCCTGTCGAACCCGACGGCTCCGCCAAGGAACCCCACCCGCCCGGTGCCCCACACACTCCTCCGGTGTGGGGCACCGGCGCGCGTTCACCCCGTCGGTGGGGCATCCTGGGACGATGGAGTCCGAGGAGACGAGTGGCCGGATCACCCTGAAGACGGTGGTCACCGCCCCGTTCAAGCTGATCGCCCTGCCGTTCAAGATCATCGCCGCACCGGTCAAGGGCATCGTCCGAGTCCGTCGGTGGCGCAAGGGCAAGAAGTCGGCGAAGGCTGCTCGGCTGCGCGACGAACGGTTCGCTCGCATGGCCCCCAAACTGCAGGACGAGGTCCGGCGGACCCGCGCTCGATTCGACTGAACGAGCGTTCGGCGACCACCTCGTCCGAACTCAGCATCGTCGAACTCAGCGAGTTCCCAGCCTCGTCTCGGCAGGCTCCCAGGGCGGCTTCGTAGCGTCCGCTGCATGACCCCCTCCGTTCCCTGGACTCGCCTCTCGGCGCTGGCCATCGCCATCGCCCTCACCGCCGCCTGCACCTCCGCCGACACCACCGAGACCGGCACCGCCGACGCTTCGGCCTCGGAGTCCGCGACCTCCGACACCGACGTCGCGACCACCGACGCGACCGCGTCGAGCACCGTCGAGGTCGCCGCCGACCCGGTCGTGGCGGCCGACGTGGCCGCCCTTCCCGACGAGACGATCACCGTCGG
>JAWSVN010000110.1:0-12975 GCA_033851875.1 Acidimicrobiales bacterium
CGCTCCGGCAAGCGACGCCTGAGTCGTCAGACCCGGCCGGTGCCGCCGCCGGTGCGGTCGTGGTCGTCGAGCAGGTGGAGGCGTTCGGCGAGGCGGAATCGGTCGCCGTGGAAGGTGACGAGTCGCCCCGACAGGTTCGGGATGCGGTCCTCGTAGATGCCGTGGGCTTCCTCGAATGCCTTGATCGAGCCACCGTGGGTGAGGACCAGCACGGTCGACGCCCCGGGCTCCATCTCCCGCACGCCCGAGGCCAGGGCGGTCAGGGCGGCGGCGAAGCGTCCGGCCACCGACTCGGCGCCCTCGAAGCCCTCGGGACGACGGTCGGCCGCCAACCAGCCGGGGTAGCGCTCCTCGATCTCCTCGGTCGTGAGCCCGGACCAGGCCCCGGCGTTGCGTTCCCGCAGGTCGTCGTGTTCCACGATCGGGCCGACGCCGATCGCCTCGGCGATGAGGCCGGCCGTCTGGCGGGCCCGCTGTTGGGGAGACGACACGACGACGTCGACCGCTCCGACCCGCAGCGCGGCCGCCTTCGCCTGGGCCCGACCCACGTCCGAGAGGGGCGGATCGGCCTGGCCCTGCCACCGTCGTTGCGCGTTCCAGGTCGATTGGCCGTGGCGGACCAGCAACAGGGTCGTCATCGAGGCGACGATACCCGGGGGGTAACATGGCGCCCGTGCCGATCGTCTCGCTCCGTCTCTTCGCCCAGGCCCGTGAGGCTGCCGGGACCGGCTCGACCGAGGTGAGCGGCGACACGGTCGGCGAGGTGCTCGCCACTGCCGCCCAGACTTTCGGACCCGAGTTCGCCGCGGTGGCCGAGGCCTGCCGCGTGTGGCGCAACGGTGAGGTGGCGCAGGCCGGCGACCCCGTGCTCGACGGCGACGAGGTGGCCGTCCTGCCCCCGGTGTCGGGAGGGTGACCGGCGTGGTCGCCAACCGACCGACCGGCCGCTACTCGATCCCGCACGCCACCGACGGTCCGAAGCTGACGCTCGGCGTCCTGTGGTTCGCGGCGATGGCGTTCGGCATCGCCCGTTCCTGGCCGGTCGCTGCGGTGGTGGCCGGCGGCGTGGCGGCCACGGCCGGCCTCCAAGCCGGCGACGCGTGGCGTCGTCACACCGCCGTCGACCGCCGGGTGAGCGCCGCCCTCGCCGGCACGGTCGCCCTCGCCGGCGGCGCCCGCCAGCTGGGCCTCGGCATCGCCGTGGTCATCGCCGTGCTCGCCTGCGCCGTCTGGGTCGTCGTCGGTCTCGATCTGCGTCGGGTCCCGGCCGCGTTGCGACCGCTCACGCCGACCGAGCGGCTGATCGTGGCCACCGAGACCGCCGTCCTCACCGCCGTGCCGGTGGGACTCGCCGCCGGCGCGCTGGTCGCCCTCGGGCGGAGCGAACCGTGGGCCGCCCTCGCCCTGCTCGGCCTGGTCAGCGCCTACGAGGCCGGTGACTTCCTCGTCGGGTCGGGGTCGGCCAACGCGGTCGAGGGGCCGATCGCCGGGCTCGTGTCGCTCGCCGTGGTCGGCTTCGGCTTGTGGCTCGTGCAGCCCGACCCCTTCGATGGCACCACGGCCGTGTTGTTCAGCGCGGTGGCGGCCGTGTCGTGCCCCCTCGGTCAGCTCGCGGGCTCGGCGCTATTGCCCCACGGCGCCGACTGGGCGCCGGCGGTGCGCCGCCTCGACTCCTACCTGGTGGCGGCCCCGCTGTGGCTGCTCCTCGTCACCGGCGTGGAACCGGTCGTCGGCTGAGCGTTCAGGTTCGCGGCCGGGGTGCCGATGGGAGGCGGTGACCATGGCTAGCCTTCCCTTCGTGATCGACGATCTGCAGCGCCTGCTGGGCGCCGACGCCCTCGACGGGCTCACCACCCGTCCGATGGAGGTCCTGCGTGAGGATCGAGCCGCCTGCCAGTCGGCCGAGGCCGACGTGTCGCTGGTGCGCCGCGTCACCCAGGGCCGGCTCGACATCGTGGGTCACGAGGTCCGGCGCCGAGAGGGCGAGGTCGAGGGCGACGCCGATGTGGCAGGACTCCTGTTCGACCTACCCGAGATCCTGACCGCCGACGCTCCGGCACCCGCCGCCGAGACCTCGGGAGGCGAGCCGCCCCTGGGGCGTCGTCAGGTGTCGATCGACGACCCGGGTCAGGTCGCCCACGACCTCGTGGTCGCCCTCGATCAGATCGCGTCGCCGGGCGCCCTGGCCGGCCTCGAGTCGCGTCGGGCGGGTGAGCTGCGGGAGCTGTTCGAACAGATCCGGTCCTTCGAGGTCGAGCTGTCGGGCATCCGTCGACAGCTCCACGAGCGGATCGACACCTTCCAGGCCGAGATCGGTCGTCGCTACCGCGACGGCGAGGCCTCGGTCGACGCTCTGCTGAGCTGACGCTCCCGTCCCACCGCCCACCTGGCCTGTGACGCGCGTCACTGGGGTAGGCGAACGAGGGAATAGTCGACCAGAGTGGTCGGGTTGGAACCTGCGGTGTATCGAGTCGCTGTTCTCTCCCTCCACACCTCGCCCCTGGCCCAGCCCGGCACCGGTGATGGCGGGGGCATGAACGTCTACGTCAGGGAGCTCGTCACCTCCCTGGCGCAAGCCGGCGTGTCGTGCCGCGTGTATGTGCGACGCTGGGACGACGATCTTCCCAAGGTGGTCGAGGTCGAGCCCAACTTCGAGGTCGTCCACGTCCCGGCCGGCCCGTCCGGGATCGCCAAGGAGAAGCTGCCCGACTGGGTCGACGAGTTCGCGGCCTGGGTCGAGGACGACTTCGCCACCTTCCGGCCCGACGCCATCCACGCCAACTACTGGCTGAGTGGCGTCGCTGGCCAGCTCCTCAAGCAGCGCACGGGGATACCCCTCGTCTCCACATTCCACACCCTGGCCCGGGTGAAGGCCGAGACCGGCGACCCAGAACCCGAGGCGCGCGCTCGTGCCGAGGCCGAGGTGATGGCCTGCAGCGACGCCGTGCTCGCCAACTGCGTGCCCGAAGCCGAACAGCTCGAGCACTACTACCAGGCCGACCCCGACCGCATCGAGATCGTGCCTCCCGGCGTCGACCACGCCTACTTCTCGCCCGGCAACCAGGCCGGCGCCCGCTGGGCCCTCGAGGTCGACGACCGACCCCTCCTGCTCTTCGTCGGCCGGATCCAGCCACTGAAGGGCGTCGACGTGGCGGTGCGGACCCTCGCCGCCCTCGAACGCGACGACGCCCGCCTGTGGATCGTCGGCGGGGCCAGCGGCCAGGGCGGTGACGCCGAGGTGGCTCGGGTCCACGAGCTGATCGACGAGCTCGGGGTGGCCGACCGGGTCGACTTCATCCCGCCCCAGCCCCACCACCTGCTGTCGACCTACTATCGGGCAGCCGACGTCTGCCTCGTTCCCAGTCGCAGCGAGTCGTTTGGCCTCGTCGCCCTCGAGGCGGCGGCGTGCGGCATCCCGGTCGTCGCCTCGGCGGTCGGCGGCCTGCTCACCCTCGTCGAGCACGGCCACACCGGCTTCCTGGTCGAGGGTCGCGACCCGGCCGACTACGCGGCCTGGGTCGATCACGTCCTCGCCGATCCGGTCCGGGCTCGCCGCCTGTCGGTCTCGGCCGCGGCTCGGGCCCGCACCTACACCTGGAGCACCTCGGCCGCCCGGCTGCGTCGCATCTACGGCGACTTGCGGGCCAGCGAACTCCGGCCCTGCGGGGACATGCGATGACCAGCTTCTTCGACGGCACCGACCTCGACGCCCTGTCCCTCCACGTCGAGGCCTGGCTCGAGGCCCAGGCCGACGACAACCCGATCGTGGCCGAGGTGGTGCGCGACACCGAGCACCCTCGCCGTTGGCACGTGCGGGTGCGGGGGGAAGAGAAAGACGTCTACACGATCCGCTTCGAGCTCCGACAGCGCACCCTGCACTACGAGACCTACGTGATGCCGGCGCCC
Organism: Acidimicrobiales bacterium; assembly: GCA_033851875.1. GTDB lineage: Bacteria > Actinomycetota > Acidimicrobiia > Acidimicrobiales > SZUA-35 > JAWSVN01. Next base: position 3,907 of record JAWSVN010000110.1, read on the forward strand.
GAGGAGAACCACGCCGAGTTCTTCGCCCACCTGCTGCGACGCAACGCCGGCCTCTACGGCGCCGCCTTCTGCGTCGCCGAGGAGGACGCCGTCTACCTCCAGGGCCAGGTCGACAACGCCCTCGTCGCCGCCGGGACCGAGGATCTCGACCGGGTGCTCGGCTCGATGTGGGTGTGGGTCGAGCAGTTCTTCCGGCCGGCCCTGCGCATCGGCTTCGCCTCCCGCTTCAAGGGTTGAGCGCGACGTCGCTGCGCCATACTGCGCCCCATGGCTGACGCGACCAGGCTCCAGATCATCGGCGGCGGACAGATGGGGTTGGCCCTCGCCGCCGGCGTCGTGCGAGCCGGCTGGGCGCCGGCGAGCGCCGTGCGCGTCGTCGAGCCGTCGGCCGAGCAGCGGGCCCGGGTCGCCGAGGCGATCGACGGGGTCGAGGTGGCCGAGCACGCCACGGGCGGTGTCGACACCCTCGTCGCGGTGAAGCCCCACCTGGTCGAGCCGGTCGTGGCCGACCTCCCGACGCCGAGCCGGGTGATCTCGGTGGCGGCCGGCATCACGACCGCCGCCATCAGCGCGGCGGTCGGCGACGACTCGGTGCCCGTGCTGCGGGTCATGCCCAACACGCCGGCCCTGGTCGGCGAGGGAGCGTCGGCCGTCGCACCCGGGGCTGCGGCGACCGACGACGACGTGGCGTGGGCCGTCGAGCTGTTGTCGGCGGTGGGCGCCGTCGAGGTGGTCACCGAGGCCCAGCTCGATGCCGTCACCGGCCTGTCCGGGTCGGGCCCGGCCTACGTCTTCCTGGTGGCCGAGGCGCTGACCGACGCCGGCGTCGCCGCCGGCCTTCCTCGCTCGGTCGCCGAAGGGCTCGCCAACCAGACCCTGCTCGGCGCGGCGACGATGTTGCGCGACGACCCGCGCTCGGCGACCGAGTTGCGAGCGGCGGTCACCACCCCGGCCGGCACGACCGCGGCCGGCCTGGCGACGCTCGAGCGTCGGGGCGTCCGCGCCGCCTTCATCGACGCCGTCCTCGCCGCCCGCGACCGCGCCACCGAACTCGGCCGCCGCTGACGTCGCACCTGTCACGGAATCGAGGGGACTTTTCTACCTAGTTGTCCGGTCGTCTCGGTCGGATGATGCAGGCATGTCACAACCCCCGAACCTGAGCAACGCACGCCTCCGCACCTGGGTCGATGAGATGGCCGAACTGTGCGGACCGACCGAGGTGCGGTGGTGCGACGGCTCCACCGAGGAGTACGACGAGATGTGCCAGCTTCTCGTCGACGCCGGCACCTTCATCCCGCTCGACCCCGAGCTCCGCCCCAACAGTTTCCTGGCCCGGTCCGACCCGAGCGACGTCGCTCGGGTCGAGGACCGCACCTTCATCTGCAGCCGCACCAAGCAGCTCGCCGGCCCGACCAACAACTGGATGGACCCGACCGAGATGCGCGAGATCCTCGGCGGCCTGTTCGACGGCTGCATGGCTGGCCGCACCATGTACGTGATCCCCTTCAGCATGGGCCCGATCGGCTCGCCCATCGCTCAGATCGGCGTGGAGATCACCGACTCGCCCTACGTCGTGGTCAACATGAACATCATGACCCGCATGGGCAGCGAGGTCCTCGACGCCCTCGGCGACGACGGCGCCTTCATCCCGTGTGCCCACACCGTCGGCGCCCCGCTGGCCGCCGGTGACACCGACGTCTCGTGGCCCTGCAACCCCGACACGAAGTACATCGTGCACTTCCCCGAGGACCGCGAGATCTGGTCCTACGGCAGCGGGTACGGCGGCAACGCCCTGCTCGGCAAGAAGTGTCTGGCCTTGCGCATCGCGTCGACGATGGCCCGCGACGAGGGCTGGCTCGCCGAGCACATGTTGATCATGGGCGTGACCGATCCGAACGGCGACAAGACCTATGTGGGCGCCGCCTTCCCGAGCGCGTGTGGCAAGACCAACTTCGCCATGATCGAACCGCCGGAGGCCTTCGCCGAGAAGGGCTGGAAGGTCACCACGGTCGGCGACGACATCGCCTGGGTGAAGCCGGGCGCCGACGGCGCCCTCTACGCCATCAACCCCGAGGCCGGCTACTTCGGCGTCGCCCCCGGCACCTCGGAGAAGACCAACCCGAGCGCCATGACGTCGATCGCCGCCAACACGATCTTCACCAACGTCGCACTGACCGACGACGGTGACGTCTGGTGGGAGGGCATCGGCACCGACCCGCCCGCCCACCTGATCGACTGGAAGGGCAACGACTGGACGCCCGAGTCCGACGCCAAGGCGGCCCACCCCAACGCCCGGTTCACCGCCCCCGCGGCGCAGAACCCGGTGATCGACGACCGCTGGGACGACCCGGCCGGCGTGCCGATCAGCGCCTTCGTGTTCGGCGGGCGCCGCTCGGGCACGATGCCGCTGGTGCACCAGTCGTTCAACTGGGCCCATGGCGTCTACCTGGCCGCCACGATGGGCTCGGAGACGACGGCCGCCGCCTTCGGCCAGCAGGGCGTGGTGCGCCGCGACCCCTTCGCCATGCTGCCCTTCGCCGGCTACCACATGGCCGACTACTTCAACCACTGGCTCGGCTTCGGTCGCACGATCGCCAACCCGCCCCGCATCTTCGGGGTGAACTGGTTCCGCACCGACGACGACGGCCGCTTCGTGTGGCCCGGGTTCGGCGAGAACATGCGGGTGCTCGAGTGGATCGTCGAGCGGTCGCGGGGCAACGCCTACGCGGTCGAGAGCCCGATCGGTTGGATGCCGCGGTACCAGGACCTGACCTGGGACGGACTGGAGGACTTCAGCGAGAAGGACTTCCTCGAGGCGATGTCGCTCGACCGGGAGGACTGGGACGCCGAGATCCTCTCCCACGACGAGCTGTTCATCCGACTCAACGACCGCATCCCCCGGGAGATGGTGGCGATCAAGGAGCTGACGCTGTCGGCCCTGTGGCGCTCACCGGAACACTGGGAGATGACGCCGGACCCGACCTGAGGCGGGTCCGGCACGACGGGGCGAGGCGGGCGGCGAGTAGGTTGATGGCCCCATGACCGACGACGCCGCCCCCGAGCCCCGGTTCTCGACGATCTCCTTCCTCACCGACTACGGCCGCGCCGACGAGTTCGTCGGCGTGGTCCACTCGGTGATCCGTTCGATCGCTCCCGACGTGCGGGTGATCGACATCACCCACGAGATCGACCCCCACGACGTGCGGGCCGGAGGGCTCGCCCTCGCCCGCAGCGTGCAGTACCTGGCGCCGGGCGTGGTCCTCGGCGTGGTCGACCCCGGCGTCGGCACCGATCGCCGATCGATCGCCATCGAGGTCGGCGACGGGGCCGCCTACCTGGTCGGCCCCGACAACGGCCTGTTCGCGCCGGCGGTGTCGCTGGTCGGAGGAGCGGGGCGGGCCTTCGTGCTCGACAACACCGCCTACCATCTCCACTCGCCGGGACCGACCTTCGCCGGGCGCGACATCTTCGCTCCCGTCGCCGCCCACCTCTGCCGGGGCGTGGCGATCGAGGAGCTCGGCACCGAGATCGACGTCGCCAAGCTGCTGCCCGGCGTGCTGCCGGTGTCGCAGACCGACGACGACGGGGCGATCAGCGGCGAGGTGTTGTGGATCGACCGCTTCGGCAACGCCCAGCTCAACGTCGACCCCGACGAACTGTCGTCGTGGGGCGAGTGGGTGCAGGTCGAGGGCGGGCGTGTCACCCGCACCGCGCAGCGGGCCGCCACCTTCGCCGACATCCCGACCGGCTCGGTCGGCCTGCTCGTCGACAGCTACGGGCTGCTGAGCGTCGCCGTCGACCGTGGGTCGGCGGCGTTCGAGCTCGAACTGAGCGAGGCCGATCGGGTGACCCTCCGGCCGAGCGACGGGCCCAAGGTGCCTTCGACGCCGGTCACGCTGGGTCAGCGACCGACCACGATCCCGCCGGAGCCCGGCCCGCCCCAGGAGGACTGCTGATGCGCCGCTCGACCGTGATCACGATGGCGGTGTTGCTCCTGCTGATCCTCGGCGCCGGGGTGTTGCAGATCTTCGCGATGTCGCGCTGAAGCACTGTCGCNNGAAGCACTGTCGCGCTGAAGCAGTCTCGCTGACGTTCTGGCTCAGCCGGCGACCAGATCGAGGAGTTCGGCGAGCGGTTCGGCGGCCAGCGGCACTCGCGCCGGTACCAGATCGTTGGTGGCGACCGGCGCGTCGATCGCGGGAGGCGCCGGCGGGGCAGGCGGCGCCGTCGAGCTCGTCGTGCCCTCGTCGCTGCTCGACCCGTTCGGCGGTTCCGGCGCCGTGGTGGGGGCAGCCGTCTCGGGGGCTGCGGCGGCTGTCGTCGACGGCGTCAGCTCGGTGGTCGCCGGGGCCGGCACGGTCGTCGTCGAGGCGTCACCCGTCGCGGCGGGTGGAACGGTGGGTGTCGGAGCGACAGGTTGCTCGCCGAGTTCCATGAAGCGGTGCGTGGTCCACATGCGGCCGTCGTCGTCGTAGAGCACGCCCACGCCGACGAAGGTGAAGTCGGGGTCGATCAGGTTGGCGTAGTGATCGGGGCTGGCCACGAAGGCGTCGAAGAGGGCGTCGAGCTGGTCCTGGGGGGCGACACCGACGTTCTCGCCGAGCTTGAGCCAGTAGCTCGTCACCCCGACCGACAGATCGGGGGCGTGCGACAGACCGCCATCGGAACGGAGCCGTTCGGTCCAGTCGCGGGAGCCGGCCACCAGTTCGGCGTCGACGGTGAGTGGGGGCAAGCCGAGGCCGGTGCGCAGCTCGTTGATCTTCTCGACGAATCGCTGTTCGTCGGTGGTGGTGTCGGCGCCGGCGCTCGAGGCGTCGACGACGATCGCGGTGACCACCAGCGAAACAACCAGCAGCAGGGCCCCCAGCGTGAGCCGGAGCAGCCGGAACGGGTCCGGGGCCGTGTGGAGGGATCCAGCGATGGGCACACCGATTCTTCGTCGTCGGCTCGATGTCGCTTGAGGTCGAATCGGAGAATTTCCGGCTGTCACCCTCATGGGTCGGTGACACCTGCCGACTTCACGCCGAACGCGACGGCGAGACAGGTGCGCCGCCGTCGGCGCTGTGGTGAACTGCGGCGATGAACGTCGCCGACCTCCTGCTCGCCCGGCGCCCGATGCTCCTCGACGCCCGAGGGGAGGGCGCGGCGATCGACCTGCGATCCCTGGTCGCCGCCCGGCGGGCCGTCGTGGCCGAGGCGACGGCCGTGGGGGAGCGCGTCGTGATCGGGGTCGCCGACCCGGCCGAAGCCGTCGCTTGGTACGTGGCGACCGTGGCCGAGGGGCGCGTCGCCGTGCCGATCGGTCCTCGCCTGCCCGATGCCGAGCGCCGTCGCCTGCTCGACGCCATCGAGGCGGCCGACGCCAGCGCGCTGGTGATCGACGACGAGACCGCTCCTCCCACGCCGACCCCCGGCGTCGACCTGGCGGCGACCGAGGTGGAGGCCGACGCGGTCGCCGCGCTGCTGTTCACGTCGGGCACCGAGGGCGCGCCACGCGCCGTGCCGCTCCGCCACCGTCACCTCCGAGCCGCGTTGGCCACGATCGGTGCCATCGACGTCGGGCTCGGCCCCGATGATCGGTTCGGGCTCGTCGTGCCGACCGACCACGTGCTCGGGCTGTCGGGCGTGGTCAACCTCTGCCTGGCCACCGGGGCCACCCTCGTCGTCGGCCTCGACCCTCGACCGGTTGCGCTCGCCGACGCCGTGCGCCGTCACGACATCACGGTGCTCGCCGGCCCGCCCACCCTGTGGCACGACCTCGTCACCGCGCGGGTCGGCGCGCTCGAACCCGTGCGGATCGCGCTCTCGGGTGCGGCGCCCCTCGACGCGGAGCTCGGACGCCGCGTCGCCGACGACCTCGGCGTGGTGCTTCACCAGGCCTACGGCCTCACCGAGACCGTCGGCATGGGGGCCTCGACCCTCGGCGCCGGCGACGACGCCGAGCAGTTGGCCGCGGCCGGCTCGGTCGGCCGGCTCCTGCCCGGTGTGGAGGCCCGCCTGGTCGGCGAGGACGGCGACGACGTCCTGGTCGGTGACGCAGGCGAGTTGTTGTTGCGAGGTCCGACGGTGGCCCTGACCGACCCGGCCGACGGCTGGCTCCACACGGGCGATCTCGCCGTCGTCGACGACACCGGCGCGCTCTCGATCGTCGACCGGCTCAAGGACCTGGTGATCGTCAGCGGCTTCAACGTCCACCCCGGCGAGGTGGAGCGGGTGCTGCGCGCCGCGCCCGGCGTGGCCGAGGCCGGCGTGATCGCGGCCCCCGATCCGAGGACGGGCGAGCGGGTGGAAGCCCTCGTCGTCGCGGAGGCCGACGTCACCGTCGACATCGACGCGGTGCTGGCCCACTGTCGCTCTCAGTTGGCCCGCTACAAGGTGCCGTCATCGATCGAGGTGGTCGACTCCCTCCCGACCACGGCGCTCGGCAAGTTGCAGCGCGGGGTGCTCCGCAAGTCCTGATCCGCCCGGAGACGTGACGGACGACCGCGCCGCGTGGCCGTCACAACGGCCGGTCGGGTTGGCCTCGGGGCCGCCGATCGGGGAGAATCGAAGGCGCAGCGAGCGCACCTCGACGCAACGGGACCTTGGTCCCGATACTTCTGCCCGACCTTCCGATAGCTTCGATCAACGGCGAGTCCCGTCGGACCGCCGTAGGAGCCCCATGACCGTCCTCGCCATCGGCCTGAATCACCGCAGCGCTCCGCTCGACGTCCTCGAGCGCATGAGCTTCGCCGGTGACCGCATGGCCAAGGCGCTGGCTGAGTTCTCCTCGGGACGCAACGTCAACGAGACCGTCCTGCTCTCGACGTGCAACCGCACCGAGATCTACGCCCACGTCGAGCGGTTCCACGACGCCTACGCCGAGCTGCGCAACTCGATGTCGCTGCTGTCGGGCGTCGGCCTCGACGATTTCAGCGACCACCTCTACGTCCACTTCCACGACGCCGCGATCGAGCACCTGTTCTCGGTCACGGCCGGACTCGATTCCGCCGTCCTCGGCGAGCACGAGATCCTCGGCCAGGTCAAGGGCGCTTGGGAGCTGGCCCGGACCGAGTCGACGGTCGGCCCGCTGCTCAACACCATGTTCGAGCACGCCGTGCGCACCGGGAAGCGGGTCCGTACCGACACCGCCATCGGGCGACACACCGCCTCGATCTCCCACGCCGCAGTCCATCTCGTCACCGAGCGCATCGGCGCCCTCTCCGGTCGGCGGGTGCTGCTCGTCGGCGCCGGCGAGGTCGGCGCCGGGGTGGCCACCGCCCTCGCCCGTCACGACGACCTCGAGCTCGTCGTCACCAACCGCACCCCGGAACGGGCCGAGGCCCTCGCCGCCGAGCTCTCGGCCGCCACCCTCCCCTTCGACCAGGTCGGGCCGTCGCTCGGCTCGTTCGACCTCGTGATCAGCGCCACGGGCGCCCCCGGCACCGTCATCGACGTCGTCGACGTGCAGCGGGCCGCCGAAGAACGCGCCGCCGCGGGCTGTGAGCACGAACTACTCCTGCTCGATCTGGCCGTGCCCCGCGACGTCGACCCCAACGTCATGACCCTCGAGACCGTCGGGCTGCTCGTGCTCGGCGACCTCCAGGCGTTCGCCAACCGCGGCATCGAGCAGCGCCAGCAGGAGCTGGGCGCCGCTCGTCGGGTGGTCGGCGAAGAGCTCGACCGCTACCGGGCTGCGAGCTCCGCCCAGCAGGTCGCCCCCATCGTCGGCGGTCTGCATCGCTGGGCCGACGCCGTGCGGCTCGACGAGATCGACCGCTACCGCAATCGGCTGGGCGACCTCGACGCCGCCCAGCTCGAAGCGATCGAGGCCCTGACCAAGGCCGTCGTGAAGAAGCTGCTCCACGAACCGTCGACGGCGCTCAAGGACGCGGCCGGCACCAGCCGGGGCGATCGCCTTGCGGAGTCGGTGCGCGAGCTGTTCGACCTCGGCTGAGCGTGCACTCGATCCGCATCGCCACTCGCCGCAGCCCGCTCGCGATGTGGCAGAGCCACCACGTGGCGGGTCTCCTGCGGGCCCAGCTCGCCGATCTCGAGGTCGAGTTCGTCTCCCTCGACACCCACGCGGATGTGCGCCTCGACGTGCCGATCTCCGACCTCGGGGGCAAGGGGGCGTTCTCCAAGGAGGTGCAGGCCCGGGTCCTCGCCGGCCAGGCCGACCTCGCCGTTCACTCGGCCAAGGACCTCCAGGCGCTCACACCCGACGGTCTGGTGATCGCGGCGGTGCCCGAGCGGGGCAACCCCCTCGACGTGCTGGTCGGCGGCCGCCTCGCCGACCTCCCCGCCGGATCGGTCGTCGGCACCGGCTCCAACCGACGCCGGGTGCAGCTGGCGGCCGCCCGTCCCGATCTGGTGTTCCAAGGGCTTCGAGGCAACATCGCCCGCCGCCTGGCCCAGCTCGACGAACCCGGCGGGCCCGACGCCATCGTGATGGCCGCCGCCGCCCTCGAGCGCCTCGACGAGACCCCGGCCGTGGTCGACGAGCTCGACCCGGCCGTGATGCTGCCCCAGGTCGGACAGGGCGCCCTCGCCGTCGAGTGCCGGGCCGACGACGCCGCCATGCGCGACCTACTGGCCACCATCGAGCACGGGCCGTCGCGCCGCTGCCTCGACATCGAGCGTGGCTTCCTGGCCGAACTCGGCGGCGACTGCGACCTGCCCGCCGGCGCCCACGCCACCCTGGCCGGTGACGAGGTGACCCTCACCGGCTTCCTGGCCGCCGCCGACGAGCGGGCCTCCGCACGGGTGAGCGCATCGACCGTCGACCACCCCGACGCCGAGCTCGGCGCCGTCGTCGCCCGCCAGGTGCGCGCCGCCCTGTAGCCGGCCGATCGACGAGCCGTGGACGCCAAGCCGACCGTCGTCGTCTGCCGGGCCGCCGCCCAGGCCGGTCCGCTGATCGCCGATCTCGAAGCGCTCGGCTGCGCGGTCGTGGCGTTGCCCCTGGCCGAGGTCGTCGGTCCCGCCGACCCGGCGCCGCTGGCCGCCGCCGTCGCCGAGCTCGACCGCTACCGCTGGGTGGCGTTCACGTCGAGCAATGCCGTCGCCGCGTTCGCAGGTGCCGTCGCC
>JAWSVN010000110.1:13022-42114 GCA_033851875.1 Acidimicrobiales bacterium
GCGACCTCCGCCGCGGTGCGGGACGCCGGCTGGCGAGTCGACGTGGAGGCCTCGCCCGCGACGGCGGCCGACCTGGCGGCCCGGCTGGTCGTCGACCACGCCCCGGCCCGCCTGTTGGCGCCCCTCGCCGAACTGGCCGGCGACGATCTCGTGGCGCCGCTGCGAGCCGCCGGGTGGGACGTCATCCGGGTGGAGGCCTACCGCACGATCACCCCCCAGCACCCCGACGCCTTGCTCGACGCCGCGGCGACGGCCGACCTGGTGTGTCTGACGGCGGGCTCGTTGGCGGAACGCCTGGTCGCCGCCCTCGGTGGCCGGCGCCACCCGCCGGTGGTCTGCATCGGGCCGAGCACGGCCACGGTCGCCCGCGACCTCGGGCTCGACGTCGTGGCGATCGCCGAGCCCCACGACCGGGCGGGCCTGGTGGCGGCGGTGGCGAATACGCTGCGGCCATGACCTTCCCCCAGCGTCGTCTCCGTCGGCTCCGCTCCACGCCCGCCATGCGGCGACTCGTGGCCGAGACCACCCTCACCACCGACGACCTGATCGCTCCGCTCTTCGTGCGCGAGGGCATCGAGGAACCGGTGCCGATCACGTCGCTCCCCGGTGTGGTGCAACACACCCGCGACTCGTTGCGGGCCGAGGTGAGCCGGCTCGCCGAGCTCGGCGTGCCGTCGGTGATCCTGTTCGGGGTGCCCACCACCAAGGACCCGGAGGGCTCGGGGGCGTGGGATCCCGAGGGCATCGTGCAGCTCGCCCTCGACGACCTGAGGACCGAGGTCGGCGATGACGTGGTGGTGATGGCCGACCTGTGCGTCGACGAATACACCGACCACGGCCACTGCGGCATCGTCGATGACCGGGGCCGGGTCGACAACGACGCCACCCTCGAGCTCTACCGCAAGGCCGCCGTCGCCCAGGCCCGGGCGGGTGCCCAGGTGATCGCCCCGTCGGGGATGATGGACGGCCAGGTCGCCGCCATCCGGGCCGCCCTCGATGGCGAGGGCCACCTCGACGTCCCGATCCTCGCCTACGCCGCCAAGTACGCGAGTGCCTTCTACGGGCCGTTCCGTGACGCCGTCGACGTGACGATCGCCGACGGTGGTGACCGCAAGGGCTACCAGCAGGACCCCCGCAACGCCCGAGAGGCTCTGGAGGAGGTCCGGTTCGATCTGGCCGAGGGCGCCGACATGGTGATGGTGAAGCCGGCGCTGGCCTACCTCGACATCATCGCCGCGGCCCGGGCCGAGACCTCGGTGCCGGTGGCGGCCTATCACGTGAGCGGCGAGTACGCGATGCTCAAGGCGGCCGCCGCCAACGGATGGATCGACCACGACGCGGCGGCGATCGAGACCCTCACCTCGATCAAGCGGGCCGGCGCCGACATGATCCTCACCTACCTGGCGGCCGACGTGGCAGCACTCCTTCGCTGAGGGACCTGCGTTGAGTGGGACTGCTCTGAGCGGCACACTGGTCGGGTGACGAGCGAGACCAACGCCGAGCTGTTCGATCGAGCCAAGAAGGTGCTGCCCGGCGGGGTGAACAGTCCCGTCCGGTCGTTCCGCTCGGTCGGTGGCACCCCCTACTTCGTCGCTCGGGGCGAGGGCTCGCGGGTGTTCGACGAGGAGGGCCGCTCCTACCTCGACTACGTGCAGAGCTACGGGGCGTCGATCCTCGGCCACGCCGACCCGGTCACCGTCGCCGCCGTGCGTGACGCCGCCGGCCGGGGCACCACCTATGGTGCGCCGACCCGGTCCGAGATCGAGCTGGCCGAGATCATGTGCGACTGGGTGCCGGGTCTGGAGATGATCCGCATGACGTCGTCGGGGACCGAGGCGGTGATGTCGGCGGTGCGGGTCGCCCGCGGCATCACCGGGCGCGACAAGGTCGTGAAGTTCGCCGGCTGCTACCACGGGTCGGTCGACGCCCTCCTCGCCGCCGGCGGTTCCGGCGTGGCCAACCAGGGGCTGTCCGGCTCGGCCGGTGTGCCGGCCTCGGCGGTGGCCGACACCGTCGTCGCCCCCTACAACGTCGTGCCCACCCTCGACGACGACACCGCCGTGCTCGTCGTCGAACCGATCGCCGCCAACATGGGTCTCGTCGAGCCCGAACCGGGCTTCCTCGCCGCCTGCCGGGCCGAGTGTGACCGCGTCGGTGCCCTGTTGTTGTTCGACGAGGTGATCACCGGGTTCCGCATCGGCCGGGCCGGTGCCACCACGTGGAGCGGGGTGGCACCCGACCTGTGGGCCTTCGGCAAGGTGATCGGCGGCGGCCTCCCGGTCGGCGCCTTCGGCGGGTCGTCGGAGCTGATGCACCACGTCGCCCCGCTCGGCCCCGTCTACCAGGGCGGCACCCTGTCGGGGAACCCGCTGGCCACCGCCGCCGGGCGGGCCGTGCTCGGCCAGCTCGACGACGAACGCTACGCCGCCCTCACCGCCTCGGCCACCACGCTGGCCGACGGCATGGCAGCTGCCTTCGCCGCCGCCGGCGTGGCCGCCCAGGTGCCCCGCGTCGGCCCGCTGCTCGCCGTCTACTTCACCGGCGAGTCGGTGCGGAACTACGACGACGCCCAGGCGGCCGCCGACAACGGCCGCTACACCACGTTCTTCCACGCGATGCTCGAGCGTGGCGTCGCCCTCGCTCCGGGGGCCTACGAGGCGATCTTCCCGAGCCTGGCCCACACCGAGGCCGACATCGCCGAGACCCTCGAGGTGGTGGCCGAGGCGGCCGCTGTCGTCGCCGCTACCTGATCGTCAGGGCGTCGTGCCGGTCTGGAGCACGAACTCGGGGCTCTCGCTGAAGCCGACCATCAGCTCGCCGCGAGGCAAGCCCGCAGCGAGGGCGGCGATCCACGAGGCCCGGCCCGAGGCGTCGGGCTCACGACCCAACACGTTGCGGTAGACGAGGTCGACGAAGCGTTCGTCGGCGAGGTCGCCGTAGGTGTCGACGAACTCGGGCGACTGGGCGAACGCCTGCGACGCAGCCCGCAGATCGGCGCCGGCGGCCACCTGGTCGACCCAGAAGCCGAAGCCCTGAGCATCGGGTTCGCGCAGGAAGTAGGCGAGGTAGAGACGGTAGACCTGGCCCTCCGAGCTCGACTGGAGGGCGCCGGTGGCCGTGGCGGCGACGTACTCGGGTGACTCGCTGAAGCCGACGATCATCGACCCCCTCGAGCGCCCGGTCGCCAGCTGGTCGATCCAGAACGTCCGACCCTCGGCATCGGGGGCCCGTCCGAGCACGTTCTGGTAGACGAGGTCGACGAAGTCGGCGTCGCCGAGCGACCCGTAGGCGGCGACGAACTCGTTGCTGGTGGCGAACTGCGAGGCGATCACCTCGAGGCCCTGGCCGCCGATCCGCTGGTCGATCCAGAACGAAAGGCCCGACGAGTCGGCCGTACGGCCGAGCGACGCGGCGTACAGCCGGGCGACCTGGCCGTCGAGGGGCATCGGCCGATCGACATCGGCGGCGACCCCCTCGATGCTCGAGAGCCGCCAGTCCGAGGTGCCGGCGGCCGAGACCACCCGCACCCGCCACTGGTAGACGCCCTCGGCCAGGCCGCTGTCGGTGATCGTGCGGCCCGACGGGTTGGCGATCCGGGTCCAGGTGGTCGACCCGACCACGCGACGCTCCACCTGATAGGTGGCCCCTTGGGTGCCGGCACCGTTGGGCGCCGGCCAGGCGATCGTCCTGGCGGTCGCGGAGCCGCTGACGCCGACGTAGCCGGGTCGGCCGTCGCTGTAGACGGTGTCGGTCTGGTCGACGGCCGCCGGATGGTTGGCCGTGAGCTCGAAGCGGTGATCGGCGAAGTTGTCGAGGCCCGACAGGTTGACGGCGCCGCCGTCGGCCGGGAACGTGGCCGACGTCACCAGCTCGGCCCCGTCGTAGACGCGCAGCGTGTAGCCGGTGGCGGGCAACCCGTTGCCCGAGCCGAAGGGGGCCTCCCAGGTGAGTGCGACGCGGCCGTCGGTGCCGCCGGTGACCGAGGTGATCGTCGGCTGGGCCACCGTTACCGACAGGTCCCAGCCGATCCGCCACAACACCGCCAGGGTGGCGCCGTCGATCGTGCGTTCCAGCTCACCGCTCGACAGCACCGGCGTCATCAGCGCGCCGGCGGTGCCGGCGGGGTGGTTCGCTTCGTCGAAGTGGGAGAACGAGCTGCCGGTGATGAAGGTGCCGGGGGCATACAGCTCGAACAGCAGGCCGCCGCCGAGGTCGACGTCGACGGCCCCGCTGGTCAACCGGGCCTCGCCGTTGCCGAGGTCGACGAGCCGAGAGCCCTGGAATTCGCCGAGCAGGTCGTAGACGAGCTGGGGCGAGCCCCACTCGCCGCCACCGCCACCGCTCGCGACCGCCGAGCCGAGGAAGCCCAGGCCGTGGCCGATCTCGTGGATCACGGTCGATAGCAGGTCACGGGAACCGAACGGCGGGTTGGAGCCGTCGAGGTCGGTGTACCAACCGCCCGACGCGTAGCGGTTCGAGTCGAGGATGATCTCGATCTCGGCGTTGCTCGGGCCGTTGACGTCGAAGCCGGCCAGGTGGTTGGCGAGAGCGGCCGGGTAGTAGGTGCCCTCGGCCGGCGGCAGCCCGTTGCGATGGATCGTCGTCGGCCCGCCGGCGCCCAACAGGTTGTTGCCGAGCGGGAACCAGGCGAAGTCGACGACGATCGGGGCCGAGGTGTCGAGCACCTGGTTCCAGCGGCGCACCGCCTCGTCGACCACGGCCTGCACGTCGGGCGGCGGCAGGGTCGCCTGGTCGGTGGTGACGTAGTGAACGCTGACCCCGCCGGCGCCCGAGGCGGCCAGACCGTCCGGCGTCTCGAGCTGCCACGTCGTCCCGTCTCGCAGCTCGCCGCGAGCGTCGTCGATCTCGGCGACCGTCGCCGGTTCGCCGGGGTCCTGGGTCGAGGGATCCTCGACGTGGATGACGAGCGGGCTCTCCTCGCCGGTCGACCAACCCGGCGCGTGCGGGTTCGTCTCGGGTGGGCCGGCTGCCGTGAGCCCGGCGACGGCGACGGTGGCGGCCAGAAGCGAGAGGATCGAGGTCCGGGGGTGCCGCCGGCGCAATGAGGAAGACACGAGAGAGCGAGCAGTCATACCGTTCATGCAGGGATGGGGGTCCCGCAGGGGTGCAGCGCCCGCAGGGTGGAGGTGGGGTCCTCGTGGCCGGACGCGTCGATGGCCGGGCACGAAGCCCGGCCATCTTCGCAGAAGGATGTCGAAATGTCTCGGCCCCCCACGGGGAGTTGTCAGCCGGCGGCGACCTCGTCGCCCTCTTCACTGTGGTGGAGGCCGGGGCAACCCTCGGGCTTCTCGCCGCCGGGGGCGCCCGGCGTGTACTCGGGATTGGCGCAGGCCAGCAGGAACTCCAGGTCGATCGGGGTGCCGTCGTCGGTGTGGCTCAGGTGCTCGATCCACTCCTGGTACTCGGGTGACGAGGTGTCCTCGCCCGAGAGGATGGCCCGCTCGTGGAACACCACGACCTCGAGCTCGTGGAGGCTCAGGGTCTCCTCGAAGCCGGGCATCTGGCCACCGCTGGCGCCGGCGACCCGCACGCCGCCGGAGCGCTCGCCGCCGTACTCCTCACCGGCGATGGCACCGGAGCCACGGGCGATGTGCACCATCTGGTCGATCGGCTCGGGGAAGGTCTCGAGCACCGAACCGTCGGCCAAGGCGTAGCCGACGCCGCCGCCACCGCCGGCGCCGTGACAGCCAGCGCAGCCACCGGTCGCCGAGTAGACCTCGGCGGCGCCGGTGAGGAGCGGATCCTCGACCTCGGGCTGCTGCATCGTGCCGGCGTAGGAGATGGCGAACAGGGGCACGAGGATCACGAGGGGAAGGGCCCACATCGGGGTCTTCTTCCGCTTCTCGGCGGCCTGGATGAAGGCCGGCTTCGGCGGCTCGGCCGGCGCCGGCTTGTCGGCCGGGATGGCCGCGGCGGCCGCTGCGAGGGCAGGCGGGCCAGCCGATGCGGGCGCCGAGGAGTCGGCGGCCGGCGTGACGGCGGACGAAGACGACGTCTCCTCGAGCGGCTGGCCGGTGGCTTTCGCCTTGGCCTGCTTGCTTCGCGATAGGAGATGTTCGGGGATTTCGGTCACGTGAGCTCTCAGTCGTCGGTGCAGGAGCGGGCGGACCCGATCAGGGCCGATCGGCGTTCGCCTCCACAACACTCATCGGCGCGCGCCGAGGGCCCGAGAGGCGATCCAAGGCGACACTCTAGGCGCGCGCGAGCGGGACCAACCATTTCCGCCCGTTCATGGGTGTCAATTCCGACGCGACGGTGGTTTGCAGCCGGATCGCGTGGTAGACCCATGAGCCGTGGCGCGCCCTGTGACAGGGTGTGCGTTCGCGTCGATCGGGAGCTCGGTTTGCCGGTACCCGTCGCCGGGAGAGTAGATTGTGCAGGCGTTCGTTCGGCCGCCTGCCCGCGTCACGAACAAACCCTGCCCTCGAACCCCGTTGCCGGGAGCTCACCTTGGCTGCCTTCGTCATCTCCACCATCCTCACCGTGCTGCTCACGTGGGCGGTCGTCATCTACGGTCGCCGGATCAGCCCGGACTACAAGATGACCTGGGGAGAAGCGATGATCTTCTCGACGGTCGTGTTCTTCATCCACTTCCTCGCTTACGGCATCGTGCCGCACCAGTGGCTCACCGTCGCAGAGAACGAGTGGAGCTTCCGAGCCGACATCCTCTGGGACGCCTGGGGCTTGCTGACCGCCAAGAGCCAGGGCGGTTGGTTCCCCTTCGAGATCACGCTGCGAGTGATCTCCGACTCGATCGCCGCCGTCATCTACATCATCTTCCTCGGGGCTCAGATCGCCCTCTGGATGCAGTGGCAGAAGCGTGGCGAGAAGGCCAAGAAGGCTCCCGCCGTGGCGTCGTCCACCTACGGCCGTCCCCTGGTGAAGCGGGGCTGAGCGCATGGCCGTCACCGACGCCAATCCGCCGCTCCCGGAGTTCCGCGACGACTACGTCCTCGTCGAGGTCGACGCCGACTACCTCGCCAAGGCCGTCAAGCCGAAGCAGTTCATCCACATCGACCAGTCCGAGTGCATCTCGTGTGAGGGATGTGTCGACATCTGTCCGTGGAAGTGCATCCACATGCAGCCCACCGAGGCGGTGTCGGAGAGCTTCGGCGTGGCTCGGCCCGGCGACGACCCGGCCGACGCCTTCATCTTCACGATCGACGACGACGTGTGCACCCGCTGTGCCCTCTGCGTCGACCGTTGTCCCACCGGCGTGATCATCCTCGGCAAGGTCGGCGATGCCGCCGCCACCGGTGATCACCACCAGCGAACCGATTCCCACGGCTACGGCTACGGCATGCGCCTCGCCTGATCGCCGCACCACCCCGCCGAACACCCCGTCGAAGACCCACCCTTAGGAACGCAGCACTCCCATGGCAAAGTCGATCCAAGACAAGCCCTCCTTGGCCGAGAAGATGCAGGCCCAGGCTTCCCAGCTCGGCGACTCCGTCCAGAGCTCGCAGGCCTGGAACTCGATCTTCCGCCCCGGCTCGGTTTTCCGGAAGGGCTACACCGACAGCCCCCGTAACCGGTCCTACGTGATCATGAACTCGGTGCTCTACCACCTCCACCCGGTGAAGGTGAAGCGCCACGCGGTGAAGGTCTCCTACACCCTGTGCCTCGGCGGGCTGAGCTTCTTCCTGTTCATCGTGCTCACGGTGACGGGCATCTTCCTGATGTTCTTCTACCGCCCGACCGCCACGGCGGCCTGGGACGACATCTACACCCTGCAGACCTCGGTGACCTTCGGTCTGCTGGTGCGCAACATGCACAGATGGGGAGCCCACCTGATGGTGCTCTCGGTGTTCCTCCACATGGCTCGCGTCTTCTACCACGGCGCCTACAAGGCCCCCCGCGAGTTCAACTGGGTGATCGGCACCGTCCTGCTGCAGATGACGCTGCTCCTCTCCTTCACCGGCTACCTGCTGCCCTGGGACCAGCTCGCCCTCTGGGCCGTGACCGTGGGTACCAACATGATGGGCTTCACCCCCGTCTTCGGTGAGCAGGTTCGCTTCGTCCTCCTCGGCGGCAAGGTGATCGGCACCGACACCCTGCTCCGGTGGTACGTGCTCCACGTGCTCTTCCTCCCGTTCGTGACCGTGATCTTCATGGCCATCCACTTCTGGCGAGTCCGCAAGGACGGGGGAATCTCCGGCCCGCTCTAGGCCGCACGATCCCTCTCGCCCTGCACCCCCACGCCTTTCCACGAGGACCCACCAACACATGACTGAGATCCCAGAGCATCTGCGCAAGCGGGCCGAGGAAGCTCGGCAGAAGGCCGAGTCGAAGCCCGCCGCCTCCGAGCCCGCGGCTTCCGGCGGCGACGCCGGCGACGGCTCGTCGTCGAAGATCCCGGCCCACCTGCTCGAGCGGTCGCGCTCCGCCAAGTCGAAGGGCACCGACGTGGCTCCGGCCGCCGGCGGGGTCGCCACGGCCGTCGCCACCGCTGCCGGTGGGGGCCAGACGCCGGCGATGAGCGGCCCGGGTGGTCACACCCAGCGCCTGCTCACCGTCGTCAAGTCCGGCTCGATCCAGGACATCAAGATGAAGCCGCTCGACAAGGTCCAC
Organism: Acidimicrobiales bacterium; assembly: GCA_033851875.1. Lineage (GTDB taxonomy): Bacteria > Actinomycetota > Acidimicrobiia > Acidimicrobiales > SZUA-35 > JAWSVN01. Next base: position 21,615 of record JAWSVN010000110.1, read on the forward strand.
ACCTGGCCCCACCTCATCGTGGTCGAGTTCGGTGCCGCCCTGTTCTGCACGGCGTTCCTGGCGATCTTCTCGATCTTCGTGAACGCCCCGCTGCTGGAGCTCGCCAACTTCAACCAGACGCCGAACCCCTCGAAGGCGCCCTGGTACTTCCTCGGTCTGCAGGAACTCCTGACGATGTTCCACCCGATGGTCGCCGGTGTGACCATCCCTGGTATCGGCCTCATCATCCTGATGGTCGCCCCCTACATCGACACCAACCCGTCGAACAAGCCCGAGGATCGCAAGGTCGCCGTCAGCCTGTTCACCCTCTTCATGATGTTCTGGGCGGTGCTGGTGATCATCGGTTCATTCTTCCGAGGCCCCGGCTTCAACTTCGTCTTCCCATGGGCCGACGGCCTGTTCTTCGAGCTGTAAGGAGAAAGTGATGTCGATCCTTCTCATCATCGGACTCGTCGTCCTGGCGGTGCTGGCCCTGGGCGTGATCACCACGTCGCTGCGTCGCCGCGACACCGACGGCGTGTTCGGTCAGCTCTCCGGCGAGGCCGTGAAGCGCGACCGCGGTGCCGCCGACCTGGCCGACGCCACCGTCGTCGCCAGCAGCGCCAAGACCTCGGCTGGGCGCGAGCTCGAGGCCGTGGCCCGTAAGACCCGAGGCATCGAGCCGGCCGCCCCGGCCGCCCCGGTCGCCTACGTGCCGCCGGACCCCGAGACCCTCGGCGTCGCCCGCCGTCAGTTCCTCAACCGTGGCATCGTCGCCATGTTCGGCTTCGGCCTGTCGGGCTTCGGCGCCGCCGTGATCGGCTTCCTGTGGCCGCAGGGTTCGAGCGGTTTCGGCTCGAAGATCAACGTCGGTCGCATCCCCGACATCGAAGACGCCATCGCCGCCGGCTCCGGCTTCTTCTACGTGCCCGAGGGCCGGATGTGGATCACCGAGTACCCGCCCTTCGCCGTCGAGAAGGCGGCCGGGGCCTACGGCTTCTACGACCAGGTCGAGGCCGGCCTCAAGTCGGGCGTGACCGCCCTCTACCAGACCTGCCCCCATCTCGGCTGCCGGGTGCCCGAGTGCACCACGTCGCAGTGGTTCGAGTGCCCCTGCCACGGTTCGCAGTACAACCGGGTGGGCGAGAAGAAGGGTGGGCCGGCGCCGCGAGGCATGGACCGGTTCCCGATGGAGGTCAGCGCGTCCGGCGAGCTCATCGTCGACACCGCCACGATCATCCAGGGTCCACCGATCGGAACGAACACCACCGGCCAGGAGGCCGAGGGTCCCAACTGCGTGGGTGCAGCGGAAGGCCACTGATCCCGAATGACCAGCTCTCTCATGCTCGCCGCCGATTACCGCGCCATTGGTGTGACCCTCGGGGTCCTTTTCCTGCTCGGTTTCGCCCTGGCGTTCGTCCGCAACATCCTCCAGTCACGCGAAGAGCTCGGTTCCGAGCTCGAGCTGGCCGCCAACAAGAAGCCCTACCTCTCCGACGAGGAGCTCGAGGGGCCGAAGCTCGACAAGGCGCTGGGCTTCGCCCTCGTCGTGTTGGGCATCACCGCCATCCTGCTGCCCTTCTACTGGTTGGCCGAGCCCGGCCGTCAGGAAGGCGCCGTGGCCGCCTACCAGCTCAACTTCGAGAGCCGCGGTGAGGGCGTCTACATCAACACCGCCCAGTGCGTGAACTGCCACGCCGCCGGCGGCGTCGGCGGTAGCGCCCCCTACGTGCTGCAGGACGCGGATGGCCAGTTCATCGGCAACGCCACCTGGATGGCCCCGGCCCTCAACAACCTCTTCCTCCGCTACAACGAGGAAGAGGTCACCTACATCCTCAACTACGGTCGTCCCGGTTCGCCGATGGCGGCGTGGGGCACCCCGGGCGGTGGCCCGCTCACCGCCTACCAGGTGCAGAACGTGGTCGAGTACATCCAGACCTTCCAGGTCCAGTCGCTCGACCCGATCGACATCTCCGAGGTCGGCGGTAGCGGCATGGACGACCCCGAGTCGCAGGCTGCGGCCGAGGCCGCCGCCGAGCTGTCGGACGCGATCGTCGAGGAGGTGCAGCGCTCCCTCGACCAGGGTGAGTTCTCCACGATCGGCGAGGCCGTGTTCAACCTCGGCTACTTCAGCGGCTACGGCGCCGGCTCGCTCAGCTGCGGTCGCTGCCACACCGCCGGTTGGTCGCTCGGGCCGAGCGTGAACCACCCCGGTGGCGACCCGCTCGCCGAGGGCATCGCCGCCTGTGGCGGTGGCTACCCATCGGGCATCGGCTACTCGCTCTGCGGCGACATCACCTCCCGGTTCCCCAACGACACGTGGAAGAACCCCGACGGTTCGTGGACGCCCGAGGGCGGCAACGTCGACACCGCAGACGGCTCGTTCTACTTCGAGTCGATGGAGGGCGACATCATCGCCATCAACGACTCCGGCCAGCCGGTCACCGCCGACGGCGAGGTCTACGAGATCCTCGAGGGCACCGACGAGAACCCCGAGCAGGACGGCGACCTCGCCCTCTGCGCCTGGATCTCGGGTCTGTGGGAGCCGGGCGGCATCGCCGCCGACGCCTACGCCTTCGATCCGACCCATCAGTTCACCCTCGACGAGGCCACCGGCCAGTTCGTCGACCCGCCGGAGCTCACCCTCGCCGACGCCGGCGAGGGCGCGATCCAGTTCGTCGATCGCCGCATCGGCGTCGACTGTGAGGTGACCGAGATGCCCGAGCGCACCTCGTACGCCCACTACAACTTCATCTACAACGGCGCCGACTCCGGCTCCGGCTACGGCGATGGAGGCATGAGCGGCGCCGGCATGATGCCCGGCTTCGGCAAGCTCCTCCCGCCCCAGCTGATCCAGGCGGTCGTCGACTACGAGCGAGGTCTGTCGTGATCGAGATTCTCGGTTTCATCGACGGGGTCGGCTTCGACCCCTTCTTCCGTGGCCTGCTGTCGGTCATGGTCGGCGTGGTGGTGCTGTGTGGCTCCACCTACCTCCTCGTCGCCTCCAACTCCGGCTACCGGGCCGGCGGCCTCATCTCCGCCGCCGGGTTCTTCGGCTGGATGTTCCTGATGGGCATCGTGTGGGTGATCTACGCCATCGGCTGGGTCGGCGAATCGGAGACCTGGGTCCTCGAAGAGATCCTCGTCGACGACGCCGGCGAGGTCGACGGACTCGTCTTCTCCGAGGACGAGGGCGTGGTCGAGCTGGGCAACATCCTGGAGTCGTTCTCGCTCGAGCAGGGCGTCGACTCCGATGACCCCGACGTCGCCCAGGCCGAGGCCGTGCAGTTCTCCCGTGACGAGGCCGAGACCCTCGAGGGGTGGCGCTACCTCGCCACCTCGGATCCCCGACGGGGCGAGGCCACGGCGACCGCCGAGGAGATCCTCATCGCCGAGCACATCTACGACTCGGCCACCGAGTACGTCGTGCTCCCTTACGGCGCCTGGAACACCGGCGGCAAGCCGTTGCTCGACCCGGACATCTCCGAGGACGACCCCGACAAGGGAGCGTTCACCGAGACGTTCACCGATGCCATCCCGCGCATCATCCACAAGTTCGACACCACCTTCATCCACTTCTGGCACCCCAAGGAGACGATGATCATCCAGGTCCAGGGTGCGATCGACGAGCCGGCCCTGCCCGGCGAGGCCCCGCCGGTGGCGGCCGCCGATCCGAGCAAGTCGGTGGTGTCGGTGGTGATGGAACGCGATCGCGGCGGACCCCTGCCCGCCCTCATCGGCGGCAAGCGATTCCTCCCCACCGTCTTCACGATCTTCAACGGCATCCTGTTCGCCCTGTTCTGCTGGTGGCTCCACGTGCGTGACCACAAGGAAGCGGCGATCCGGGCTGCTGCCTGATCCCTGACGTTTCCGGGACGCAGCGCCGCGTCCCGCCGCTCTCACAACCTCACGTCGACGACTGCCCGATGGCCCCACCGGTCATCGGGCAGTGCGCCGAACGATCTCGGAAAGAGTCACCATGGCCCAGTACTTCCCGGTGTTCGCGCTGGCGATCCTCGCCATCCTGTTCGCCGCCGGCAGCTTCGTGGCGTCGAAGCTGCTCGCACCCCGGCGCCCCACGGTCGAAAAGTACGCCCCCTACGAGTGCGGCATCATCCCCGGTCGCGAACCCCCGCAGCGCTTCCCGGTCCGCTTCTACCTCGTGGCCATGCTGTTCATCGTGTTCGACATCGAGATCGTGTTCCTCTACCCCTGGGCCCTCGTCCACGGTGAGCTCGCCCTGTTCGGCCTCGTGGCGATCGTCACCTTCTCGGCCCTGGTGTTCGAATCGTTCCTCTACCTCGTCTCGAAGGGCGCCCTCGACTGGGGTCCGTTGCAGGTGAACCGCCGGCAGGTCGCTGCCGACGACGACGGTATGGTCGGGGCCGGACGCACATCGTCGTCGACGATCCGCAAGGTGGGCTTGGAGGGTCGGTTCGACGAAGCCGACGAGAACGCCGTTCGCGAAGCCAGCGTGCCGGGAGCAGCCTGATGGGATTCATCGACGACCTTCAGAACGACGGGCTCGGGGCCCTGGAACACAACTTCCTCACCGGCAACCTCGAGACGCTGGTGAACTGGGCTCGAGCCCGGTCCAGCTGGCCCGCAACCTTCGGGTTGGCCTGTTGTGCCATCGAGATGATGGCCACCGGCGGGTCGCACTACGACCTCGCTCGGCTCGGCATGGAGGTGTTCCGGGCTTCCCCGCGTCAGGCCGACGTGATGATCGTGGCCGGTCGGGTGAGTCAGAAGATGGCCCCGGTGCTCCGCCAGGTCTACGACCAGATGATGGAACCCAAGTGGGTCATCTCGATGGGCGTGTGTGCCTCGAGCGGGGGCATGTTCAACAACTACGCCATCGTGCAGGGTGTCGACCAGGTCGTGCCGGTCGACGTGTACGCCCCGGGCTGCCCGCCCGGCCCGCAGACCCTGCTCCACGCGATCAACACCCTCCACCACCAGATCGAGACCGGCGAGCTGCTCCGCCGTCGGGTCGAGACCGGTGCCGGTGCTGGCCTCGTGGTCGAACAGCGTGACGGTCAGGGCATCAGCGAGATGATCACGGTGGGCCGTCGATGACCGAGCGGACCGACACCGCCGACGACGCCGCGATCGAGGACGAAGGTCCCTCCGAGGTCGCCCCCGAGACGGCCTACGGTTGCCTCGTGACCGAGAGCCGCGGCCAGCGGGTGCTCCACGTCGAGCGCGACGCGTGGTTCGACACCGCCCTCGCCCTGCTCGACGACGGCTTCCGCATGTGCATCGACGTCACCGCCGTCGACTACCTCACCCATGGCGGCCGGCGCGATCTGCCCGCCGGGGTCGCCCCTGAGCGGTTCGAGGTCGTGGCGATGCTGCTCCACCACGGGCGTCGCGAGCGGATCCGCCTGCGCACCCAGGTGCCGGCCGACGATCCGACGATCGCCACCCTGACCCAGCTCTACCCCGGCGCCGACTACGCCGAGCGCGAGGCCTACGACATGTTCGGCATCGTCTTCGACGGCCACCCGGACCTGTCGCGCATCCTGATGCCGGAGAACTGGGACGGCCATCCGCTCCGCAAGGACTACGCCGTGGGCTCGATCCCCGTGCAGTTCAAAGGAACCAACTGATGACGGTCACCGACGCCGCCGGCACCGACACGACCGACCCCGCCGACCAGCCGGTCGGCCAGGCCCACCTCCTGCCCCGTTCCCATGCCGTGATGCGCATGAGCGAGGTGCAGATGGCCGAGGCGGCCGACCAGCCCCTCGACGACGAGAACGACCAGACGATGCTGGTCAACATGGGGCCGAGCCACCCCTCCACCCACGGCGTGCTGCGCCTGATGCTGGAGATGGACGGCGAGACCGTGCTGCGGTCGAAGCCGGTCGTCGGCTACCTCCACACCGGCATGGAGAAGACGGGGGAGACCCTCACCTATCTCCAGGGCTCCACCAACGTCACCCGCATGGACTACGCCTCGCCGTTGTTCAACGAGCTGGTGTTCTCCCTCGCGGTCGAGGAACTGCTCGGCGTCGAGGTGCCCGAGCGGGCCACCTGGATCCGCATGCTGATGAGCGAGCTCAACCGGATCTCGTCCCACCTGCTGTTCATGGCGACCAACGGCATGGACCTCGGCGCGGTGTCGATGATGATCTACGGCTGGCGCGAGCGTGAGCAGGTGCTGCGGTTCTTCGAGCAGGTCACCGGCCTGCGCATGAACCACAACTACATCCGCCCCGGCGGTGTGGCCGCCGACCTGCCCGACGGCTGGCGCGACGAGGTGCTGCGGCTCATGGAGATGCTGCCGCCCCGCCTCGAGGAGTACGACGTCCTGATGACCGGGCAGCCGATCTGGCGCGACCGGCTCCAGGGTGTCGGCGTGCTCTCGCGCGACGAGGCCGTGGCCCTGTCGGCCACCGGCCCGATCCTGCGGTCGACCGGCATGGCGTGGGACCTGCGCAAGGACGAGCCCTACCTGGCCTACGACGAGGTCGACTTCGACGTGGTCGTCGGCACCTACGGCGACTCGTTCGACCGCTACGCGATCCGCCTCAACGAGATCCGCGAGTCGATCCGCATCGTCCACCAGATCCTCGACCGGATGCCCAAGGGCGACTACCGCACGCCCGACGCCAAGGTCACCCCGCCGCCGCGAGCCCGGATCGACGAGTCGATGGAAGCCCTGATCCATCACTTCAAGATCTTCACCGAGGGCTTCAAGGTGCCCGAGGGCGAGGTCTACGTAGCCGTCGAGTCGCCCCGCGGCGAACTCGGTTGCTACATCGTCAGCGACGGCAGCTCCAAGCCCTACCGCATGCACATCCGTGGTCCTTCGATCGTGAACCTCCAATCCCTGCCCCACCTGATGGCCGGCGGCCTCGTCGCCGACGCCGTCGCCGTCATCTCCTCGGTCGACCCGATCATGGGGGAGGTCGACCGTTGAGTCGCCTGACCCCGCAGAACGTCGCCCTCGCCACCGAGATCATCTCCCGCTACCCGCGGCCGAAGAGCGCGCTGATCCCGCTGCTCCACCTGGCCCAGGAGCAGGACGGCTACGTCGCCGACGACGCGATGGCCCATCTCGCCGAACTCGTCGGCGTCACCCCGGCCGAGGTGCTCGGCACGTGTTCGTTCTACGAGATGTTCAAGCGGCATCCCGTTGGCACCTACATGCTCAACATCTGCACCAACCTGAGCTGTCAGCTGCTCGGCGGCGAGGAGCTGTTGCACCACGCCGAGGAGACCCTCGGCATCAAGGCGGGCGGCACCACGCCCGACGGCCTGTTCACCATCGAGGACGTCGAGTGCATCGCAGCGTGCACCGAGGCCCCGTGTCTCCAGGTGAACTACCGCTACGAGTACCGCCTCACCCACGACGACTTCGACGCCCTCATCGCGGATCTGCGGGCCGGCAAGCGTGACGACATCCCGGCCCACGGCACCCTGGGCCTGATCCGCCAGCACATCACCCCCGATCGGGTCGGTGGCATCGAGCCGCCCGAGACCGCGGGCAAGCCCGCCTGGTTCGCGTCGCGCGAGCCGGCCGCCGACGAGGCAGGAAACTGATGGCCCACTCCAACGACTACGTCCCCTGGGCGCCCGGCTACGTCGACAACGAAGGCCCCAAGATCGTCTCGAGCCGCTTCGTCCACGAGGACAGCTACACCCTGGTGCGGTCCCTGGCGACCGGCGGCTACGACGGCCTCAAGAAGGCCCTCGACATGGCGCCGGCCGACGTCGCCGCCCTGGTGAAGGACGCCACCCTCCTCGGTCGTGGCGGCGCCGGCTTCCCGGCCGGCATCAAGTGGGGCTTCATGCCCCCGACCTGGCCCCGCTACCTCGTCGTCAACGGCGACGAGTCCGAGCCCGGCACCTACAAGGACCGGCTCCTGATGGAGCGCGATCCCCACCAGCTCATCGAGGGCTGCCTGATCGCCTGCTATGCCCTCGGGCTCAACCAGTGCTTCCTCTACGTGCGGGGCGAGATGGCCCTCGCCCAGGAGCGCATCGCCCAGGCCCTCAACGAGGCCTACGAGGCCGGCTACTGCGGCAAGAACATCCTCGGCACCGACGTCAGCATCGACGTGGTGCTCCACTGGGGCGCCGGCGCCTACATCGTCGGCGAGGAGACCGCCCTCATCGAGAGCCTCGAGGGCAACCGGGGCATGCCCCGCCTCAAGCCGCCGTACTTCCCGGCGGCCAAGGGCGTCTACTACAAGCCCACGATCGTCAACAACGTCGAGACGCTGGCCAACCTGCCGTGGCTCATGGTCAACGGGCCCGAGGAATACAAGAAGTACGGCTCCGAGGCGTCGCCCGGCACCCGCCTGGTGGCGGTGAGTGGCCACGTGAAGCGGCCCGGCGTCTACGAGATGGAACAGGGCGTGGTGTCGTTCCGCACCCTGTTCTACGACGACAACTTCTGCCAGGGCATCCGCGACGACAACGCCCTCAAGGCGTTCGTGCCCGGCGGTGGCTCCGCCCCGTGGTTCTTCGACGAGCAACTCGACCTCCTCCAGGAGGGTCGGGCGATCGGCGCCGCCGGTTCGATGCTCGGGTCCGGCGCCCTGATGGTGATGGACGACACGACCGACGCGGTGAAGGCCGCCCTGCGGCTCGTGCGGTTCTACGCCCGGGAGTCGTGCGGCAAGTGCACCCCGTGCCGAGAGGGCACGAGCTGGGAGGAGAAGATCCTCCAGCGCATTCTCGACGGCCACGGTCGGGCCTCCGACATCGACCTCCTCCTCGAGGTCGGACAGAACATCAGCCCCGGGGTCTACCCGATGGCGTCGTTCGAGGCCGAGGGCCTCGAGGCGGTGCCGTTCCCCCCGAAGCAGACCACGATCTGCCCGCTCGGACCGTCGTCGGTGGCGCCGATCACCTCGGCCATCCGCCGCTTCCGCGACGAGTTCGAGGCCAAGATCCCCGCCGACGCTCGCGCCCTGGAGACCGCCGGGGCCGAAGGAGCCGCATCGTGACCGCCACCGAACCCGGCACCGGGGTCGCCTTCACCCTCGACGGCCAGGCCCTCGAGGCGAAGCCCGGCGAGCTGCTGATCGAGGCCGCCGAGCGTCACGGCGTCCACATTCCCCGCTTCTGCTATCACCCCCGCATGAAGCCGGTCGGCATGTGCCGCATGTGCCTCGTCGAGGTCGACGCCGGCCGCGGCCCGGCCCTGCAGCCGAGCTGCATGCTCACCGTCACCCCCGACATGGTGGTCAACACCACCTCGGAGACGACGACCAAGGCCCAGGACGGCGTGCTCGAGCTGTTCCTGATCAACCACCCCCTCGACTGCCCGGTCTGCGACAAGGGCGGCGAGTGCCCCCTCCAGGACAACGCCTACGCGTTCGGTCCCGGCGAGAGCCGCTTCGTCGAGGAGAAGCGTCACTACGAGAAGCCGATCCCGATCAGCGACCTCGTCCATCTCGACCGCGAGCGCTGCATCCTCTGCGATCGCTGCACCCGCTTCGCCTCCGACGTGGCCGGCGACCCCCTGATCCACTTCATCGACCGTGGCAACGAGACCCAGGTCAACACCTTCCCGGATCACCCGTTCGCCTCGTACTTCAGTGGCAACACCGTGCAGGCGTGCCCGGTCGGTGCCCTCACCGCCGCCCCCTACCGGTTCAAGGCCCGCCCGTGGGACCTCACCGAGGTCGAGTCGACCTCGGTCGTCGATTCGACCGGCGCTCGCGTGGCCCTCCAGTCGTCGCGCGACGAGCTGGTCCGCATCCTCGGCGTCGACTCCGATGCCGTCAACTGGGGCTGGCTCTCCGACAAGGAGCGCTTCGCCTACGAGGCCACCAACAGCGAGGCCCGCCTCACCGACCCCCAGGCTCTCGTCGGCGACGAGGTGAGCCAGGTCCGCTGGGACCGGGCCCTCGGCGCCGCCGCCGAAGCCCTGTCGGCCCCGGCCGACAAGATCGGTGTCATCGGCGGTGCCCGTCTCCCCCTCGAAGCCCAGTTCGCCTGGAGTGCGCTGCTGACGTCGCTCGGCGTGGCCAACGTCGACGCCCAGCTGGGCGACGGCCTCCCCGGCGACGTCGTGGCCGGCCTGGCCGACGCCACCATCGCCGAGGCCGCGGCGCCCAACGGCGTGGTCGTGCTCCTCTCGGCCGACCCCAAGGAAGAGCTGCCGACCCTCTACCTCCGCCTGCGTCACGCGGCGATCGAGGACGGCGCATCGCTCGTCGAGCTGACCGCCCGGCCGACCGGCCTGTCGGGTCAGGCCGCCGCTTCGCTCCACCCCCTCCCGGGTGCGGTGGCCGAGGTCGCCGCCGCCCTGGCCGACGGGGCCACCGGCGACGAGGTGGGTGGCGTCGCCGCCGCCGATCTCGCCTCGGCCCACGGCCTGCTCACCTCCGGCCGACCGGTCACGATCGTGCTCGGTCGGGCCAACCTGGCCGAGTCGCCCGACTACGCCATCGCCGCCGTCGCCGCCCTGAAGCGGTTGGCCCCCGAGGCGAAGGTGCTCTCGGCGCTTCGTCGCGGCAACATCCACGGCGCCCTCGAGATGGGCCTCACCCCCGAGCTCGACCTCGGGGCCACCCCCGCCGTGGTCACCGGCCTCGACACCGAGGGCATCCTCGAGGCGGCCGCCGCCGGCAAGCTCGAGACGCTCGTGCTGCTCGGCGCCGACCCGATCGCCGACTTCCCCGACACCGAGCTGGCCCGCAAGGCTCTCGACCGGGTGAGCACCGTCGTCGCCATCGACACCCTCCACAACGAGTCGGTCGCCGCCGCCGACGTGGTCCTGCCGGCCTCCGCCGCCGGCGAGGTCGACGGGGCCTTCCTCAATCTCGAGGGTCGCCTGAGCCCCCTCAAGGCCAAGGTCACCGCCGCCGGCCAGAGCCGACCCGATTGGATGATCGCCGCCGAACTGGCGTCCGCCCTCGACCGAGACCTCGGCGCCGTCACCCTCGATGAGCTCCGGGCGTCCCTGTCGGCCGCCGTCCCCGCCTTCGCCGACGTCGACTGGACGGCCCTCGACGTCGCCACCGACGGCCCGCTGATCGACCGCACCCGCTCGTGGTCGCCATCGCTGCCCGAGAACGTCGCCGTGCCCTCGGCCGACGGCTACGGTCTGCGATTGGTGGTCGATCGAGCGATGTGGGACGGAGGAACGATGGTCGCGCAGTCGGCGTCGCTCGCCTCCCTTCCCGCCGAGCCCTCCCTCGGCCTCGCACTCGCCGACTTCGAGGCGCTCGGCATCGCCGAGGGCGCCGAGGTGCTGCTCGAGGTCGCCGGCACCGGCCACCGCCTCCCGGCGGTGCCGATGGCGGGGCTGCCCAAGGGGGCGGCTCGCATCCCGTTCAACCTGCCCGGCTTCGATGCGACGGCCCTGCTGTCGGTCGATCGGCCGGTCACCGACATCCGAGTGACGGCGAACTGATGGGCCATCCCTTCCTCCGAGACGGCGTCGACCTGGGCGATGCGATCATGTCGCTGGTCATGGTGCTCGTGTCGTTCGTGATCTGCCTCGTGGCCACCATGTTGATGGTCTGGTTCGAGCGCAAGGTCGTGAGCCGCCTCCAGAACCGCATCGGCCCGAACGTCGCCGGCCCCTTCGGCCTGTTCCAGACCCTGGCCGACGGGACCAAGCTCTTCTTCAAGGAAGACATCATCCCCACCCGGTCGGACCGGTTCGTGTTCCAGCTCGCCCCCTACCTGGCGCTGGTTCCGGCCTTCCTGACCTTCACGGTCGTGCCGATCGCCGGCGACTTCGGCGGTGGCGCGGATGGCAGCTCGACCCTCTTCGGGCGCACCTTCTACTGGCAGACCGCCGATGTGCCGGTCGGCATCCTGTTCTTCCTGGCGATGAGCTCGCTCGGCATCTACGGCGTGATGCTCGCCGGCTGGTCGTCGGGCTCGAAGTACCCCCTGCTCGGCTCGGTCCGAGCCTCGGCCCAGGGGATCTCCTACGAGGCCGCCCTCGGACTCTCGCTCGCCGCGGTGATCCTCGTGTCGGGCACCCTCAGCACCCACGACATGGTGCTCAACCAGGCCGGTGGGCTCACCCGCTGGCACGTCGTGGCCACCGGCTTCATCCCCTTCGTCGTGTTCCTGATCGCCGGCACCGCCGAGCTCAACCGGCCGCCCTTCGACCTCGTCGAGGCCGAGCAGGAGCTGGTCGGCGGCTTCCACACCGAGTACTCGTCGATCCGCTTCGCCCTGTTCTTCCTCGCCGAGTTCATGAACACCGTGACGATGGGCGCCATCATCGTCACCCTGTTCTTCGGCGGCCCGGCCCCGCTGTTCGACATCCCCGGCATCACGTTCGCCGACTTCCTCGGCCCGTTCGTCGGCCTGGCGTTGTTCTTCATCAAGCTGTTGGTGTTCCTGTTCGTGTTCGTCTGGTTCCGGGCCACCCTGCCCCGCCTCCGCTACGACCAGCTCATGGATCTCGGCTGGAAGCTGCTGATCCCGCTGTCGCTCGGTTGGCTCCTGGTGTTGGCCGGCATCCGGGTCGCCCAGGACGGCAACTTCGGAGTCTTCGACTCGACGGGCGGCGACGTCGTGTTGGCCGTGCTGGTCGGCCTCGTCGGGCTCGCCCTCATGGCGGCCCTCGTGCTCAAGGCCGTGGCCAACGCCCGCGACGAACGACTTGCCGAGGCCGGCCTGCGGCTCCACGCCGCCCCCGAGCTGGTCCACACCGACGACGAGGGAGGCCACTGATGGGCTATCTCGAGGGATTTGCCGTCACCTTCAAGAAGTGGGGTGAGGGCGTCACGACCCGTGAGTACCGCGGCGGCCGCAAGGGCCGTGACGGTGAACCGTCGGCGAAGGACCAGAAGGCGCCCAAGCCCGAACGCGTCCACGGCCGCCACGTCCTCAACCGCTACGAGGACGGCATGGAGAAGTGCATCGGCTGCGAGCTCTGCGCCGGTGTCTGCCCCGCCAAGTGCATCTACGTGCGCGGCAAGGACAACGATCCCGCCGACCCGACCTCGCCCGGCGAGCGCTTCGGCTTCGTCTACGAGATCAACTACCTGCGCTGTATCCATTGCGACATGTGCGTGGAGGCGTGCCCGACCGAGGCGATCACCGAGTCGAAGCTGTTCGAGTTCAGCTTCACCAACCGGGCCGACGCCATCTACACCAAGGACGAGCTCCTCGTCGGCGACGACGGCAAGCCCCAGCAGCTCCCGTGGGAGGACTGGCGTCCCGGCGACGACGAGCACACCTCGGGCTGGATGCGGGCCACGAGCTCGGCCGGGCGTGCCGCCTACGAAAACACCGTCGCCTGGTCGGGCGAGCTCGGCTACGGCGTGCGGGAGCCCGAGAAGGGCCAGGCGTTCGAGGACCCCGAGCCCGAGCCGGCGCCCGGCGACGGTCACGACGACGGTCACGGAGGCCACCACTGATGGTCGATCTCATCGTGTTCGTCGTGTCGGCCGCCATCATTCTCGGCGGCGGGCTCGGCGTGGTGCTGTTCCGTAACCCGGTCCACAACGCCCTCTCCCTCATCGCCTCGTTCTTCGGCGTGGCGATCCTGTTCATCCTCCAGAACGCTCAGTTCCTCGCCTTCGTGCAGGTGGTCGTCTACGCCGGCGCCATCGTGGTGCTGTTCCTGTTCGTGATCATGCTGCTCGGTGTCGACCGCGACGAGGTGATCGACGACGACGCCCTGCCCGGGCAGAAGGCCGCTGGCCTCGCCGCCGGTGCGGCCATGTTCGTCCTGCTGTGCGCCGGCCTGTTCCTGTCGGGACCCGGCGGTGACGACGGCGCCGTCGCGCTGACCGGTGGTCGCTCCGAGGTGGCGCCCAAGGTCGAGCCCGACCCCACCGACACCGAGGCCGACTCGGTGACCGTGCAGTTGGCCCGCGATCTGTTCACTCGCAACCTGTTGGCGTTCGAGGCCACCGGCCTCCTTCTGACGATCGCCACGATCGGCGCCGTCGTCCTGGTCCGCAACCGCGGTGCCGAGGACCTCGTCGTCGACGAGCCGGGGACGGCTACCCGATGATCATCACCGAGACCTGGTACCTCGTCCTCAGCGCCGCGCTGTTCTCGATCGGCACGGCCGGGCTGCTGAGCCGGCGCAACCCGTTGGTGATGTTCATGTGCGTCGAGCTGATGCTCAACGCCGTCAACCTGACGTTCGTCGCCTTCTCCAACGCCCTCGACGACCTCGCCGGCTACACCGCGGTGTTCTTCGTCCTGGTGGTGGCGGCCGCCGAAGTGGTGGTGGGCCTGTCCATCGTGGTGGCGCTGCTCCGCCGCCAACCGTCGGCCTCGGTCGACGACTTCTCCGAGCTGAAGGGATAGCGCCGTGCTCGAAGCCGCTTGGCTCATCCCGGCCCTGCCGCTGGCAGGCTTCGTCGCCCTGGTCCTGGTCGGTCGCCGTCTCGGCGAACCGCTGGCCGGGTGGCTGGCCACCAGCGTGATGGCCGGCAGTTTCCTCGCCACCCTCACCGTGTTCGTCGGCCTCGTCGCCGAGCCGGCCGAGGAGCGGTTCTTCATCCAGAAGATCTTCACCTGGGTTCCGTCGGGCTCGTTCAGCGTCGACATCGGGTTCCTCGTCGACCCACTGTCGATCACGATGTGCCTGTTCATCACCGGCATCGGCACGCTCATCCACCTCTACTCGGTCGGCTACATGCACGGGGACCCGAACTTCTCGAAGTTCTTCCTCTACCTCAATCTCTTCGCCGCCTCGATGCTGCTGCTGGTGCTGGGCGACAACCTCCTGGTCACCTTCCTCGGCTGGGAGGGTGTGGGTGCGTGTTCCTACTTCCTCATCTCGTTCTGGTTCACCGACGAGGCCAACGCCTCGGCCGGCAAGAAGGCGTTCGTCACCAACCGGATCGGCGACTTCGGCTACATGATCGGCATGTTCCTGCTGTTCAACGCGATCGGCTCGATCCGCTACGCCGACATCCTCACCTCGGCCGAGGCCGGGGCGATCAGCACCGGTTTCGCCACCGCGATCGTGCTGGTGTTCATGCTGGCGGCCGCCGGTAAGTCGGCCCAGATCCCCCTCTTCGTCTGGCTGCCCGACGCCATGGCCGGCCCCACGCCGGTGTCGGCCCTCATCCACGCCGCCACGATGGTGACCTCGGGCATCTACCTGCTCACCCGTCTCAATCCGGTGCTCGCCATCGCCGAGCCGTGGTCGACCAACGTCGTGGCCTGGATCGGTGCCCTCACCGCCCTGGTCGCCGCCCTCGCCGCCATCGGTCAGACCGACATCAAGAAGGTGTTGGCCTACTCGACGGTGTCGCAGCTGGGCTACATGTTCCTCGCCGTCGGCCTCGGCGGCTACATCCCTGCCATCTTCCACATGGTCACCCACGCCTTCTTCAAGGCCCTGTTGTTCCTCGGTTCGGGTTCGGTGATCCACGGCGTGCACGACGAGCAGGACATGCGTCGCATGGGCGGCCTGGCCCGCTTCATGCCGATCACGGCCGGCACGTTCATCATCGGCTGGCTCGCCATCGCCGGCGTGCCACCCTTCGCCGGCTTCTGGTCGAAGGACGAGATCCTCCTCTACGCCTGGAACGAGCCGGGGCTCAACGGCAAGCTGCTGTGGGCGATCGGCCTGCTCACGGCCCTGCTGACCGCCTTCTACATGACCCGCCAGGTCATCCTCACCTTCTTCGGCCGGGTGCGCTTCTTCGACGCCCATCAGGACGAGATCGACGCCGCCTTCGGCCAGCGAGTCGTGGCCGCCGAGACCCAGGCCGCCGAGGCCGAGACCGCCGTGGCGTCGGCCCGTGAAGCCGTCGAGAAGGCCGAGGCCGACGTGGCCAAGCGTTCCGAGGCGATCGACAAGGCCGCCGCCGACCTCACCTCGGCCCGCGAGGCCCTCGAGGCCGGCGACCCGGCCGACGAGAAGGCCTACGGCAAGTTGACCAAGGCGGTCGACAAGGCCGAGAAGGCCGGTCCCAAGGCTGAGGACGCCCTCGCCAAGGCCCAGGCCAAGCTGGCCGACGCCGTCGGCGCGGCCACCGAAGCCACGCAGGCCGCCGGCGCACTGCGGGCCCAGATCGACAAGGTCGCCGCGCAACGGGCCGACGCCCCGGCCGTGCCGGACCACGTCACGGCCTTCACCCCGGCCCCCGACGTCGAGGCATTCGAAGAGCACCTGCCCGAGAGCTACCACAAGCGACGCGAGTACCACCCCCACGAGTCGCCGTGGACGATGACCCTGCCGCTGATCGTGCTGGCCGGGCTCTCGATCGTCGGTGGCGGGCTCAACCTGCCCTTCACCTCCGACCTCCACTTCCTCGGGCACTGGCTCGAGCCGGCCCTGTTCGGCAACGAGGCCCACGGCTCGGCCACCGCCGCCACCAAGGTGATGCTGGCCGTGATCGCCGTCGCCGTCGGTGTCGTCGCGATCGTGAGCGCCTTCGCCGTCTACCTGCGGGGCAAGGCCGACCCGGCCAAGATCGAGCGCGACGAGCTCGGTATGGCCATCCACTACGACAAGGGCCTGGCCGCCTTCATGGGTGGCCCCGGCCGCTCCCTGTTCGACGGGTTCGCCCTGTTCGACAAGGGTGTGGTCGACGGGGCCGTCAACGGTGTGGCCACCGGGGTCCGCCAACTGGGTCAGGGCCTCCGGGTTCTCCAGCCCGGTTTCGTCCGGCAATACGCCCTCGGGTTGGTCGGCGGCGTGGTCGTCGTCGTGGCCGCCCTGGTCCTGAGGTTGTTCGCATGATCGTTCTCGCTGCTGAATCCGCCCACACGGCGACCTTCCCCATCGGGCCGGCCCTGATCCTCGTCCCGGTGCTCACCGCCGTGGTGATCGCCTTCATCGGTGCCAACCGCGCCGCCGAGCTGAAGGCCACCGCCCTGCTCGGCTCGTCGATCACCGGCGCCATGTCGCTGTGGATGCTGGCCCAGTTCGACAAGACCGAGGCCGGTCTCCAGTTCGTGACCCGCACCGCCTGGGTGGAAGACCTCGGCCTGCAGTGGTTCTTCGGTATCGACGGGATCTCGCTGTTCCTCGTCGTGCTGAGCGGCGTCCTGTTCCCCATCGCCATCCTCACCACCGACCACCACCACGATCCGAAGCCCTACTACCTGTGGCTGATGATCCTGATGGCCGGCTCGATGGGCGTGTTCATGGCCCTCGACCTGCTCCTGTTCTTCCTCTTCTTCGAGGTCGTGCTGGTGCCGATGTACTTCCTGATCGGCGGTTGGGGCCACGGCAACCGGGTCTACGCCGCCCTCAAGTTCTTCCTCTACACGATGGCCGGCGGTGCCCTGATGCTCGTCGGCATCGTCGCCCTGGCGTTCCTCACCGCCCGGACCACCGGCGAGCTGACGTTCGACGTGCAGGTCCTGGCCGAGCACGTGCCGGCGCTCAGCACCACGGCCCAGACGCTGATCTTCCTCAGCTTCGCCACCGCCTTCGCCGTCAAGGTGCCGCTGTTCCCGCTCCACACGTGGCTGCCCGACGCTCACACCGAGGCGCCGACCGCCGGCTCGGTCATCCTCGCCGGCGTCATGCTCAAGCTCGGTACCTACGGCTACCTGCGCTTCGGCCTCTACCTCTTCCCTCAGGTCGCCCACGACCTGGCGTGGATCTTCCTCACCCTCGGCGTGATCGGCATCCTCTACGGCGCCGCCGTGGCGACGATGCAGAAGGACCTCAAGCGAGTCATCGCTTACTCCTCGGTCGCCCACCTCGGGTTCATCGCTCTCGGCCTGTTCGTGCTCAACACCCAGGGCATCCAGGGCGCCGTGTTCCAGATGGTCAACCACGGC
The DNA here is from genome assembly GCA_033851875.1 of Acidimicrobiales bacterium. Taxonomy (GTDB): domain Bacteria; phylum Actinomycetota; class Acidimicrobiia; order Acidimicrobiales; family SZUA-35; genus JAWSVN01. The sequence continues at coordinate 39,294 of JAWSVN010000110.1, forward strand.
ATCTCGACCGGTGCGCTGTTCATCCTCGTCGGCTGGATCTACGAGCGTCGCCACACCCGTGAGATCGCCGCCCTCGGCGGTCTGCAGAAGGTCGCCCCGGTGTTCGCCGGCGTCTTCACGCTGGTGATGCTGTCGAGCGTCGGTCTGCCCGGCCTCAACGGCTTCGTCGGCGAGTTCCTGATCCTGCTCGGCGGCTTCCAGGGCGCCCGGTGGTGGACGATCCCGGCCGTCGCCGGCGTGATCCTCGCCGCCCTCTACCTGCTCTGGGCGTACCAGCGGGTGTTCCACGGGACGCCCGACGACGACAACGCCCAGTTCGAGGAGCTGCGCTGGTCGGAGGGGTTGGCGATCCTGCCCCTGCTCGGCCTGATCGTCTTCCTCGGCGTCTACCCGAAGCCGATGCTCGAGCGCATCGAGCCCTCGGTCGACGCCCTCGTGGCCCACCTCGAGGCCAACATCGACGACTTCTCCGAGCCCGGACCCGAGCACATGCCCGATCGACCGGCCGGCGTCGATGAGCTGATCGCCACCTACCACGAGGCCGAACTCGAGGCGGCCAGCCACGGCGATGATCATGGCGGCGACCATGGCGATGATCACGGCGACGATGCCGATCATGACGACGCCGACCACAGCGACGAGACCGAAGAGGAGCACGGCTGATGCTCGCCCAAGAGACCATCGCCACCCCACCCGTCGAGTGGTCGCTGCTGTGGCCCGTGATCATCCTGGGCGTCGGTGGCGTCCTGCTCGTCACGCTCACCTCGCTGGTACCGGCGACGCGCAACCGCAGCATCCCCGCTGGCATCACCGCCGCGATCGGGATCGCCGCCGGGTTCTCCCTGCTGCCGATCTACGACCGGGTCACCGAGGCCGAGGGCCCGGTCCAGCTCACGATCACCGGCGGTGCCATGATCGTCGACGCGTTCACGGTCTACGTCACCCTCGTGATCTGCATCGTCACCGTGCTGGTGGCGTTGCTCTTCGACGGCTACCTGCGTCGTGAGGGCCTCGAGGGCCCCGACTGGTACGTGCTCCTGCTGATCTCTGCTGCCGGCGGCGTGATCATGGCCGCCGCCGACGACCTGATCCTGCTCTTCGTCGGCCTCGAGATCCTGTCGATCGCCGTCTACGTGCTCGCCGCCCTCCACCTGCGGCGGGTGTCGTCGCAGGAGGCCGGGTTCAAGTACTTCATCCTCGGTGCCCTGTCGTCCGCGATCTTCCTCTACGGGATCGCGCTGCTCTACGGCGCGACCGGCACCACATCGATCTCGGCGATCGCCGGCACCCTCGGCGACGCCAACGAGCGGGCTCTGACCGCCACCGACGACTCGTCGATGCTGCTCGTCGGCATCGCCCTCCTCCTCGTCGGCTTCGGCTTCAAGGTGTCGGCCGCCCCGTTCCAGATGTGGACGCCCGACGTCTACCAGGGCGCCCCCACCCCGGTGGTGTCGTTCATGGGCTCGGCCGTCAAGGTCGCCGCCTTCGCCGCCATGGCCCGGGTGCTGATCCTCGGCCTCGGCGAGGTGTCGTCGGACTGGCGTCCGGTCGTGGCGGCCATGGCCTTCATCACCCTGCTGGTCGGCTCGTTCCTCGCCATCGTGCAGACCGACGTGAAGCGGATGCTCGCCTACTCGTCGATCAACCACGCCGGCTTCATGCTCGTCGCCGTGCACGCCGCCGGCACGCCCGACGCCGACGTGACGCGCACCGGTATGCGGGCCCTCGCCTTCTACCTGCTCGCCTACTCGGTGCTGGTGGTCGGCAGCTTCGGCGTGATCTCCCTCGTCAGCGGCCGAGGCGACGAGACGACCAGTGTCGACTCGTTCCGGGGTCTCGCCCGTCGTCAGCCGCTGCTGAGCGGGCTGTTCGCCGTCCTGCTGTTCGCCCAGGCCGGTGTGCCGTTCACCTCCGGCTTCATGGCCAAGTTCCGGGTGATCGTCGCCGCCGTCGACGGCGAGGCCTACGTGCTCGCCGGGCTGGCGATGCTGGCCGCCGTCGTCGCCGCCTTCCTCTACCTGCGCATCGTCGTGGCGATGTTCCTCGACGATGCCGACGCCGCCGTGGTCCACGCCGACGATGGAGCCGAGGACGACGGTTCGGCCGATGTCGGCGTCGAGACCCTCGTGCTCGCCGGCACCGACACCGACCTCCCGATCACCGGTCTCGCCGTCGTCGCCTTCGCCGCAGCCTTCACCCTGGTGTGGGGCGTGTTCCCGCAGCTCGGCGAGGACGTACTGGCGCGGGCGGCCGAGGTGTTCGTCCTCCTCGCTCCCTGAGCCTCAAGCGCGACGGCGGTCCCGCCGATGGAGGGACATGTCGCCCTCCTATCGCATGGTGGTCGGGATCGCCGACCCGCTCCAGTCGCAGGTCGTGGAACGCGTCGCGTCCGGCCATCCCCGCTTCGAGGTCGTCGCCACGGCCCCCAACGCCGTGATGACGGTCGACGTCGCCCGACAGACCCTGCCCGACGTGGTCGTGTTGGCCGACCTGTCGCCCGGCACCCCCGGTCGTCAGATGCTCAGCGCCCTGGCCGAGGCCGTGCCCCGAGCGCTCGTGATCATGACCACGGGCGGCGACCCGGGCGAGCTGGAGCGGCGCAACGAGGTGGCCTCTGCCGTGCGCGACCACGACATGGATGCCCTGACCGAAGCCCTCGACTCCACCGCCGCCTTCCTCGACCACCCCGAACTCGACCAGCCGGAACGGCGACGTCACGCCGAACGGCGGGTGCACCAGGACTGGACGAAGGTCTTCGCCGAGCGCCGCGTCGAGGTGCGACGGGCCGCCGAGCGCCTCGCCCCCTCGGCCTGACAGTTCT